>NZ_JBXAOE010000004.1:0-348870 GCF_058802485.1 Cupriavidus sp. GW822-FHT02D05 | reverse complement strand
CGATACTCAGACATGGGTCCCTCTTTTCCGCTCTTTTCGCCGAATCCCGAGGCGCCCCATACGGCCTCTGAACACCTCCACGGCTCGCTTCGCATCGCGCTTGGGTGATTTCCGCCTGGGGGCGGGAATCACGGCTACACCGAATCGGTGCGCTGACGATGTCGTTTCTGTTGCCGCTGGGGGAGAGGGCGGGCGGCGGATATGCCGCCGTCATTCCAATCCGCGTTGGCCTGCCGTACCTTCAAAACAAATGGCGCATGCCCAGCATCACGGTGGTCTGGTTGTTGCGGCCGTCCAGTTTCTTGCCGCTGTCGCCGGTCCAGTTGGTCGTTGCGTTGCCGAACAGGCCGGACCAGTCGCCATGCACCCAGTCGTACGCCAGCGCCAGGTAGAGGTCGGTGCGCTTGCTCAAGGCGTAGTCCGCCACGCCGTAGGCGGTGGTGCGGTTGCCGCTGAAGGCGTCGGCGCGGGTGCGGTCGTGCATCACGCTGGCGGTCAGCGTGACGGCGGGGGTGACCGTGTAGTTGGCACCCACGGTGAAGAAGTCGTCGCGCCGGCTGCTGCCGAACACCGAGTTGAACGCCGCGCGGTTGGTGGCCGTGGCGGCGGTCGACATGCTGGTGATGGTGGCGGTATCGGTGCCGCCCTTGGACGAGTCGAAACCAGCGTCGCGGTCGCTGTAGATATAGTTGGCGAACAGGCTCGCGCGGCCGACCGAGGCCTTCAGCCCGGCCAGGTAGATGCGCGCGGCGCGGCTCATGCTGTCGCGGGTTTGCTGGAAGTCGCCCACGGCCACTAGCGGGCCCGAGGCGTACTTCACGCCCAGCGAGACCGACGACATCGCGGAGCCCTTGCCGGCGGTCTCGCCCAGCGCGTACTCGGCGATCAGCGCCACCGGGCCGTAGTTGCCGGTGTAGCTGATCGCGTTGTCATAGCGCTGGCCGGTCAGGAAGACCATCCACGCATTGGACGGCGCGGCGCCCACGCCGAGCGGGTCCACGTAGTACAGCATGGTGTTGGCCGTGGTGTACTGCCGGCCCAGCGCCACTTCGCCGTAGCGCTTGCTGCCGATCCTCACATACGCCTGGCGCCCGAACAGCTGGCCCTGCTGGTCGAGCTTGCCGGTGTCCGCCAGCAGGCCGTTTTCCAGCACGAAGCCCGCCGACAGGTCGTCGCCCAGGTCTTCGCTGCCTTTGAGGCCGAAGCGGCTGCCGGACAGAAAGCCCTCTCCCCCCTGTTGCAGGCCAGCCAGCGCGCTGCCGTTGGGGTCCGAATGGGTCTGGTAGGTGAGCGCGGTGTCGATCACGCCGTACAGCGTGACGCCGCTCTGCGCCATTGCGGCGGCGGGCAGGCTCAATGCGAGTGCGCCAAGCCAGTGCTTGTTAGTCATGGTGTTTCCTCCTCCAAGGGTAATAGGGGGCCCGCGCAGGGGTCTTTCGCCCTGCGTCGGGGTGTGGCGTAGGTGGTTTGGCGCCGCGAGGCGCCTGGAATCAGGTCCCGGATTCGGGCCCGGAAATCAGGCCCGGAAGTCTTGCCAGCCGTCCATGCCGGCCGGCCCGGTGATACGCGACAAAGGGAAGGTCTCGCCCTCGCGCAGCGTCTGTACCTGTCCCTCGGCCGTGAAGTGCAGCGCGTGGCGCTCGCCCAGCACCGTGCCGTTGCTGCCGTCGGAGAACAGCGCGGAGCCCTCCGGCAGCGCGAAGACCTGCTCCGGCGCGTTGATGTGCAGGAACTCCGCCAGGCGCTCTTCGCGGCTTTCGCCGTTATGGCCGGCGGGCTTGCCGCTGATGAAGTGCGGGTTGATCTGGAACGGCACCAGGCGCAGCGCGCGCAGCGAGGGTGGCTGCACGATGGGCATGTCGTTGGTGGTGCGGATGGTCGGGCAGGCCACGTTGCTGCCGGCGCTCCAGCCCACGTACGGCGTGCCGGCCTGCACCTTGGCGCGGATCGCGTCGACGAGATCGGCGTCGTACAGGCGCTTGAGCAGCGCGAACGTGTTGCCGCCGCCAACCGCGATGGCTTCGGCCTCGTCCACGGCGCGGCGCGGGTCGGCGCTGTGGTGGATGGACGCCAGCGCGTAGCCCAGGCGCTCGAACACCGGCTTGACCATGCCTTCATAGGTATCGAAGCTGAAGGTCACGCCGGCGAAGGGGATGAACAAGACTTTGCGTGGCTCGTGCCTGAGCAGGGCATGGATCTGCGCGTCAGCGTGTTCGAGGTAGCCGAGGTTGTCCTTGCGGGAGCTGCTCATCAGCAAGATGCGTTGGTTCATGTCGGGTTCCGGTAGTTCAGTCGTGATGTCAGGCTCAGGCCACGGCGGCGGCGATCAGTTCGGCCACGCGGTCGATTTCCTCATGCGTATTGAAGTAGTGCAGCGAGACGCGTGCCATGGTGGATACGCCGTAGCGCGCCAGGATGGCATCGGCCATGAAGTTGCCAGCTTCGATGATGCACTGCTGCTGCTCCAGCGCGGCTACGATCTTGGCCGGGTCCACGCCGCGCACGTTGAAGGGCACGATGCCGATGCGGTCGGCGGCATTGGATGGGCCGTAGAGTTCGAAGCCGGCGACGGCGGAGAGCTTTTCCACGGCGTAGGCGGTGAGATCCCGCACGCGTGCTTCGATGGCGTCGATGCCGATGCGTTCGGCATAGCCGATGGCGGTGCCCAGGCCGAGGATGGCCGGCACGATCGGGCAGCCGGCTTCAAACCGGCGTGCGCCCGGCACCAGCGACAGCGCGCCGGTGGCGCGGTCATAGCTGCCGTTCCACCAGCCCACCAGCGCGGGCTCGATGGTCTCGATCAACGCGCGGCGCACATAGAGAAACCCCGATCCTTCGGTGGCGCGCAGCGCCTTGCGCCCGCAACCGGCCAGGAAATCGCAATCCAGCGTCTGCACGTCGGAGCGCAGCATGCCCACGCTTTGCGCGGCATTGACCAGCGACAGCACGCCATGCGCGCGTGCCACCGCGCAAATGGCGGCGGCCGGCTGCACCGCGCCGGTCGAATTGGGCAGGTGCGAGAACGTCAGCAGGCGCGTGCGCGGGGTGACGGCGGCGGCGAAGCTGTCGGGGCTCAGCAGACCTTGCGCATCGGCCGCGACCATCTTCACCACGATGCCGTGGGTTTGCCCCAGGCGCTTCCACGGCAGCAGGTTGCTGAGCATTTCCGTGTCGGCCACCAGCACTTCGTCGCCCGCTTGCCAGGCGATGCCGCGCGCCACGATGGAGATGCTCTCGGTGGCATTCTTGGTGAAGGCGATCTCGTCGGCGGCCGCGCCCAGCAGGCCGGCGAGTTGTGCGCGCGCGGCTTCCACGCGGGCATAGGTGGCCTTGCGGAAGGCCGGCAGGTAGATGCCAACGTGGCCGGTATCGAGCAGGTACGCGCGCACCGCGTCGAGCACGGCGTCCGGCGGCGGTGAGGCCGCCGCGGTATCGAGATAGATGGTGGAGGCCGTCAGCGGGGTGTCGGCGCGGATTGCTTGGATATCCATGGAACGTCTCGGGGTGATGCAGGAAAGAAGGTGCTTCGGCAAGGCTTACTTGCGCAGCTTGGTGACCGAGCCGAAGAAGCTGAACAGCGCGTCGCCCGCGATCACGCCGCCGGCGAAGGCGCTCATCTGCGCGATATCGCGCTCGCCACGCAGGCGCAGCAGCACGAAGCGGATCAGCAGCCCTGCGATTACCGCCCAGCCGGCCAGCGGCGAGGCGATCAGCATGCCGGTGGACAGCAGGATGCCAAGCTGGCGCTTGGAGCCGCCCAGCAACTGCAACAGCGCGCCCGGAATGGCCCAGATCACCAGGTTGCGCGCAATCTCGGCGGACGAGCCGGCCTTGATCGATGCGGCATAGACGCGGTCCACCGGCGGCAGCAGGCCCTGCGAGAAGAAGGTGCCGTGGAACACCAGCACCACCACGGCCGCCACGGCAAAGCCGATCATCGCGGCGAAGAACTGTTGCTTGCGCCCGGCCAGCTCCGCCTCCATGTCGCGGCCTTCGCCGCGTAGCAGGTAGCCGGTCTTGAGGTCGTAGCCCATGTCGGCGAAGGCCGGGCCGGTGGCGGCGGAGAAGCCCACCAGCACCGCCAGCGCCGTCGGCGGGAAACCGATCAGGATGCCGATGGTCAGCGTGATCAGCGCCACGGCGAAGGCCGGGAACCAGCCCGAGTGCATGGCCGCGATGCCCACGATGAGCTCGTGCACATAGGCGGCAAACGCGGCGTAGAGCACGAATGCCACCAGCATGCCGAGCGACATGTCGGAGACATGGCCGGCAAGCACCGAGATCAGCAGTGCGATGGCCAGGTAGACCAGGAAGCCGCCCGAGAGAATGCGGCTGGCGCGCGCGGCCGGGACTTCGATGGTGCGGGCGTCGGCGGCGGGGGCGTTGCGCGACTTGTGGATCTCGCGTGCCACCTGGAACAGCGCCACCAGCCCGGCGCCGATCATCAGGCCGTGCGGGATATAGGCCTTGGCAATGTCGATGCCGAGTAGCGGCACCGAGTAGCCGCGCGTCAGCAGCCCCAGGCCGAACATGCTCAGCGCGGCCAGGTTGCCGAGGAACGCAGCGCCAAAGGCCGACATCGGGATGCCCAGCCAGGCCCCGCCCACGCCCACCGCGATGCCCAGGCCGAGAAAGGCCGCCTTGCGCCCGCCGCGGTCGCCAGCCCAGATCGCCTCAGCGGTGGCGATGCCGGCCGGCCAGGTGCCGGTCGCCGGGAAGATCTTGCTGCCGAACAGGAAATACAGCATGGCGCCGTCGACAAACATGGCGATCACCGCGCCGATCAGCATCGGCGTGGCCAGCTCCGGCATGCCCATGGCGTAGGGCACGCCGAGCGGGATCATCAGGGAATTGGCCGCGCCGAAGGTGGCCGAGGAAATCGCAGTCTGCACCAGGTTCTGGCGCTCCAGCACGCGAAAGCGCCGCGTGATCTCCAGCGGGATGCGCGAGAACACGATGGCGATCAGCGCGCCGATGATCGACGTATTGGCCGAGATGCCGAGCGAGACGATCAGCTGCATGCCAATCATCGCGCCGAAGACCGATAGCCCCACCGATACCAGCAGCAGGAAGGGTTCGGTGATGCGCGCGCGTGTGGCGGGCTTGGCCGCCAGGGGTGGGTTCATTGCTGCCGGGGCTTCCATGGTTCTACCTTTCATCATCTGTCCTGCCAGTGTTCTCCGCACGTTTTTTTTAGCGGATGAAGCCGGCAACCTCCTCGATTGGCCCCTTGGCCCGGCGCATCGCGTCCAGCAGGCGGGGAACGGCCTGTACGTCCAGTCTTTGCATCGGCCCGGCGATGCCCAGCGAGCCCACCACCGCGCGCCTGTCGCGCGACCACAGCGGCACCGCCAGCCCGGCCACCGCGGCGGCGGCTTCTTCACGGGTATGTGCCCAGCCGTCGGCGCGGATGCGGGTGAGCTGTGCCTCCAGCGCGTCCACCGCCGCGTCCTGCCAGCCGCCCGCGCGGTACACCTGCAGGCGCAAGGCCTCGTCCTGGAAGGCCAGGATGGCCTTGGCATGCGCGCCGGCAACCAGCGGGAAGCGCTGGCCCACTTCGATGGAAAAGCGCAGTTGGTGCGGGCTTTGTGCAATGTCCGTGCACAAGCCCTCAAAGCCCTCGCGCCAGGACAGAAAGACGGTCTCGCCGCTCTGCGTGGCCAGCGCCTCCAGCGCGGGCTGCACGACTTCGCTGGGCGAGAAAGCCTGGCGCGTGGCCTGCCCCAGTTCCAGCCAGCGCAGGCCCAGGCCATAGCGGCCGGCCGCGTCCTGCACCAGGAAGCCGTTGGCGGCGAAGGTCGCGAGCACGCGATGCACCACCGCATGGTGGATGCCGGCGTGCTTGGCGAGTTCGCGCACGCCCCAGCTCGGCTGGCGCACGCTGAAATGCGTCAGCAGGCCGAGGGCGCCGTTGAGGGTCTTGAGCATGCGATCTTTGCGTCTTGCTGTTTATGTCTCTGTATAAGAGACAGTGTCTCTGTATATGTAAAATGCTAGGCCTCGCCATGGCATCGAACAATCAGGGTAAACACCGAACGTCGCCGCGCAACGGCGCACGCATGCGTGCTTCGCCACACCATGACGCCGCCTATACTTGGGCGGGAATGTGCAAAGGAAGGGGCCCCGCATGCCAGTCCAAGAGCAGCCTTCGGATGACGAACTGGCCCGCATTGCGCGCCGGCGCCGCCAGCTCGGGATTGCCCGGCGCCTGCGCGATGGCGACAGCAACTGGGCGCTGGCACTCTCGGGCGGCGGGATCCGCAGCGCGACGTTCTGCCTGGGCGTGATGCAGGCACTGGCCAAAGCGCCTGCGCCACCGGTGGCCGGTCCTGCGCTGCACGCAGTTGCCAACGAGGCGCCGCCGGACGCCATCCAGGAAGGCGACGGACCGGATGCCATCAACCCCGCCCCCGCGCCAGCCACTACCTCCTTGCTCGGCCAGTTTGACTACCTGTCCACCGTCAGCGGCGGCGGCTACATCGGCGCTTTCTTTTGCAGCCTGTTTGTGCCGGGCCGGTTGAAGCCGGGCACCACGCCGCCGGAGGCTGCGGCACTCGCCTACCGCACGCTGCAGCATGAGCCGCCGGAGCGCATCCACTCGTCGGTGTCCTACGCCCCCGATCCGGGGCGCGCCGCGGTGGCGTGGCTGCGCGAGAACGGCCGTTACCTGACGCCGACCGGCGCCGGCGATTCGCTCTACGCGGCCTCGCTGGTGGTGCGCAACTGGTTCGCCATGCAGTACGTGATCGGCAGCGCGCTGCTGTTGCTGCTGGCGGTGCTGGCGCTGCTGCGCCATCTCGCCATCGGCACCTGGCTCGACCTGGGCCGGCACGAACTGGACCTGCTGCACGACGCTCGCCAGGTGTTCAACGAGGGTGGCCTGGCGATCTGGTGGAGCGAGTTGCTGTGGCTGCCGCTGGCGGCGCTCCTGCTGTTTGCCGTGCCGCCGGGCGTGGCGTACTGGCTGGTCTATCCGCGCGGCGGCGATGGCAAGCTGGCCCTGGGCTTTGACAGCCTCGCCACGCGCCTGGCCGCGCTGGCCGGCG
The DNA here is from genome assembly GCF_058802485.1 of Cupriavidus sp. GW822-FHT02D05. Taxonomy (NCBI): domain Bacteria; kingdom Pseudomonadati; phylum Pseudomonadota; class Betaproteobacteria; order Burkholderiales; family Burkholderiaceae; genus Cupriavidus; species Cupriavidus sp. GW822-FHT02D05. The sequence goes on along the minus strand of NZ_JBXAOE010000004.1, from coordinate 341,824 downwards.
TGGCGATGCTGGTCATGGCCGCGGCACTGCACCACCTGGGTCCGGGGCTGGTGCTGTCGTGCCTGTTGCTGGCGATGGCGGTGTTGACGCTGTTGGGCGTGGCTTGCTGCTTTGTGTTGTGCCGGATGCCGCCGGCTACCGTGCAGGACTACCGGGTGCGGGCCACGCGCCTGCTGAGCCAGGCCATTGGCGTTGCGCTGTGGCTCGCGGCGCTGGGTGTGGCGGACACCGTGGCGCGCACCTTCTATCTCTACACGCAGGCCTCCCATCAGCCCTGGCGCACGCTCGGGCCGGCGGGGACGCTGGGTGGGCTGGTCTGGCTGATCCGCTATGGCGCGGCGCTGGTAGACGGCAAGGGCGGTAACGGCGGCAATGGCAAGGGCGGCACGTGGCGCGCGCGTCTGCCGGTGTCGCTGCTGGCCGGCGCTGCCGCCGCCGTGGTGGCGCTGCTGGTCTTCGTGCTGTGGTCATGGCTGGTGCTGTGGGTGCGCTGGAATGGTGGCGAGCCGCTCGACTGGTTCACCTTCGGCAACGCCTACACCACGCCGGTGCTGTGCACGCTGATCGTGCTGGCGCTCGGGCTGACCATGATCGCCGGGCGTTTCGCCGGCTTCCTGAACCTGTCGACGCTGCAGCCGTTTTACTCGGCCCGGCTGACCCGCGCCTACCTCGGCGGCTCCAACGGCAAGCGCTTCATGCCCGGCAGCGGCGCGGCGCCCGCGCAGCAGCATGGCAGCCAGCGCGCCAGGCTGAGCGTGGCCGAGCCAGCGGACGGCGATGCGCTCAGCCTGAACACCTACTACGATCCCGCCATGCTGGCGCCGTTGCACCTGATCAACGTCACGCTCAACCTCACCGTGGATCCCGCCGAGCAACTGGTGCAGCGCGACCGCAAGGGCAAGCCGCTATGCGTGGCGCCGGGCCCCTTCGTGCTCCCGGCGACGGCCTCGCGTACCATGCCCGACGATTCGTTCGTGCGCTTCACCGTGGACGGGCAGCGCTATTTTCCGGAAACGCACAAGGCGGGCGGCAGCGAGCTCTCGCAATCGCGCACGCTGGGCGACTGGATCGCGACCTCGGGCGCGGTGGTTTCGACCGGGCTGGGCCGCTCCACCACGCTGGGCACATCGCTGCTGCTAGGGTTGGCCAACCTGCGCCTGGGCACCTGGTGGCCGTCGTACCCGCTGGATGCCGGCAGCGCGCCGCGCGCCGGCGGCGCAGACCGCAACTGCGTGCAGGCGGACCTGCCCGGGTCGCCCTGGCTGGGCGGGTTGATCACGCTGTTCCGCACGCAGTACTACCTGGCCTGCGAACTGAGCGCGCGCTTTCATGGCACGCGGCGCGGCTGGCAATACCTGTCGGACGGCGGGCATTTCGAGAACACCGCCGTGTATGAGCTGCTGCGGCCCGAGCGCGGGGTGGGGCTGGTCGTGCTGTGCGATTGCGGAGCGGACCCGGACTACCAGTTCGGCGACCTGGCCAACCTGATCCGGCTGGCCCGCATCGACATGGGGCTGGAGATCGTGGTCGATGCCGCGGCCGCCGGCGATGCCGTGCTGGGCAGCGTGTTCGGCACGCCGGAGGATTTTCTGCCGGCGGCTCGCCAGAACCCGGCGGCGGCCAACAAGTGCGCGCTGCTGTTGAACGTGTACCGTGCGCTTGAGCCCGCCGCCACGCGCCGTCCCGTATCGCGCATCGTGCTGCTCAAGCCCTGCCCGATTGCCTCGGCGCCGGTTGATGTGCAGCAGTACCGCGCCGGCCATCCGGCGTTTCCGCAGGAACCCACGATCGAGCAGTTCTTCAATGAAGCGCAGTGGGAGAGCTACCGCGAGCTGGGGTTCTCCATCGGTCAGCTTGTGTTCGGCGGTGGTGCCGGCGGCGATGCGGTGGCGCGCGCCTTGTGGGCGCGCTAGCGCCCGAAACCCACCACCTCTTCCAGGCGGCGGCTGGCTTCGCGCAGGGCTTCCAGCATGCGCGGGACCGACTCCTCATTCAGGCGTTGCTGCGGACCGGCAATGGCCAGCGAGCCAACCACCTCGGTCTGGTCGCGCGACCACAGCGGCAGGGCCAGCCCCGCCACGCTGGCGGCGGCCTCGCCGCGCGTATGGGCCCAGCCCTGCTCGCGGATCTCGGCAAGCTGCTGCTCGATGACGGCGGGATCGGGCGCGGCCAGCGTAGGCTGGCCCTGGGCGCGCTGCCTGGCGTTTTCCAGCACACGAGCCCGGAAGGCGTCGTCCTGGAAGGCCAGGATGGCCTTGGCGTGCGCGCCCGCGTGCAGCGCAAAGCGCTGTCCCAGCTCGATCGAGAAGCGCAGCTGATGCTGGCTCTGGACCATGCCGACGCATAGCCCTTCATGGCCGTCCAGCCACGACAGGAAGACAGTCTCGCCGCTTTGCGCGGCCAGCTTTTCCAGTACGGGCTGCACCACCTCGGCGGGCGAGAACGTCTTGCGCACCACCTGGCCCAGCTCAAACAGCCGCAGCCCCAGCGAATACTTGCCGCTGGCTGCGTCCTGCACCAGGAAACCGTTGGCGGCAAAGGTGGCCAGCACGCGGTGCACCACCGCGTGATGCACCCCGCTGTGCTTGGCCAGTTCGCGCACGCCCCAGGTGGGCTGGCGCACCGTGAAGTAGGTCAGCAAGGCCAGCGCGCCGTCGAGAGTCTTGAGAGTCATACCGTTATCCTGCCTTGATCCTGCTTTGCATGGGCAGCATGGTACGGATAAGCGGCGTGCGGCTCAATCTTTGTGCTCGCTTTGCTGCTGAAAGGGCCGGATCTACGTTGTCGTGCTCCTCTCTCCCACGCGCGGGAGAGAGGTTGGGAGAGAGGGCGGGCGCTCGTTACGCCTGCGTGCTGGAAAACACAAACACCACGGGCTTCGCTTCAAGTGGCTCCTAGCTAAGCCACCCATCTCCCCCTGAGGGGAGATGGAGAGACAGCCGTCGTCATGGCGCGCGGATTTGGCCCGTTCGGCGGCTCCGGCACGGGCCTGATCCAGGCTACCGGTTAACCACCTTGGCCGGCATCGCCAGCACCAGGAAGCAGCTCGCCACCAGGCAGCCTGCGAACAGGATCAGGCCAGCGCTCGGGCTGTGGAATGTGTCCTTCAGCCAGCCCAGCAGGTAGGTGGCCGCGAAGCCGCCCAGGTTGGCGATGGAGCAGGCCAGCGCGATGCCGGCGGCGGCCGCGGTGCCGCTCAGGAAGGTGGATGGCAGGCACCAGAACACCGGGAAGGTCGCCACGATGCCCACATTGGCCACCGTCAGCATCACCAAGGTGGCGGAGGTGGAGCCGGTGACGAAGGTGCTGCCGACCAGGCCGGCGGCGCCTGCCAGGGTGGGCAGCACAATGTGCCAGCGGCGCTCGCGTGTCTTGTCGGAGTGTGCGCCGTTGAGCAGCATCCCGATCACCGCCGCGGCGTGCGGGATGGCGGTGAGCAGGCCGATGTGCAGCGGGCTGGCCACGCCGGAGTCGCGGATGATGGTGGGCATCCAGAAGCCGATGGAGTACGTGCCCATCAGCAGGCACATGTCGATCAGGCCCAGCATCCACACGCGGCGATCGGCGAAGGCGGCCATCAGCGAGTGGTTGTTTTCCACCAGCACGTCCGTATCCAGGTTGCGCTGCAACGTGCGCTTTTCGTCAGCCTGCAGCCACTTGGCATCCTTGATGCCGTTGGGCAGGTAGAAGAACACCATCACGCCCAGCAGCACCGAGGGAATGGCCTCCAGGAAGAACAGCCACTGCCAGCCGGCCCAGCCGTGCATGCCGGCGAAAGCGGTCATGATCCAGCCGGACAGCGGGCTGCCGATCATGCTGGCAAGCGGCAGGCCCATCATGAACAGCGCGATGATCTTGCTGCGCTTGTGGGTGGGGAACCAGTAGGTCAGGTACAGCAGCACGCCGGGCAGGAAGCCGGCCTCGGCCGCGCCCAGCAGGAAGCGCAGCACGTAGAACTGCGTTGGCGTGTTGACGAACATGGTTGCGCCGGACAGCAGGCCCCACGTCACCATGATGCGGGCGATCCAGAGGCGCGCGCCCACCTTTTGCAGCACCAGGTTGCTGGGCACCTCGAACAGGATGTAGCCCACGAAGAACAGGCCCGCGCCCAGTCCGTAGATCGTCTCGCTGAAGTGCAGGTCGTCCAGCATCTGCAGCTTGGCCAGCCCGACGTTGATGCGGTCGAGATAGGCGGCGAGATAGCAGGCGCAGAAGAACGGGATCAGGCGCCAGGTCACCTTGCGGTAGATGTCTGGCTCGGCCGCCGCGGGTAGTACGCCCGCCGCGCCGTCTTGATACTGATACGACATGTTCACTCCTTTACTGTTTACCGTTGTCTACCGTGTGTGTGTCTTTGCCACCGCTGAGAGCGGCTGGCTTGTGCTGTTTGCTATGCAAGCAGCGGGCCAGGCCTGTTCAGTGATGGATGGGCTGTTTTTTTATGGTTTCCTGCGGGCTGGCCGGCGTGTTGCGCGCCGTCCTTGTGCAGGGGGGGCACCGCTTTCCTTCATCCGGCACTCATGTAGTGCCCGCTACATGATCGTTCAGCGTAAGCTACATAAAACAAGCTGGCAAGAGCGTGGTGGTGGTTTTCTCCTCGGGGTTTTCCCCCTGCCGCGCGGCGTATGCACCGGGTACGCGCGGCAGGGGGCGGCGGCAAGGCGGCTTGCCGGAAAAATGGCGGACTGATGGCTTCAGGCCGGCCTGGCGTTGTTCATGCCTGCTTAATGAGTGAGTTGGTGGGTGGGCGTCGCGCGCAGCCGCGCGAGCGTATCGTCCACGTTGTCCCAGGCGGGTTTGTCGGGGGCGAAGCGCTTGCGCAGGTAGTGCACCAGTTGCGTCAGCTGACGGTCGTCCAGGCTCTCGCCAAAGGCTGGCATATAGCCCAGATCGCTTGTCCCCGGCGTGGGAATGCCATCCAGCAGCACGCGGATCAGGTTGTCCGGCTTGTCGCCGTGCAGGTTGGTATTGAGCGCGAGCGACGGCTTGATGCCGAATTGCCTGATGCCCTGGTCGCTCTGGTGGCAGACCGCGCAGGCATTCTGGTACAGGCGCGCGGCGGGTCCGCCAAGCGTGCGCGCGGCATCGGCGCTGCGTTGCTCAAGCTGCTGCGCCTGTGCGCTGGCCGCCGCCGCATCGGGCTGCGCGTCGCCGAACGATGCCACATAGTGCGCGATGGCGCGCACGTCATCCTCGGGCAGCAGCGCCAGCTCTTCGATTACCGGCGCCATCGGCCCGGCCGCCGCGCCATGATGCGGGGCGTAGCCGGTGCGCAGGTAGGAGAACAACGATTGCTCCGTCCACGGCACCGGTGCGTGCGACAGCTTGCCCAGCGCGGGCGCTTCCCAGCCTTCGGCCTCGCCGCCGCCAAGATAGCGCCGCCCGCCTTGCTCGGCGCCCAGCGCGTTGCGCGGCGAATGGCAGGCGCTGCAGTGGCCCAGCCCTTCGGCCAGGTACGCGCCGCGGTTCCACTGTGCCGAGCGGGCCGGATTGGCCTCGAAGGGCTTGGGGCTGTGGAACAGCAGGTTCCATCCGGCCATCAGCGGGCGCAGGTTGTAGGGGAAGGCCAGCGCGGTCTCGGGTGCCTTGGCGCGCACCGGCTCGGCGGCCATCAGGTAAGCGTAGAGCGCCTGCAAATCGCCATCGCTGGTCTTGGCAAAGGCGGTGTAGGGGAACGCCGGGTATAGATGCCGGCCATCGCGATGAATGCCCTGGCGCATGGCGCGCTCGAACGCCGCGTAGGACCAGTTGCCGATGCCGGTCTCGACATCGGGTGTGATGTTGGTGCTGTAGATGGTGCCGAACGGCGTGTCCAGCGCCAGCCCGCCCGCATTGCGCGCGCCGTTGGGTGCCGTATGGCAGACCGCGCAATCCCCGGCCGCCGCTACCAGCCGGCCGCGCTCGATGGTGGCGGCCGAGTAGAAGCCGGGTTCGGGCGGGGCCACGGGCGCAATGGGCGCACGCCATGGCATTGCCGTGGCGAACAAGCCGGCCGCCGCGGTGGCGCCGGCCAGCAGCCAGTTGCGCCTGCGGGCGGCGCCGCGCTTGGGCGTGCCTTCGGGATTGGCCTGCGCGGCCAGCGCAAGCCGGATGCGTTCGCCGCTGAAGGGCGGCTCGCGCAGGCGCACCCCGGTGGCGTCGTAGATGGCGTTGGCCACGGCCGGCGCGGCGGGCAGGGTGGCGGCCGCGCTCGTGCCGAGCGTGGCGCTGGCGGGGGTCAGCGCGCCGGCAACGCGCACTTCCGGCAATTGCGGCAAGTGCGTGGTGGCAAGCGCCGGCAGGCTGGCATGGTGTACCGCGGGCAGGTTGGCGGCGGGCCAGCTATCGAAGCGGCTGCCGTCGACGGTGAGTTGCTGTGCGGCGCGCGCGGCTTCCTGCTGCAAGGCCACGGCATTGGCCCCGCCCTGTTCGCCCGCATCGCTGTCGTGTCCTAGCGTGACGCCGGTGACGCTGACCTCGCCGGTGGTGGCATCCACTTCGACTTCCGCCACCCAGGCCGACCAGCTGTGCACGGGCTGGCCGCCATCGGCCTGCCCGGCTTCGATGGTGCTGGCGTACGCGAAGCCGCGTCCGCGCCGTACGTTCTGTTGCGCTTGCGGGCGTTCGCCGCGTGGCTGCCAGTTGGCCTGCGCCGCGACCCGGCGCACGAGGCCAGCACCGCGCGCGTCGTCGAGATGGCGCAGCCGCAAGGCCACGGGATCCTGCGCACTAGCTGCCGCCACTTCGTCCAGGTGCGACTCATGCGCGAACACGTGGGCGCGCGCTGCCTGCGCCGGCGTGCTTGCCGCGCGGGGCTGTCCCGGCAGGTCGGCCTGCGCGACGCTCAGGCAGTCAAAGCGGTAGGGTGGCAGGATGGCATCGTCGCCCGCGTCGTGCGGGGCGGATGCTTGCGGCTCGATCTCGCTGACCGGCGCTGGCGTGCGCGTTAGCCACAGCGCCAACGGCGGCGCGTGCATGACCGCCGCGCTGCCGCGCGCATCCACGGCTGAGTTGACGGCATAGGCGGCAATTTCGCCATCGCACGTCCAGGCGCTTTCGATATGGGTGTTGACCACTGCCTGCATGGCGCCAAGTTCATGGGCCTCCACGCGCACGCGCACCGCACGCCGGGCCGAATGCGCCAGCAGGGCGGCATCGGCGGCGGCGTGGTGGGCGTACAGGGGATCTTCGTCGTTGCCTGGAGCCTGCCAGCAGATCAAGGTAATGCGGTCTTCGCCGATGCCGAGCAGGGCGGCGAGTTCGGCCCGCAACGCGCCGGGGCGGCGGCTGGGCAGCCACACGCGCAGCGCGCTGTCGCGCCAGTCCGCAATCGCGGTGCAGCCGGCGGCTTGCAGGCCGGCGAGTGGCCATTGATAGTCCTGCGCGCTGCGGCCAGCGGCATCCGCCATGGCCTGCGCGGCGTCGCCGTGTTCGGCAACGATGCGGCAGGCGAGCGGCAAGCCCGAGGCTGCCGCTTTCGGCGGGGCTTGCCAGTGGGCGCGTAGCGCGTGGGCGGCTTGCAGCGCCTGTGGCGCGGTATCGGCAGCGATGCCGAGAAAGTCGCCCCGGCGCAGTACCGTGGCAACACCGGGCACCGCGCGCGCGACCGCATCGTCGCAATCGATCAGGCGGGCGCTGAGGAGCGTGCCGGTTTGCCATGCCAGCACGGGCGGGCGGATGACGTGCCCGGCCAGCCACTCCCGCTCGGGCGGCGGCTGCCATGCGCCGGGGCCGGCCTGCGCCATGACGAGGTCGTCGCGCCCGCTCATGCCGCGCCATCCCGGCCTGCGGCCTGGCGCAGCAACACGGCAGCGCGTTGCACCGCGCGCAGGATCTCCACGTGCGTGCCGCAGCGGCACAGGTTGAAGCGCAGCGCCTCGCGGATCAGCGCCTCGCTGGGGTCGGGGTTTTCCGCCAGGAGTGCCTTGGCGGTCATGATCATGCCGTTCAGGCAATAGCCGCACTGCGCGGCTTGCTCATCGATAAAGGCTTGCTGCACCGGATCGGGCTGCCCGCCGGTGGCCAGCCCGTCGAGCGTGGTGATGGCGCGTTGCGCCACCGCTTTCACGGGAATTACGCAGGAGCGCGCCGCCACCCCGTCCACCAGCACCGTGCATGCGCCACACTGGCCCAGCCCGCAGCCGTACTTTGGCCCGTTGCAGGCGAGGTCATTGCGCAGGACGTAGAGCAGCGGCGTGTCGGGATCGACCTCGGCATCGAGCTGGTACGTGGTCCGGTTGACCCGGAGGCACAGGGGGCGGGGCGTGTTCATCGGGGGGCTGGGGGCGTTTTAGAACATCACTCGCTCGGGGCCGGGGCCCGGGAAGGCACCCGGCGGTCTGGCTGGGGCGTGGCTCAGGCTGCGGCGGCCACGCGCCCGGCTTCCACCAGCGGCTCGTTGAACACATCGTAACCGAAGCACCAGTCCGGGTTCTCGTTGGTGCGCAGCCACGTGTTGTTGTGTGAAACCAGTTGCACCTTGCCGGCACGCTCGGCGCGGTTGGCTTCGTACAGCGAGAACGCGGCGCTGAAGTCCGACAGCCCGGTTTGCTGCAGGCAGCGGGTCAGCATGGCCGCGTCTTCGATGGCCATGGCCGCGCCCTGCGCCATATGCGGCTTCATCGGGTGGCAGGCGTCTCCCAGCAGCACCAGGCGGCCGCGGCTCCATACCGGCAGCGGATCGCGCTCCAGCAGCGGCCACTTGGTCACTTCCACGGTGCCTTCAATCAGCGATTGCACGCCTTCGTGCCAGCCGTCGAACGCAGCGCGCATTTCCTCGATGCTGCTGGGCAGCCAGCTCTTGGTCATGTCCCAGGTGGGCTCGGGCACACCGGTGACGTAGTAGATCTCGTCAAGCTTGCTGGTGTCGAAGTACACCATCATATGGCGATCGTCGGACCACCACTTGGTGCAGCGGTCATGGGTGAAGCCCTTGACACGCGCGATCGGGAACACGGCGCGGTGCGCCACGTAGCCGGTGTACTTGGGCGGCTCAGCGCCCAGCAGTGTCTCGCGGATGCGGGAGTTCACGCCGTCCGCGCCGATCACGATGTCGGCTTCGTCCACCGTGCCGTCGGCAAACGTCAGGCGCACCACATGGCCCAGGTCTTCCACACCGGCCAGTTTCTTGTCGAACAGCAGCGTGCCGGGGGCCACCGCCTCGGTCAGCAGGGCGTGGAAATCGCCACGGTGCACGGTCAGGTAGCTGGCGCCGTAATGCGACAGCGCGTAGCGCCCAAGCGGGATCTGGGCGATCACTTCGCCGCTTTGCCAGTCGCGGCTGTACCAGTAGTCCGGGTGGCAGCCCATGTCGTTGAGCGCATCTTCGAGGCCGATCCTGCGCATGACCTTCATCACATTGGGCCCGACGTGGATGCCGGCGCCCAGGCGCGAGAACGCCGGAGCCTGCTCATACAGCTTGACTTGGAATCCGGCGCGCTGCAGCAGGGCGGCCGCGACCGTCCCCCCCAGTCCGGCGCCAATCACTGCGATCCGTGGTTTGCCTTGCACGATATTTCTCCTGGCGGTGTGATGTGGGTCTGAAGTGGCCGTCTGGCCAATCGGTAAATCTAGTGTACACACGAGAAATTTGCTTGTAAAGAAATGACATGCCACCCCTATGGAAAACCCTTATGCCAAAGTGGATTCCCCGCGTTAATGCCCATAGACCGTGAAATCAAGCACCATATGAGGGGTTGATTCATGAAGTGGGCACTGAAATCGTGCGCCGTGCCCGGTCTAACGTCTTGTTGTGAAAATATCGTGTGTACACTACAATCGTTCGCAGGACACGGAGACCGATGAAGGCTCCGGTCCGGCCGTGCAGGGCGCTTCTCCGCCAGGATGGGCGCCAGGGCGGGTGGACAGAACAGACAGATGACGGAGTCGACAGTGCAGAAAATTTTCCGTATCGGCCAGATCGTGCCGAGCTCGAACACCACCATGGAAACCGAGATCCCGGCGATGCTGACGTTGCGCCAGCAGGTGCGCCCCGAACGCTTCACCTTCCATTCCAGCCGCATGCGCATGAAGAAAGTGGTCAAGGAAGAGCTGGCGGCCATGGACGCCGAGTCCGACCGCTGCGCGCTGGAACTGAGCGACGCCCGCGTCGACGTGCTGGGCTACGCCTGCCTGGTGGCCATCATGGCGATGGGCCACGGCTACCATCGCGTCTCTGAAAAGCGCCTGCAGGCCCATACCGCCGCCAACGGCGCTGACGCGCCCGTGATCACCAGCGCCGGCGCGCTGATCGACGCGCTCAAGGTCATCGGCGCCAAGCGCATCGCCGTGGTTGCGCCGTACATGAAGCCGCTGACCGAGCTGGTGGTGGACTACATCCGCAACGAAGGCTATGAAGTGGTGGACTGGCGCGCGCTGGAAATCCCCGACAACCTCGAAGTGGGCCGCCACGACCCCGCCAGGCTGCCTGGCATCGTCGCGCAGATGAACACCAAGGATGTGGATGCCATCGTGCTGTCTGCCTGCGTGCAGATGCCGTCCCTGCCGGCGGTGGCCAAGGTGGAAGCCATGACCGGCAAGCCGGTCATCACCGCGGCCATTGCCACCACCTACGCCATCCTCAAGCAGCTCGACCTGGAGCCGGTCGTGCCCGGCGCGGGTGCGCTGCTGTCAGGTGCCTATTGATCACGTCTTCGGTAAAGGAAGCCCAGCAATGAGCGAGTTTCTCCAAGGCGGCAACGTGTTCGCCAATGGCATCCGCCAGCATTACCTGCGCTACGGCGGCAGCACCGGCGCGCGCGCGCAACGCGATGCCATGGTGATCGTGCCCGGCATCACCAGCCCGGCGGTCACCTGGGGCTTTGTCGGCGAGCAGTTCGGCAAGCACTTCGATACCTATATCCTGGATGTGCGTGGACGTGGCCTGTCCGAGACCGGCGATGCGCTGGACTACGGCCTGGACGCGCAGGCGGCGGATGTGGTCGCCTTTGCGCACGCGCTCGGCCTGGCGCGCTATGCCATCGTTGGCCATTCCATGGGCGCGCGCATCGGCATTCGCGCCGCGCGCGGCAATCCGGCCGGGCTGACCCGGCTGGTGATGGTGGACCCGCCCGTCTCCGGCCCGGGACGGCGCGCCTATCCCTCGCAGCTGCCGTGGTACGTGGATTCCATCCGCCTGGCGCGCCAGGGCATCGATGCCGAAGGCATGCGCCGCTTCTGCCCGACCTGGACAGATGAGCAGTTGCGCCTGCGCGCCGAGTGGCTGCACACCTGCGACGAGCGCGCCATCGTCACGAGCTTCGAGGACTTCCACCGCGATGACGTGCATGCCGACATGCCGTCGGTACGGGTTCCCACGCTGCTGATGGTGGCCGGCCGCGGCGACGTGATCCGCGCCGAAGACATCGAGGAAATTCGCGGTTTGCTGCCTGCCGTGCAGCTTGCGCGCGTGGCGGATGCCGGCCACATGATCCCGTGGGACGACGAGGCGGGTTTCTACCGCGCCTTCGGCGATTTCCTCGGTGCGCCGCTGCTGCAGGACCAGGCTGCCGCCTGAGCTGCCTGCTTCACCAGAAAGGAGAACACATGCCAGTAAGCGATCACGACCTGACCCAGGCATGGCGCCAGGTGCTCATCCTGTCAAAACTGAAGCCGGGCCAGACGGTCACGGTGCTGACAGGCGCCGCCACGCATCCGCAAACGCTGCGCACGGCGCAGATGGCGGCCACCGCGATGGGCGCCATCGTCAACCGGCTGGACCTGCCGCCCGTCAACGCAGACAAGGCGCTCAGCCGCGACGCGCTGGCTTATCTCGGCACTACGCCGCTGACCGGCAACCCGGCCGCCATCGCCGCGCTCAAGGCCAGCGACCTGGTGCTGGACCTGATGACGCTGCTGTTCTCGCCCGAGCAGCACGAGATCCTCTCCGGCGGCACCAAGATCCTGCTGGCCGTGGAGCCGCCCGAGGTGCTGGTGCGGCTGGTGCCCACCGAAGGGGACCGCACCCGCGTGAAAGCCGCCACCGCGCGGCTGGCGCGCGCGCGGGAGATGCACATCACGTCGGATGCCGGCACCGACCTGCGCTGCGCGCTGGGCGAGTTTCCCGCCATCAGCGAGTACGGCTTTGTCGATGAGCCGGGCCGCTGGGACCACTGGCCAAGCGGCTTCGTGCTGACCTGGCCGGACGAGGGCGGCACCAATGGGCGCATCGTGCTCGATCGCGGCGATATCCTGCTGCCGATGAAATCCTATGTGCAGGAGCCGATCGACATCACGGTGGAGAAGGGCTACGTCACCCGCATCGAAGGCGGCCTGGATGCCGAACTGCTGAGCGATTACATGGCCTCGTTCAACGACCCCGAGGCCTACGCCATGTCGCATATCGGCTGGGGCCTGCAGCCGCGCGCGCGCTGGTCCACGCTCGCCATGTATGACCGCGAGGCCACCATCGGCATGGATGCGCGCGCATTCGAAGGCAATTTCCTGTGCTCCTTCGGCCCGAACAACGAAGCTGGCGGCAGCCGCACCACGGCCTGCCATATCGATATCCCCGTGCGCCATTGCACGGTGCGGCTTGACGGCGAGGCGGTGGTAGAACAAGGCAAGGTGCTGGATCACGAATCCAAGGGAGCCATCCATGCATGATGAAGTGAAGACCTACCAGCGTCAGGGCTTCGGCGCCGCGCTGGAACCCAAGGCACCCTACGGCCTGCTGATCATCGATTTCGTCAACGGCTTCGCCGACCCGGCTGTCTTTGGCGGCGGCAATATCCCCCAGGCCATCGCCAGCACCGTGCCGCTGCTGGCCACGGCGCGCGAGCAGGGCTGGCCGGTGGCGCACAGCCGCATCGTGTTTGCCGACGACGACAGCGACCACAACATCTTCACGCAGAAGGTGCCCGGCCTGCTGGCCCTGAAGGAAGACAGCCACAACAGCGCCATCGTCGGGCAACTGGCGCCGCGCCCGGGTGAACTGGTGGTGCGCAAGACCGTGCCATCCGCCTTTTTCGGCACCTCGCTGGCCGCGTGGCTGAACCAGCGCGGCGTGCAGACGCTGCTGGTGGCGGGCTGCGTGACCAGCGGCTGCGTGCGCGCCAGCGTGGTCGATGCCATGTCGTACGGCTTCCGCCCGCTGGTGCTGTCCGATTGCGTGGGCGACCGCGCCATCGGGCCGCACGACGCCAACCTGTTCGACATGGCGCAGAAGAACGCGACGGTGATGCCGCGCGACGAAGCGCTGGCGATGCTGGCGCGGGCTACGGCGGCGGCTACGGCTACGGCTACGGCTTAAGGGGAAGGCATCCGGCGCTGCGCGATGACCGCCGGATGCGAGGCTCAGGCGCGCTTGGCGCGTGCCGGCTTCTTGCGGGCGGCGGGTGCCGCCGCTTCGGCTTCGGCAGGGGCCTGCCCAGCCGGGGCGATGCCAGTGCCCGGCACGCAAACCGTGCTCAGCACCGTACGCTGGATCACATCGCGCCAGTGCTCCAGCGCGGGCTTGCTCATCATGGGCTCGCCCAGGAATGCGCTGAGCGTATGATGATTCGAGTTGTAGAAGTAGCCCAGCGACGCGATCACCAGGTAGATGTCGCGGGCGAGCACATCGGGTTGGAACAGCCCGGCAGCCTTGCCGCGCGCCAGGATGCCGTCCAGCACTGACAAGGCGTAGCTGGAGATCTCCCTGAGCCGGCTCGACTTCTTGGCGTGCTTGCCCTGGCTCATGTTCTCGCTGGACAGGATGGCGACGAACTCGGGATGATCGAGGTAGTAGCCCCAGACGAAGTCGATCAACTGGGTCAGCGCGCGCACCGGATCCTCGGGGTCGAGCTTGAGCGCCTGCTCGGCCTCGTTGAGCTGGATGTAGATGGTTTCGAGCACTTCGACGAACAGCTTTTCCTTGCTGCCGAAGTAGTAATAGATCATCCGGTCGTAGGTCTTGGCCAGCGAGGAGATCTTCTCCACGCGCCCGCCTTCATAGCCGCGCAAGGCGAAGACCTTGATGGCGGCCTTGAGGATCTTGGCTCGGGTGTCCTGAGCTTGCCGGGCCCGGGTTCCGGCTGCCGCGCTTTTCTTAGCGGTCGGGGTGCTCATATGTTTGATACGTATTGCTTGTTCGAGGCTGGCAGTATAACGGCCAGGGCGGGCGGCGCCGGAATCCGGCAGTCCGCCAGCGTGCCTACCTGAGACATGGAACGAATGGAAACGACACCCGGCTCCGGACCCCGGTCCGCCTCTCTTCCCGCATCGGCGCCGATGTCCCCGGGCGCGCAGCGCGACGCCCTGCTGCAGGCGCGCGGTGTGCTGCTGGTGACGCGCGCGCCGCAAGCCGCGCCGCGGCCCGCACCTGGCCAGCCCGGCGCGGCCTCCGACTACATCGCCGCGCAGCCCGACATCTTCGTGGCGGTGCGCGACACCGGCGAGATCCTGGCCTTCAATGGGCACGTTGACCTGGGCACCGGCATCCGTACCTCGCTCGCGCAGATCGTGGCCGAGGAGCTGGAGGTGCCGGCGGCGCGTGTGGCGATGACGCTGGGCCATACCGAAGCAACGCCCAACCAGGGCCCTACCATTGCCAGCGCCACCATCCAGATCTCGGCGCTGCCGCTGCGCCGCGCGGCGGCGCAGGCCATGGCCTGGCTGCGCGAGCGCGCGGCGCAGCGTCTTGGCGTGGCGCCCGAAGCGCTGATCGCCGAAGATGGCCGCCTGCGCTTGCGCGGCGAAGGCAATGAGAACGCCGAAGGCCTGGCCTACGGCGACCTGCTGGCCGGCGAGCATATCGAGCTGCCGCTGGCCGACGCCATTGCCACCAAGCCGGTCAGCGCATACCGCGTGGTCGGGCGTGCCGCGCCGCGCGTGGACATTCCCGCCAAGGCCACGGCGCAGCTCACCTTCGTGCACGATGTGCGCGTGCCCGGCATGCTGCACGGCCGCGTGGTGCGCCCGCCCTACGCCGGGCGCGATAGCGGCGGCTTTGTCGGCACCAGCTTGCGCAGCGTCGATCGTGCGTCGATCCGCGATGTGCGCGGTGTCATTGACGTGGTGGTGCAGGGCGATTTCATCGGCGTGGTGGCGCAGCGCGAGGAGCAGGCCATGCAGGCGGCGCGCCGCCTGTGCGTGGACTGGAAGCCGGCGCCGCCGTTGCCCCCGCTCAGCGAGCCGGAAGACACCGAGGCCGCGCTGCGTGCCAATCCCGCGACACGCCGCACGCTGGTGGAAGAGGGCGATGCCCAAGGTGCCTTCGACTCCGCCGACCGGATACTGTCGCGCGGCTACACGTGGCCCTACCAGATGCACGGCTCCATCGGCCCGTCCTGCGCCGTGGCGGACTACCGCGAAGATGGCCTCACGGTCTGGTCCGGCACGCAAAACCCGCATGTGTTGCGCATCGACCTGGCGCGCCTGACCGGCCTGGACGAAGGCCGCATCGAGATCGTGCGGATGGAAGCCGCCGGCTGCTATGGCCGCAACTGCGCCGACGACGTTTGCGCCGATGCGGTGCTGCTGTCGCGCGCGGTGGGGCGCCCGGTGCGGGTGCAGCTCAGCCGCGAGCAAGAACATCTCTGGGAGCCAAAGGGGGCGGCGCAGCTGATGGACGTGCGCGGCGCCATCGGCCCCGGCGGCGAGTTGCTGGCCTACGATTTTGTCAGCCGCTATCCGTCCAACGACGCGCCCACGCTGGCGCTGTTGCTGACCGGCGTGGTCGACAACGCGCCGCGCATGCTGCAGATGGGCGACCGCACCGCGGTGCCGCCTTACCAGTACGCCGCCACGCGCATCGGTTGCGACGACACGCCAGCCATCGTGCGCGCCTCCTGGCTGCGCGGCGTGTCCGCGCTGCCAAACGTGTTCGCGCACGAGTCCTTTATCGACGAGCTCGCGCATGAGGCCGGCGCCGATCCGCTGGCGTACCGCCTGCGCCACCTGCCTGATGCGCGCGCCACCGACCTGCTGCGCGCGCTGGCGGCGCATGCCGGCTGGCGCGAAGGCGCGCGCGGCACGCGTGGCCAGCCGGACGCGGATGGGCTGCTGCGTGGGCGCGGCGTGGCCTATGCCCGCTATATCCACAGCAAATTCCCGGGCTTCGGCGCCGCCTGGGCCGCCTGGGTGGTGGACCTGACGGTCGCGCCCGATACCGGCCAGATCGTGGTGGAGCGGCTGGTGGTGGCGCAGGACACCGGCATGATGGTCAACCCCGACGGCGTGCGCCACCAGGTGCAGGGCAATGTGGTGCAGGCGCTTGGCCGCGTGCTCAAGGAACAGGTGCGCTTTGACGCCAACGGCGTGGCCAGCCGCGAATGGGGCAGCTATCCGCTGCTGACCTTTCCCGAGCTGCCGCCCATCGAAGTGCTGCTGATGCCGCGCCAGGAGGAAGCGCCGATGGGCGCGGGCGAATCCGCGTCGCTGCCGGGCGCGCCGGCCATTGCCAATGCGCTGTTCGATGCCACGGGGGTGCGGCTGCGGCGCGCGCCCTTCACGCCGGAGACGGTGCTCGCGGCGCTGGCCGGCCAGCCCGCCTGAGGCGGGCTTACTCCGGCTCGCCGTCCGGTGCGTTGCCGCGCTCGTCGCGGTCGTCGAACTCGCTCATCTTGCGCAACAGGTAGGTGATTGCCACCCGCTCGGCGGGATTGAGGTCGCCAAAAGTCTGCTCGGAGATCTTGTGCGCGAATGGCACGGTTTCCTCGATCAGTGCATGGCCGGCCGGGGTCACCGTGACCACCACCTTGCGGCGGTCGTTGGTGTCGTGCGAGACGGCCACCAGCTCGCGCGCCTTGAGACGCTCGATGATGCCGCGCACGGTGGCCTGGTCGATGGCGGTGGCTCGCACGATTTCGCTGAGCGAGCACGAGCCGCGCTCGTTGACCGCGCACATCACCACGAACTGTGCCGCGGTCAGCTGCGAGTCGGCGATGGTCTGCTGGAAGATCGCCACATGGCGCTGGTAGGCGCGCCGCAGCAGGTGCCCGACTTGCTCGGTGAAATCGTAGTCTGCGGCGGCGGGTTTTTGCGCGGCGGTCTTGCGCGCGGAGGAGTTGGGCACGATGGGCGGTCTGCAGGCATGAGATAAATGTGCCTCAGAGTATACCGAGTGGGGCCGCGCGCGGCGGGTTTTTTGCGCGCGCGGCTTCGCTCGGGTTTTGCCCCCACGCAGTGTGCGTCCCTTGGCCTGTCGCCACGGGCCGCTCGTGCTCAGGTAGCTTCGGCGTCCTCAACCTGCCGTTCACCACCACAATATGGGGCGCAGTCCTTCGGCCGGGCCGCTGCCAGCGCCTTGGGGATGGTCGCGGCCACCTGGCCAGCAACCGCCGATGCGTCGTTGCTAGCCTCGGTAAGAGGGGATCGCCGGCTCGTGGCCATATGGGCCCCGTCGGCGCACCCGTCAGGCTTGTGCATGCCTGCACAGATGGAACCTGCATGTGCCTGGATTTGCCCAAGCCTGGCGCCATCCGTGTATGGGTCAACCGGCCGCACCCCCGCGTTTGCAATGCCTGCGGCGGCACCAAGCGCCGCAAACGATGCAACGGATACGAATGCCTTCTTCAACGGTTTCATATCGTTCTCCTGCATTCAACCCACGAGAACCCCCTCCTCAGCAGGAAGTATAGGGTGCGGATGCACGCATAAGAGCTGGCCCGTCATACGAAATTGTCATGCATGCTTTCGCGGTATCGAACGCAGCACGTGAGCGCGTTTCATCATGCAGTACGCGAAGCGTGCACTTCGACGGTTACGTGCGACAGGCTCTTGAATTGCCTTAGGCGTGAGTGGTAATACTGCGGCCCGCGTTGGGGCGCATTGGTGACCACGGAGACCACGGCACTCAGGTGGCCCGGGCCAACCCGCCAGACGTGCAGGTCGACCAGCTTGTCGCCATCGGCCTCGATTGCCGCCTTGAGCTTGCCCGCCATGCGCTGGTCGGGGTTGCGATCGACCAGGATGCCGCCGGTGTCACGGATAAGGCCATACGACCAGTTGGCAATCACCAACGCGCCCACGACACCGGCAAGCGGGTCCATCCAGAGCCAGCCAAACGTCTTGGCCAGCAGCAGACCGATGATAGCCAGAACGGAGACGGCTGCATCGGCGACAACGTGGATGTAGGCGGCCCGCATGTTGTGGTCACGGTGATGCGCGCCGTGCCCATCCGCGTGGCCGTGGTCGTGCTCTTCGAATTTCACGGTGTGCTTACCGCCGGCAAGGTCGACCACCGCAGTGAAGGCATGCGGCTCGGGAATCTCGATCGCGGACTCCAGGCAGTCGGCCTTGCGCAATAACGTGAATTCCTGCCGGCTGTCGTCTGGCCGAATGGTGGTCACGGTCACTGCGTCGACCGGCAATGCCGCGTTTGTCGTTTCTGCTGTGAGGCGAAAAACCGGTGGCACGCCATCTTCGAAGATGGATAGCGAGAAGTCGCCTGCTGGCGTGGAAATATGCTGTACCTCCTCGTCGTGGTCATGCTCGTCGCCGTTCGCGTGTCCATGACCATGGCCATGGCTGTGCCCATGATGGTCGCCGCCGCTCAACAGCCAGGCACTCGCGATGTTCACCAGCAATCCGACCACTGCAATGGGAATGGCTTCGTCAAAGTGAATCGGAACGGGTGAGAAGAATCGTGCGACCGCTTCATAGGCAATCAGCAAGGCAATCATGGCCAGGATGATGGCGCTGGTGAAGCCGGCGAGGTCGCCCAGCTTGCCGGTGCCAAAGACGAAACGGGGGTCGCTGGCGTGCCGGCGCGCGTAGGTGTATGCAAGCGCGGCAATCAGCATGGCACCGGCATGCGTCGACATATGCAGCCCGTCCGCAACCAGGGCCAGTGAACCGAACACGCTGCCACCGACGATTTCGACAATCATCATCAGGGCGCAGAGGACAATCACGGCCCAGGTCTTGCGCTCGTTCTTCTCGTGCCCGGCGCCCAGGAACACGTGGTCATGGCCTGCCCCAAACGGGGCGTCATAGAAGTTGCTCATTGCTGGCTCACTTGAAGTAGCTATGCACGATTTCGATGAGTTGCTCCTTGGCGTCACCTTCGGATTCACCGTGGGCAGGTTCGGCTTCGACAAGGTGCGTGCGGATGTGGTCTTCCAGTACCACCGCCAAGAGGCCGTTCATGGCCCCGCGGCAACTCGTGATCTGCTGCAGCACGTCCACGCAACCTTGCTCCTCCTCGAGCGCGCGTTCGATGGCATCGATCTGACCCCGGATGCGGCGCACCCGGTTCAGCAACTTTTGTTTCTCGCGGATTGTGTGGCTCACGGCTTCACCTCGAATATAGTATGGGGGAGTATATATTCTTTGCCAGGCAAGATGCCAAGACCTTGCAAGCGGCCGGGTCTTGCCGGCATCGGTGAAGTGATTTCGGAATCATCAGCCGGCCACCTCGCTTGCGCCGCGGTCAAATCTGCCGAAGCGAAGCGCGAGGGTTGGTAGTACCAGCAGGTTCAGCACGGTCGAGGTGACGAGGCCGCCCAGAATGACGATCGCCATGGGCCCCTCGACCTCGTTGCCCGGCTCGCCGGACTGGAGCGCCAGTGGCAACAGGCCAAGCCCGGTGACGAGCGCTGTCATCACAATGGGTGTCAGCCGCTCAGTCGCTCCCAGCGTTGCCGTTTCCAAATTCCACGCGTGGCCCTCGACCTGCACCAGGTGCTGGTAGTGGGAGATGAGCATGAGTGCGTTGCGCAGCGTAATGCCGAACAGCGTGACGAAGCCGACCATCGACCCTAGCGACAGCAGTCCGCCCGTGGCAAATACCATCAGCGCACCACCCACCAGCGCGAACGGCAGATTTACCATGACCAGGGCCAGGCTGCGCCAGCTGCGCAGTGCCAGATAGACAAGGAGGCCGATACCCGCGGCGGCAATGGAGAAATAGACCAGCAAGTCCCGCTGTGCTTGCGCCTGGGCCTTCGCCTCGCCCGATAGGGCGAAGTAATAGCCCTTCGGAAACTTCACGTCGGCGGCAATGCGTCGCTGGGCCTCACTGACAAACTGGCCGAGCGACGGACCATTGAGATGCGCGGTCACGGTCTGCAACCGTTGGCCCCCATCGTGCAGGATGAGGTAGCGGCCTGTCGTCTGCGCGATGTCCGCAAGGCGGCTTAGCGGCACCATGACGCCGTCGCCATTCCGCAGCGGCAACTCACCAACCTGAGCCGGACTGCGACGCGATGCGCTGCCGAGCACCACCGTCACATTGAACACAGCGTTCGCCTCATAGACCTGGGCGACTTCGGCGCTCTGGTAGGCGGTCTGGATGGCCTCCATGACGTCCAGGGGTGCGAAGCCCCAGCGGGTCAACTGGTCCTGCCGCAGACGGATGGTTAGCTGGGGGATTGCAGGTGGCGACTGCACCGTCACTCCAGTTGCGCCCGGAACGGCGCCGAGCGTGCGGGACACCTGCCGCGCCAGGCCGTCCAGGATATCGAGGTCGCTGCCGAACACGTTGACGATGACCGGTGCCGTGTACCCGGAAATGGTTTCCTGGACCCGTTCGGTCAGGAAGGTTTCGGTGGCGAAGGTTACGCCGGGAAAGCCCGCCATTTTGGCCCGCAAATCGCCCAGCGTCTGTTCCTGCGCCTCCGCATCCAGGCCAGGCTTGAGGTCAATTTCGAACTCGCTATATTGCGGGCCGAAGACATCGATGCCGCGCGCGGTCCGGCCAACCCGTTGCGCCACGCTCCGTATGTTCGGCACCTCCAGTAGCGCGTGGCTGACGCGCTCCCCAATACGCAGAGATTCTTGCAACGATGTGCCCGGTGCCGCCTGCATGTGGGCGATGAAATGCCCTTCGCGCAGCTCCGGCAGGAACGCCGTGCTAAAGAAGGGCAGCGTTGCCAGGGTCGCCAGCACCAGGCCGCAAAATGCCACGATGACGGCAATCCAGTGCTGCTCAACATGGGTGAGGATGGCTGCGTAACGGCTCTTGAGCCACTGGTAGACGCGGGGCTCCTCTGCGTCGCTGGTACGGTTGGCCAGCAGTGCGTAGCACAGCGCCGGGGTCAGCGTGAGTGCGACCACCAGCGACGACATAATGGCCAGGATATAGGCTATCCCGAGTGGCGCGAACAGTTTGCCGGCAACGCCGGACAAGCTCAGCACCGGCAAAAAGATGGTGGCGACGGTAAATGTTGCGTATATCACCGCGCTTCGCACCTCGGTGGATGCGTTGACGACAACCGTGATGGCGGGCAGCGGCGTCGCCAAGTGGCGGTTTTCGCGCAGGCGACGGTAAATGTTCTCGACGTCGATGATGGCATCGTCCACCACCTCGCCAAGCGCGATGGCCAGTCCTCCTAGCGTCATCGTATTCAGCGCGACGCCGAAGTGATGCAGTACCACGACGGCGGCGAGCAGCGAGAGCGGGATGGCAGTGGCTGAGATGAAGGCGGTGCGTACGTTGAAGAGGAAGAGGAATAGGACGATGACCACGAGCCCCGCCCCCACGACGAGCGCCGTGCGCAGGTGGTCGGTTGAAGCGACGATGAAGTTGGCGGGTCTGAATATGTCAGCGTGCAACTGGATGCCGTTGGCCGCCAGCACTGGTTGTAAGGCCGCGAGCGCCACTTCGACGTTCTTGGTCACCGACACGGTATCTGCCCCATACTGGTTGCTGACCATCAGCACAACGCCCGACTGGCCCTGGACGTTGGCGCCGCTGACCGGCAATTCCTGGCCAAGTACGACCTTGCCGACATCCGCGAGCCGGACCATGGCGCCGTTCTTCTGCAGCAGGACAACCTGGCCCAACTGCTCAGCGGTCGTGGTCTGACCGACGGTATTGAGCACGATGCGCTGGTTCGGGGTTTCAAGCACGCCTGCGCCACGGATGCCTGTCGCGCGTTGCGTCGCGCTGACCACGTCATGCAGGGATAGGCCAAGCCGAACCAGCTTTTGCGGGTCGACCTGTACCTGGTATTGCTTGATTTCGCCGCCATAGATGCTCACGTCCGAGACCCCGGCACGGCTCAGCAGCCGGGGTTTAAGCGTCCATTCGGCGAAAGTGCGCAGCGCCATCGGTGAACGCGTGTCCGACGTCAGCCCTATGCCAAGCACAACGCTGGTCGCCGAGCTCAGCGGGGTCATTTTCGGCGCACGTACTCCCGCCGGCAGCTCGCCCGTGAGGGTCGCCAACTGCTCTGCCACCAACTGCCGGGCGCGGCGAATATCGGTCTGGCCATTGAACGTCAGGGTAACGACCGATACGCCCTGTATCGATTGGGACCGCATGGATTCGAGCCCGATCGAGCCGCCCAAGGCATTCTCAACGCGCTGTGTGACCAGCAGTTCGACCTGTTCGGCGGAGAGCCCGGGGGCTTCCGTCTGGACGGTAACGAGCGGTGGCGTGAATTCCGGAAAGACGTCGAGCTTGCTCTGGAACAAGGCATAGGTGCCGTAGCCGAGGAGCAGGCAGGCGAGCGCAACGATGACGCCGCGAAGGCGGACGGAGAAGTCGACAATGGAAGTCAGCATATCGGGTCAGCGTGCGTCGTTACCTTGCTGGCTGGCCAGCTGCGCTCGGGATTCTTCGGAGAGCAATAGCTGTGCGCCCCGCACCACGACCCGGTCGGCGGGCTTGAATCCTTCGGTGACGACAAAATCCCCATCTTGAGGCGAGCGCGGGTCGACCGGGCGGCGCTGGAAGTGCGTGTTGTCGGACTGGACGTAGGCCCAGGGTTGACCTCCATACCAGACGATGGCGCCGGCGGGCACCAGCAGGCCGCTATCTTGTCCCGACGGCACACCGAGGTGGGCGGTTACGCGCATGCCCGTAGCCAGGGGTACAGCGGCGCGATAGAAGTAGGCTTGTCCCTGGATGCCGGGGTCGACCTGGGGCGACGGTGAAATCAAGAGAGCGTCGAACGCGGGGATACCATCCGTCGTCACGTTCAAGACGGCGGGCGCTGTTGCGGATGGCCCGGTCGGCAACACGACCCGCAACAACACTTCGCGGCGTGCCACAAAGGGGACTAGCTCCGGAGATTCCGGCGTCGACGCCCAGGCCGATAGAGCCGGTCCGAACTGTTGCCTGGCCGCGCTGGCAATGGCGGCGACACCCACCCGTGCCGCATTGACTTTTGCCGTCGCCGAAGCAAGCACTGCGCGCGCTGCTTGCACCGTCTTGAGCGACACATTGCCTGCATCCGCGTTGAGCGCCTGGAGCCGCTCATAGTCTGCGCGCGACGCGTCGAGCGAAGCTTGGGCGGCGTTCAGGTCCGCAGCGCCTGAGGCATGGCGGCTCGCCATTTCCACGAGGGGTTGCAAGTCGAGAACGATGCCATAGGCAGCGGGTCCGGTCATTGCGCTGGCGGGCGCCAGCGTATCCACCTGGAAGCCGCTGCGTGCTTGCATCGTGGCGTCGACCATCAGCGTAGTGAATCCATCCGCCACCGTGATGCGGACCGAGCTCGGGACCGGCGCCTCGCGTTCGGCTTCCTTGTCCTGCTCACCCTTGCTCAGCAAGAACCCGCCTAGCACAAGCGCGGCCAAAATCGCAGGCGACAAGAGCAGAATGCCCTTGAGTATCGTTTTTCTTGTCATGGTCATTCGACCCAGTTGTTCGGATTGGCGAGCGCATCGCGGTCCGAGAGTGGACGCTGGATGGCATCTTCCAGCCGGCCGATGGCCTGCTGCATCTGGAGTTCGGCATCTTGCAGCGCCAGTCGCGCCGCAAGCTCGGTCTGTTCGGCAAGCGTCAACGCCATCCGGTCGGTTTGCCCCATTTCGAAGGAACGTCGTGCCGCGCTGAATTGGAGGCCTTGCACACGGACCTGCTCTTCATTCCGTGTCACGATGCTCTGCGTGGCTTGATAGGCAGTGATGGCGCCATCGGCTTCACCCAGGGCCTGTGCTTCGAGCCGCTTGACCTGGGCTTGCGCTGCCAGCCGCCGAGCCCGCGCCTGCGCGATGGGCCCCTCGTTGCGATTGAATATGGGCAGCACGAGATTGGTGAAGTCGAAGCCAAGCTTGTGCAGGCCCTGGTCAAAGGTATAGCCCGGGCCGAGATGAATGTCCGGATATTGCTTGGCCACCTCCAGTTGCAACGCGGCCTGGCTGGCTTCATATTGCGCTAGTCCCGACAGCACATCGGCCCGGTTCAACAAGGCCTGCAGCTGGATTTCCGGGGCGGGAATCGCGGCACACGGTCGTCCGAAATCCTCCAGGTCGATATCCAGGCCATCGAGCGCGGCTGACCGCAGACCAAGCACGTTGGCCACCTGGACCCTGGCGGCGGCGGCCTGCCGCCGCGCATTGAGCAGATCCGCCTGGACCTGGATGAGAGCCACGCGCTGCTGGTTCAGCTGCCACGCCGAGGCGTCGCCAAGGCGGACCCGTTTCTCCAGCATCGCGTCCAGGCGCTGGTCCAGCTCCAGCTGCTGCTCGAGGAGCTTCGCCCGCGAATTCGCCGACCAGAGATTCAGGAGCTGAGTCCGTAGCTGGCTTCGCACGCTCCAGGCAGTAGCCGCGACCTCCAGGCGCGCCGCAGTGGCGAAGTGGGCAGCCTGGTCGATGCGGTAGCCGCGCTTGCCGGCAGTCTGGATCGGGATGTCCAGCGTAATGCCGAGCGTCCATGGCGTGTCTCCCCCCTTGGGATCCAGGGTGCGTTGAAACGGCAGCTGCAGGGACGGATTCGGCCGCTGCGCGGCGGTCTTGATGCTCGCTTCCGTGCTCGCTAGCCGGGCACGCGCGATGTCCAGGTCCGGGTTGTAGTACAAGGCAGCAAGGGTCAGGGTATCCAGGTTCCAGCGGGGTGGCGGCCAGCCTGTGCCCGCGCGCATGGCATGGCGCTGGACAAAGTCACGCAAGTCCACCGAAGCCAGCGATCGCGCGTTATAGGTTGTGGCAAGCGTGCCGGCGGAGATCGGCCTTGCGTCGTAATGGTCGAACGCACATGCCGACAAGGTCGCGCAGCAGGCGGGGAGCAGCCAGGCCCGGGACGAAGCAAGAATCCGGGACGCCAAGCCCGGTCTTGCCGTCAGCGTGGCACTTGCGCTTTCCATTTCTCTGCTCCTTTCGTTGATTCCGCCGTCCCATGCTGATCCCGTGAAGGCGAGCGGCGGCGGGTCAGGGGCTGTTGGCTGGCAACAAGCGGGGGGAGAATAGGCTGGGGAAATTAGCGGGGACTTAGCAATGCCAGTCCGGACATGTGATCTATGCGGCGAGCCCTGCTAAGTCTTAGCTAAGTCTGCATTGGCATGTTGCGCACGGGCATGCATATGCAAGCAACCGAATCTGGGGGGCGGATGCGAACGCTACTGGTAGAAGACGATCCCCTTATCGGGGAGGCCATTTGCCAGACTCTCCGGGACGCGGGTTATGCGGTGGACTGGACGACGGATGGCCGTCAGGCCGCTACGGCGCTATGCACCCAGCGCTACGAGGTGGTTCTGCTGGACCTGGGGCTTCCCGGAAAGGATGGCTTCGCGGTACTACGCGAGGCACGCAGGAACGGGAATGCCGTGCCGATCCTCGTCATCACGGCACGCAGCGCAGTAGAAGACCGCATTGCTGGCCTTGACCTCGGCGCGGATGACTATCTGGTGAAGCCGTTTCATATCGGCGAATTGCTGGCCCGGCTGCGCGCACTCACGCGGCGCCAGGGCCAGGAGATCTCCTCCATCCTTCGCAACGGCACGCTCTCGCTGGACCAGGCCAGTCACGAGGTCTGGTACCAGGGCGTCCAACGTCAGCTGTCGGCTCGCGAATTTGCGCTCCTGCGCGAGTTCCTGCTCAGACCCGGCGTCATCCGCTCCCGCAGTGAACTCGAAGAGCGCCTCTACGGCTGGAACGAGGAAGTCGAAAGCAACGCCATTGAATTCCTCATCCATGGGATCAGGAAAAAGCTCGACGCGGGTGTCATTAAGAATATCAGGGGGGTGGGATGGATGGTGCCAAAGGCGGAGTGAACCGTTCACTCCTATGGATGTTATCCGCCTCCATATGCGGCACGATTCTGGTCATCGGGCTCGTGGCAGCGGCGGCGTCGTTCTGGTTCGCCTTTGAGGAGGCGCGCGACCTGCAGGACGACGAACTGAGGGAGATTGCCTGGCTGGTCTCGCCAGGCGATGCCAATGCGTTGTCCTCGCAAGGCGGATTCATGCAGGCCGATGAACCCGGGATGCGCATCTGGGTGCTGAAGGTATCCAAGCTAGCCACCCGCGTGGTCACGCCAGACCTGTCGCTGACTTTGCCGGGCGCGCTATCCGATGGTCTGCATACCATTGAATCCCACGGCGAATCATGGCGCATTTACGTCAGGCCATTGCACACGGAATATGGCCTGGCGGTCGCGCAGCGAACCTCGGCGCGAGACGAGATTGCACGCGACAGTGCGCTGCGCACGTTGATTCCGCTGTTGCTCGTGATTCCTGTCCTGATACTCCTGGCGGGAATTTTGATCCGAATTCTGCTAAGGAAAGTGCAGCAACTCGCCGCGGAGGTCGATAAGAAGGGCGACACAGACCTGGCGTCGCTCGCCGTGCAGGGCGCGCCATTGGAAATCCAGCCGTTTGTCAGTGCGACGAACAGGCTGCTTGGGCGGCTGCAGTCGGCCATCGCGCAGCAACGCCAGTTCGTAGCCGATGCGGCGCATGAACTGCGCTCGCCGGTGACCGCGATGACGTTGCAGCTAGAGAACGCCATGACCGTGGAGGACACCACCGAAGCCGTCCTGGCTCGCCTCGCGCCGCTGGGAAAAAGCATTTCGCGCATGCGCTCCCTGGTTGAGCAATTGCTGATGCTGGCCGAGCACGAGGCAGGTTCCCCAACGGTCAGCCACGACATCGACACCAAGGCCGTGGTCATCGATGCGCTTGGGGAGATATTCCCGTTCGCGGATTCCAAGGATATCGACCTCGGCCTGGAGGTTGGCGAGGCGCTGACGATTCGCGGCGACCAGGAGGATTTTCGCGCGCTGGTCCGCAATGCCATCGACAACGCGGTCCTCTACACGCCACCTGGCGGCAAGGTCGATGTACGGCTGTTCCGGATGGGCGACGCCGCCATCTTCGAAGTGGAAGACTCCGGCCCGGGCATCCCGGAAGGGGAGTTGCCCCGCGTGTTCGACGCGTTCTATCGGGTTGCCGGGTCGGGGCAGCCGGGAAGCGGGCTCGGGCTGGCTATTGTCCGGAGCGCGGCGGCACGACTCCGCGGCCAGGTCAGTTTGCATACCATCGCGCTGGACGGCAAGGCAGGCTTGCTCTTTGTGTACATGCAACCCCTCGCAAACAATTAAAGGCGAGCCGTACCGAAGCTGCGCATTTCACAACGTGAGCGTGCGGCGGCGTATTGGTTTCGGTTTCGGGCGAAGCACTTCCTGCCGGGGCGAGCAACGAGTCCCTTTAGCCATACACGTTCCCACTATGGGAGGGTCAGGAGGTATCTTGGTGGGCGATTGGAATCGGTGCGCTTGCGATCAACGTGGTGGATCTGGTCTTCATCCGCTAAACTAGGCGCCCAACCACACGGCTCGGATGCGCGATCAATGGTTCGACTCTTCGCTCCTCGGTCATCCCCTACGCCTCGGCGCTTCTTGTTCACCTCGACACTGCACCGGCTCAGGCTCCTTCCGGCCTGATGGAAGCATTCGTCAGCCATATCCCTCCGCCCGCTTCGATCCTTTGAAGCCCTAGGTGCGTCTATTTTCGGGCGCATACCCTGGGCGTTGCCATAACATTGGTTAATGCGACACTCCAAGCTTGCCATTTGCAAGATTTGACATGCCTCTGCTCACATGCAGGGGCATGTTCTAGAGGCAACTGGCACCGACGGAGGGAGGGTGTCAAAGCCCGCTTGGTAGCCGGAAGTCGCGGTGGACGTGGCAGTGGGGCAGATGTGCGCATTTGCATTCACCGCCAGCAATCTGGAAGCAAATACACATGAAAGCAATGACTCAGAAAACGTGGTTAGGCATGATGACCGCCATCGCTATCGGACTTACGCCTGCACTCGCGTTCGCGCACGGCAAGCTCGAACGCGCAGAACCGGCGGCAGGCAGCATAGTCGATGCGCCGGCGAGTCCGCTTCGACTGACATTCAACGAGGACCTTGAGCCAGCGTTTAGCAATGTGAGCGTTGTGGACGCCAGTGGCACGGCGGTTAGCAAGGAGAAGGCCAAGGTCGACTCGTCGAATCCGCGCGTGCTGACGGTCGCCGTCCCGCAACTGCTGCCGGGTTCCTACGCCGTGCACTGGAGCGTGATGACGCGCGACGGCCACAAGGTCAAGGGCGACTACAAATTCGCGGTGAAGCGATGAGCGACGGTTTCCTTGGCATTGCGCGCCTTGCTTTGACGGCGCTGCAGAACCTCGGTTTCGCGGTGCTGGTCGGTGTCCTGCTGAGCGACCGCTGGCTGGCTCGGTCCCCGTCCCCGTGGCAAGCTCACATGAGCCTGCACCTGGCAAAGGGTTTCAGAGTTGGTGCTATCGTTGCGCTCCTGGCCAGCGTGCTCGCTTTCTGGATACATTGCGCGCTGATGAGTGAATCTTCGCTGGTGCGCGCAGGGCCGGCGGTGCGCTTGATGCTGATGGAAACCGGCTTCGGTCACGCTTGGGTCGTCGGTGCTGCCCTGATGCTTTACGTCACTATCGCTTCATTCTTTCGGTGGACCGGAAGCGGCCTTGGCTTCAAGTTGTCTCTGTGGCTGGCGCTTGCAGGCTTTGCGCTGAGCCGAAGCCATGCCGGCCATCCGGTAGATGCCGGGGCGTTCAGCTTGCCCGTTTGGGCCGACTGGGTTCACCTTCTGGCCATTGGCGCTTGGGTTGGCATCGTGTGCGTCGCCGCATTCATGGTGGTGCCGGGGATGGCCGAGGCGCCCGAGGGTGACCACCGGAACGGCGCGTCGTTCATTCAATCTCTATCGGATACGGCCACGTGCGCGCTCGTCGCGCTCTTTGTCACCGGCGCCTACAGCGGGTGGCGCGGGGTCGGTTCGCCAGGCAACCTGCTCGACTCCACGTACGGTCGGCTGCTAGTGCTCAAGCTTGGCCTCGTGTTAGTTGCCGTGGCCCTCGGTGGGCACAACCGGTTCTTTGAAATGCCTCGCTTGCTAGCCTCATTGAAGAACCCGTCGTTAGTGCCTCCGGCTCGGTACATCAGGCGTTTTGCTACCGTTCTGCGTGTGGAGTCCTGGGTGCTCGCCGGGGTGTTGGCCGTTGCTGCAGTGCTGGCAGCTAGCCCGTTGCCCGGTATGTCCTGAGATGCGCGAACATAAACGGGTGCCAGCGCCCGTGGGTACCACGAGCGCGATGGAATCTGGCTGTGCATATGAGGCGTTGACCACCTGCGTCTCCCGCGTGGACAATGGGGCCAGCCTTGCCCTCCGCCAGAACCGAGAGAATTGCCACATGTCTTCTGCCGTTGCCGCAGCGCCACTTCCAATCGCGGTGACCGGTCTTGGATGACGCCGATACGGCTTCGCCGATGCCGCCTGGCGCCAACGCAAGCGATCCGCCGCTGCGGCTGGCGCGCACCCGCACGGCGCGCGTGCTGCTG
This sequence comes from Cupriavidus sp. GW822-FHT02D05, assembly GCF_058802485.1. Taxonomy (NCBI): domain Bacteria; kingdom Pseudomonadati; phylum Pseudomonadota; class Betaproteobacteria; order Burkholderiales; family Burkholderiaceae; genus Cupriavidus; species Cupriavidus sp. GW822-FHT02D05. Next base: position 312,397 of record NZ_JBXAOE010000004.1, on the reverse strand, counting down.
ACCGCGCTGGCGCTGCTAAGCCTCGGGGTGGCCATCCTCGGGCTGTTCGTGCCCGGCTTGCCCAGCACCGAATTCGTCCTGCTGTCCGCCTGGGCCGCGGCCAAGGGATCGCCGCGCCTGCATGCCTGGTTGCTTGGCCATCGCGTGTTCGGACCGATGCTCTACAACTGGCACAACGGCCGCATGGTGAGCCGCCGCGCCAAGTGGAGCGCCACGGCGGCCATGAGCATCTGCAGCGCCGTGCTGCTGTTCGGCATGCATCGGCCCTGGCTGGCCTACGGGGCAATTGCCTGCATGGCGTGCGTGCTGGCGTGGCTGTGGCGCCGGCCCGAGCCGCCGGCCTGATGCCGCATCCGCAAGTTACGCTGTCTGGGTTTCCCGCGGCCTGGCCTTCTTTGCCGCCTTTGCCGGCCACGCCAGCATCGCGCTAGCCGCCAAGGCTTCCAGCGCGGCGCGCGACGCGCCATCGCGCGCCTGCATCGACATCCCCTGCATGACCGTGTTGAAGAACTTGGCCAGTGCTGCTGCATCAGTGCCGGCCGGCAGTTCGCCGCGCCGGATGCCCTGCTGGATGCAGGCCTGCAGGGCTTGCTCCTTTTCCTTGCGGCGCTGGCGCAGCGTGTCTTCGATATAGGCGCAGTCGGCCGAGCAGCTGGTGCCCGTCATCAGGAAGCAACCGGCGGGGTTGCCCTTGGCGCTGAACAAGGCGGCCGCGCCGGCGAGCAGGCCCTGCACGGCGTCATGCGCGCTGCCAGCGCCTTGCAGCGGCGCGTAGAGCAGCGCGCCGTGGGTATCCGCATAGCGGTCCACGGCTTCGTAGAACAATTGCTCCTTGCTGCCGAACGCGGCGTACAGGCTGGGCGCGGTGATGGCCATGGCCTCGGTGAGCGCGGAGATCGAAGTGGAGCTATAGCCATAGCGCCAGAACAGCGACAGGGCCTGGCCCAGCGCCTCGTCGCGATCGAACTGCCTGGGCCGCCCGCGGCCCGCACCGGAAACACTCTTTTTCATAGTGGTCATTATATTTTTCCGTTGCCAGTGACGCCAGTGGTGATTAGTATAGTGATCGTTCAATAAATTGCTGCGCCGCAGTCGCTCGCCATGATCCCCTATTCCCTGCTTGACCTGTCGCCCATCGTGGAAGGCGGTGACGCCGGCCAGGCCATGCGCAATTCGCTCGCGCTTGCCCAGCACGCCGAGCGGTTGGGCTACCAGCGCTTCTGGCTGGCAGAGCATCACAACATGCCTGGCATCGCCAGCGCCGCCACGGCGGTGCTGATCGGCTACGTTGCCAACGGCACGTCCACTATCCGCGTCGGTTCCGGCGGCATCATGCTGCCCAACCATTCGCCGCTGGTGGTGGCCGAGCAGTTCGGCACGCTGGCCTCGCTTTTTCCCGGCCGTATCGATCTCGGCCTGGGCCGCGCGCCTGGCACCGACCAATCCACCGCTCGCGCGCTGCGCCGCAGCGCCACGCAAGATGCCGCCGATGCCTTCCCGCAGGATGTGGAGGAGTTGCAGGCCTACTTCGACGACCCGCGTCCCGGCCAGCGCCTGCGGGCGGTGCCCGGCGCAGGCCTGAAGGTGCCGCTGTGGCTGCTCGGCTCCAGCTTGTTCAGCGCGCAGTTGTCGGCGGCGATGGGCCTGCCCTTCGCGTTTGCCTCGCACTTCGCGCCGGGCTTCATGCGCCAGGCGGTGGACCTGTACCGCACGACCTTCCAGCCGTCGGTGCAGCTTTCCAAGCCGCATGTGATGCTCGGGCTCAATGTGTTCGCGGCGGATTCGGACGCGCAGGCGCGCCGGCTGTTCAGCTCGCTGCAGCAGCAGTTCCTGGCGCTGGTGCGCGGCAACCCCGGCCCGATCCGGCCCCCGGTGGATAACATCGAGCTGATGTGGACGGAGACCGAGGCCACGCATATCCGGCGCTCGCTGGCGTGCTCGGTGGTGGGCGATCCGGACGGGGTGCGCAACGGCCTGCGCGCCTTCATCGAGGACCTGCAGCCGGACGAGCTGATGCTTACTGCGCAGATCCACGATCACGAGGCCCGCCTGCGCTCCTTCGAGATCGCGGCGCAGGCCATGCGGGCGGTGGCGCCGCCAGCCAAGGTCATGATCTGAAGCGCCGGTCGTGCGGATGGCGCCGACGCGCTCAGAGGTGCTTGTAGAAGAACGTCGTCCCGCAGAATGCGCCATCCGGCATCAGCGCGTACTTCGGCACCGCGCCGGCGCGCTGCCATCCCGCGCGCTGGTACAGGCGTTCGGCATCGCCGCCGGTCACCGTGTCGAGCACCAGCACCGATTTGCCCGCCTCGCGCGCGGCATCGTCCAGGGCCGCCAGCAGCCGCTGTGCTACGCCGCGGCGACGGGCCTTGCGGTGCACCAGCATCTTGGCCACGTCGCCGCGGTGGGGCTGGTTGTCGGGCATCGACAGGATGATCTGGACGGTGCCAAGGATCTGCCCTTCGCCGTCCTGCGCGATCAGCAGCACGCGCTCTGTGCGCGCGACGCCATCGGCCACGCCGCGCCAGAACTGCATGGCCTTCTCGCGTGGCAGCGGCAGCATGAAGCTCACCGACGCGCCCCCTCCACGCAATCGATCAGCACATCGGCCAGCGGCTCGATGCAAGCGGCGGCTTCACTGGCGCCGACGCGCCGCACGGTGATAGGTTCGGTCATCCCGGGCATCTCGGTCATGCGTTTCTCCTGGTTGGCGTGAATGGCATTGTGGCCAGCGCCACAACGTAGCGCGCGGGCTTGCGGGTGGGATTCTTGTAGACGATGGGGCGGTCCAGCCGCATGGACAGGCAGTCGCCGGTTTCCAGGCGCCAGTGCTGGTCGCCCACCGTCATTTCCATGACGCCGTCGATCATCCAGACCTGCTGATGGATATCGGCTTCGCGCGCGCCGGTCTCATAAGCCACGCGCTTGCCTGCCGGGAAGACCACGTCGACCAGTTGGATCGGCGAGGGTGCCGCCGGGGAGAGGTTGCGGCGGATATAGCCGGAGGCGGGATCGGTCCACACCGGCTGCTCCGCCGCACGGGCCATGGGCGACGGCTCGGCCTGCGGAGCGCTGTCCTCGAACAGCGACGCCACGGTGACGCCCAGCGCAGCGGACAGCTTGTCGAGCACCGTGGCCGTGGCGCTGCTCTGGCCGCGCTCGATCAAGGAGATGTTGGAGCGGCTCACGCCGCTGCGCTCAGCCAGCGCGGCCAGCGAGAAGCCCTGGGCGTCGCGCAGCGTTCGCACGCGCCGGGCGATGAGATCGTTGATGTCCATTGGTGTCCAGTATTCTGGATGAAAGTATCCTGTAAACTGACACACATCGCAATGCAAAGCAACTGGAACTTGCCAATGCGCATAGCGCGTCTCAGACCTCAGGAGTCAGAAGACCGGAGCGCGTTTCGGGCCTGGGGCCTGGGGCCGGGGGCCGGGTCGGTGCCGCTCAAGGCTCCCTCATAGCGACTCGGCTTTCAAGGGGCCGGCGCTCAACGGGCTGCCTTGCCGCCAGGATGCGGCCCTTGTTCATGCCGACGGCGAGTGCCAGCAGGATCAGCGCGATGCAGACCCCATCCGAGGCGCTGGGACGTTGGCCGATGATGAACAGGGAACTGACGATGCCGAACACCGGAATCAGCAGCGACAGCGGCGCAACCCGCGACACCGGGTACTCGCGCAAAAGCAGGTTCCATCCCCAGTAGCAGAAGTGCGTCGCGCCGTAGGCCTGGAACGCCAGTGAAAACATGGCGGCCCCCCTCAAATGCAAGGGCAACGCGGCAAATGGCCCCGGCCCATGCAGCAGCCAGGTCAACAGAAACAGCGGAATCGGCGGGAACAGGCTGGCCCACACCACGAAGGCGAAGATCTCGCGCACCTTGGACACCTTGATGACGATGTTGCCGATGCTCCAGGCCACGGCGCTGACCATCACCAATATAAAACCGATTGTAGTGGCCTTGCCGGGACTGCCCAGCAGGATGCCCACCAGCCCGATGGCAGCCAGCACCATGCCGATCAACTGGGGCAATGCCAGGCGTTCACGGAACAACAGCACGCCCCAGCCCAGCGTGAAGAATGCGCTGAACTGGATCAACAAGGAAGCGCTGCCGGGCGGTACGCCCATCGCGATCCCCAGGTTGATCAACGCCCACATCGCCACGCCGAAGATCAAGCCATAGACCGCTAGCCAATGGAAGGCCACCTGCGGTCGTTTCACGAAGAACACCCACGGCAAAGCGGCCAGCGTAAAACGGACGGCCGTCAACAGCAGCGGATCGATCCCGGCAAGCCCGAGTTTGGTGATGGGGAAGTTGCATCCCCAGATGGCCGTCACGACGACGGCCAGCAACAGGTGTTTTCTCCGCATGGTCGGTGTGTCTCTTCCTGGCTGCAAGGCGTAAAGCGCTGGCATCGACGGAAATTTGCCGGAAATCCGTATGGCCTGCTTTCGATTGCAGGTCAAAAAACAATAAAATCAGGCCATGCGGAAAACCACGATCGATCCCTACGAGAACACGCTGCGCGATGCTGTCGTGACGGCGCGAGACTACGCGGACGGCGAGCTCTTCCCATCGCACCGCCATCAGCGCGGGCAATTCGCCTACGCCGCGCGTGGTGTCATCACGGTGCTCACCGACGAGGGCAACTGGGTGGTGCCGCCCCAGCGCGCCGTCTGGGTGCCGTCCCGGCTGCCACACGCCATGCAGATGCGCGGCCCGGTCACCATGCTCAACACCTACATCCGCGAGCAGGCCGTGCAACGGCTTGGCTTGCCTGCGCATTGCCAGGTCTGCGACGTGTCGCCGCTGTTGAGGCAATTGCTGGAGCAGGCGCTGGCGGTGCCCACGCACTATGCAGCTGGCGGGCGCGACGGCTATCTGATGGGTTTGCTGTTGCACGAGATCGCCGCCATGCCCGCGCTATCTCTCAATGCGCCATTGCCCGCGGAGCCGCGTCTTGATCGCGCTTGCCGCGAGTTCCTGGCGTTCCCCTCGCTGGAAATCGGCATCGACGACATGGCGCGGCGCACCGGCATGAGCCGCCGCACCTTTACCCGTCAGTTTCGGCTGCATACCGGCGTCAGCTATATCGAGTGGCGGCAACAAGCCTGCCTGCTCGCAGCCGTGGTTCGGCTCGGCAATGGCGAACCTGTCACGCGCGTTGCCATGGAGCTGGGTTACAGCAGCGCAAGTGCATTCGCGACCGTCTTCAAGCATGTCCTGGGTGAGGTGCCCAGTCGATACTTCGCAGCGCATAGGGCTTAGAGTCCGTTTAAAAAAGATTCTGGCGTCGTGGCGCGGCATTGCCGTACCACTTGTACTGTCTGCGGCCGCGCGCGTTGCCGGGGCGGCCTTGAAGCCCGGATTGAAGCGCGCAAAGCGCTTGGCCTGGGCAAGACCATGGTCGCACGCGGCGAGCTCGCCAAGACGCTGCGGCACCTGGCGGACAAGGTCGCGCGTATCGACGTGGTCGACATCTCCGGCTCCGATGTAGCCGTGTGCGGCACATAGCACGCCAATTGCCGAAGGAACATTTGTCCGTTTATGTCGTCTATACTTGACAAATAGATTGGAGGTTGTCGCCATGAACCCTGCACTCCTGGGTAATACGATTCAACACAAGCGGATCGCCCTCGGCCTGACCCAGCAGCAACTGGCGGATATGGCCAAACTGTCACGCCAGTCCCTAAACGGCATCGAGCATGGAACCGTGAACGCCACGCTCGAAACGCTGGGCCGGCTGATGGACGTCCTCGGCCTGGCGCTTGATGTGTACGATCCCGAAGCCGACCGCCAGGCCAGAGGCATGCCGACCCGCGCGCTATGGATGGCCGTGAAGGGCGCAAACGTCAGTTACACCGGCGAGCTCACGCCTGACCAGCTTGAGTGGGCGCTGGCCACTGGCGAGGTGCCGGCGGAGTTTCGTCCGCAAGTAGCCCAGGTTCTGGATGAGGCGCCACTGCAACTCGTCACCAAGGTAGTGGCCGAGGTGGCGGCGAAGCAGCACCGGAAACCGGCCGACATCTGGAAGAACCTCAGACGGCTCGCGCAGTCATTGATGGCGACACGCGCAGGGCTGTGGGCATGAAGATTGAGCTCCAGGGTGACATCTGGGAAAGCCTGTTCCCTCACGCCTTCACGCTGATGGAGGAGGTCAGGAAGCACGGGGGTATCGAGCCGTTCTGGACCTTCGGAGGCGGGACGGTCCTGATGCTCCGGTACCGCCATCGCTTTTCACGCGATATCGATCTCTTTGTGCCGGACCCGCAATATCTAGGGTTCATGACGCCCCGTCTGAGCGAGGCTGCAGAGGGCATCACGAGCGACTATGTGGAGCAGGGGAACTTCGTGAAGCTAGTCCTCGATGCCGGCGAAGTCGACGTCGTGGCCTCGCCCAACCTGACCGACGAGCCATTCGAGGTCTGGGAGATCATGGGGCAGCCAGTCAACGTGGAGACTGCAGCCGAAATCGTTGCCAAGAAGCTTTACCATCGGGGCGACCGCGCCACCGCACGGGATCTCTTCGACCTGGCCGTCGTGGTCGAGCGAGAACCAACTGCCCTCGCGCATGCCGCGCCGTTTCTGCTTAGGCATGCAGCAGCCTTCCTGGGCAAAATCGAGGCGGGCCCGCCGATCATGCGCGAGCAGTTCGCCAGGATCCAGCGGATCAGCTTCGACCGAAGCTTTGATGAGTGTGTCGCGCTGGCGCGGGATTTTCTCAATTCGCCGCCGAAAACCGATGACGCTCCGCGGAGGGCGCGGGAACGACAGCGCCCGTAGATCTCCCGAAGTGCGCGGCGCTCGGTAGCGCTAGCCCGCTCCTGCGCGGCCAAGTTGGCCTGGCCCTCGGGATCAAGTTCACCGCCTCACTGAAAGACGCGGCATCGGCCGCATCGTTCTTATCAGTTCTGGCGCCTGGTGGGCGATATGATCCGCGTGGACCTGCCGTCGCTGCCTTCCGGAAAGGATGATCAATCCGTCGATGGTTTCGGTGGACACTTCGGCCTCGGGTGACTGAGTAGAGAAAGCGTTCATGCCCCCCCTACCAATGCGATCGAAATAATAAGTCGCCGCAGGCTGCAAGGCTGCTGCATTCCAATGCGAGGTGGAGCCGCACGGTTCTTGCGCGACGGTCAAGTGAGGCGCGCAATCTACGCTGATCTATAATTCGCATCGGCTTTCCTGAACCCGTGTTTCGGGGCAGCAGGCGTCCTTGATGCATCCATAGGGCTCCATGCATAACGCTGCTGCAATAAGATTCTGCCCTGGGACCGGCGCACTGAGGACGAAGGATCTACCTCAGCATGGCAGTTGGCAGACTTTTTCTCTTCCGCCGTCCTACATCCGTGCAACCATTTGAGTATTGAAGAATGCGGAAGTCAGAATCATCGGTCGCCGCCGCGGCACCGTCCCCCACCCCACACTCCGAATACCCCGGAGAGGACCCCCGCGCCGCGAGGGCAGGCATCCAGGTCATTGCGCGGGCGGCGGAAATACTGCGCACGTTGAGCAGCCACCCAGGCGGCCTGAGTCTTGGCGCCATTGCAAAAGATGTGGATTTGCCGCGCTCGACCGTGCAGCGGATTGTCGATGCCCTGGGCGCGGAGGGTCTGACAATGTCCGCTTCGGGCGGCAGTGGCGTGCGGCTTGGTCCGGCTATCCTCTCGCTGGCCAACGCGACGAAGTTCGAGATCGCGGATCTGGTCCGCGACGCGCTTGTCGACTTGTCGAAAGCGACGGGAGAAACTGTGGACTTGTCGATACTGGATCAGAACAAGGCGGTGTTTATCGATCAGGTACAGGGCACGCATGTGCTGCGGGCCGTTTCCGCTGTCGGAGCCGCGTTCCCGTTGCATTGCTCGGCAAATGGCAAGGCCCTGCTCGCCATGCTGGACGACGCAGCCCTGGCCAAGGTAAAAGGCAAGCTGAAGTTCGAGCAGCTGACACCGCATACCCTTCGCAGCTGGGACGATCTCGCAAAGGATATTGAGTCGACGCGGGCCACCCATGTCGCCGTGGACCGCGAGGAGAACTCATTGGGGATTTGCGCCGTCGCAATCGGCTTGCTCGGGCCAATGGACCAGCGCATCGCTATCTCGGTGCCGACCCCGACCCACCGTTTCGTGCAAAGCGAAGCGCTTCTCACTGAGAAGCTTGTGGAATGCAGGGCGCGGCTCCTGGCTGGACCGCTGCGCAGGGCCTGACCCAGGTTCCAGCCCTGTTCCCCCCCAAGGTTACGCCTTACGCCTGGGCATCGCCGCGTTCCTTTAGCGCGGCGGCAAGATACGCCAGGAGCTGATCCCTGACGCCCTGCGCACTCGAATGCGTCCATTCGTAGAATCCCTTTCCGGACTTCATGCCGAGGTTGCCGTCGCGCACGCTGTTCGTCACGATACGGTTCGGCCACGAGGTGCTATCCAACGTCGGCAGGATGACGGCGTGAATGTCCTGCGTCAGGTCCAGCCCAACCAGGTCGGCATTCTCCAGCGGCCCCAATACCGGCAGCCGCAGGCCAAACGAGTTCTTGACGACCAGATCGACCGTCCGCGCATCGCAAATGCCTTGCGACACAAGGGCGATTGCCTCGCGCCAGAGCGCATGCTGCAAGCGATTGCCGACGAAGCCGGGAACATCCTTCTTGACGTGTACCGCCACCTTGCCGACCGATTCCAGCAGCGAGATCGTGCGTTCGACGACCTGCTGGTCCGTTGCCGTCGCCTGCACGACTTCAACCAGCGGGATGAGGAAGGGCGGATTCCACCAGTGCGTTCCCACGAGGCGATCTTTTTTGCTGACAGCTTCGCCGATATGGCCGATGGGTATGACGGAAGTGTTCGACGCGATGATGCACTCGCCAGATACGACCGCCTCGATCTGGCGCATGACGTGATGCTTGATCTCGAGCTTCTCAGGCACAGCTTCGAACACGATCTGACAGCCGGATAAGGCTTCACAGATGTCGTCGCTCAGCCTGAGCTTTGCAAAAGACACAGCAGGACGTCCCAGCGTCTTCAGATTGGAAACGATACGTTCCTGCACGGTTTCAATCAAGCCTGGCGCGGCATCGTAGACGCACACATCGAACCGGCCGTCCTCCAGGAATACCTGCGCGATGCCGTGGCCCATCAGCCCGGCACCGACGACACCGATACACATTGAATTCAATGTCCTCTCCCTCTTAATTTAACCGTTATGCGATACATCTGTACCGCAAAACGATACACAATAAGCAGCAAAACGGCATCGGTCAACCAAGGGTAAACGCTGCCGAACATCCGGATTCCCAGTCCTGGCATGGGCTGCGAGGGAATTGCATGTCTCCCGTTGGACGCGTCACAGGGAAAGCCGTTGCCGGCACCCTTGACAACCCTGACGTCGATCCATAAAGTAACCGCAAAGCGATACATAATAACCATATTGCGGTACACACAAACAGGAGACAGCCATGGCAGCTGAGAAGGTCATCATTTCATGTGCGGTGACGGGGGCGATCCACACGCCGTCGATGTCGCCCTATCTGCCAATCACGCCCCAAGACATCGCGCAGCAGGCGGTCGACGCCGCGCGGGCGGGAGCGTCGATCCTGCATCTGCATGCGCGCGATCCGCTGGACGGCCGCCCGAGTGCCGATCCCGACGTCTTTATGCAGTTCCTTCCGGAGATCAAGCGGCAGACCGACGCCGTGATCAACATCACGAGCGGCGGCAGCACGAAGATGACGCTGGAGGAGCGGCTCGCGCCCCCATTGCGCGCGCGGCCCGAGATGGCCTCGCTCAACATGGGCTCGATGAACTTCTCGATCCACCCAGTCGCTTCGAAGATTGCCCAGTGGGAGCACGATTGGGAGAAGCCATACGTGGAGGGCACGGAAGATACGATCTTTCGCAATACCTTCAAGGACATCCGACGCATCCTCATGGAGCTTGGCGAAGGATGCGGGACCCGGTTCGAGTTCGAGTGCTATGACGTTGGGCACCTGTACAACCTGGCCCACTTCGTCGATGCCGGCTTGGTGAAGCCGCCGTTTTTCGTCCAGACGATCTTCGGGATCCTGGGCGGTATCGGGCCTGCCGCCGAGAACGTGACGTTCATGCGCGAGACGGCTAACCGGCTGTTCGGCCGCGACTACTACTGGTCCGTGCTGGGGGCCGGGCGCCACCAGATGCCGTTGCTGACCTACGCATCGATCATGGGGGCGAACGTGCGGGTCGGCCTCGAAGACAGCCTGTACCTCGGGCGCGGCAAGCTGGCGCAGTCCAATGCCGACCAGGTCAGGAAGATCCGCCACATCCTGGAAGAACTCGGTTTCGATATCGCATCGCCCGCCGAAGTGCGATCCATGCTGCAACTCAAAGGGCGCGACAACGTCGCGTTCTGAACCCATTGAAATCACGCCATCCTTTCCACAACGGAGACATCATGTCGATATCCGCATACCCCGCCACGCCCCCTTCCAATACCGACGGCGTCGAATTCGTCGAACTGAGCCACCCCTGGGGTCACGGCGTACCTAACTGGCCGTACTTCGAAGACGTGAAGATCGAGCGGATCCACTACATGGCGAAGTCCGGGGTGCTGACGCAACGCATTACCACCGTCATGCACAGCGGTACGCATATCGATGCGCCTGCGCACGTGATCGAAGGCACGCCGTTCCTCGACGAGATCCCGCTGGACCGTTTCTTCGGCACAGGCGTGGTGGTCAGCATTCCCAAGAAAAAGTGGGAGGTGATCACGGCCAAGGACCTGGAGAATGCCTATCCGAAGATCCAGAGGGGCGACATCGTCATGATCAACACCGGCTGGCACCATCACTATGGCGACAACAGCCAGTACTACGCCTACTCTCCTGGCCTGTACAAGGAAGCGGGCGAATGGCTGGCCGAAAAAGGCGTGAAGATGGTGGGCGTCGACCAGCAAGCCCTTGATCATCCGCTGGGCACTGCTATCGGGCGCCACGGTGTCGGCCCGCTCTTGCCGCGGGTATGCGAGGAGTATGAGCGTGAAATGGGCCGCTCCGTCGAGCAGGACTTTCCGTATTGGGAGCCGGCGCATCGTGCACTGCTCGAGGCGGGTATCCCTGGTATCGAGAATGTCGGGGGCGATCTCGACAAGGTGACCGGGAAGCGGGTGACCATAGCGGCGTTCCCCTGGCGCTGGGTAAAGGGCGACGGATGCATCGTGCGCGTGGTGGCGATGCAGGACAAGAGCCAGTCCTTCCGTATCGAAAGCGGTCTGTAACGGACGCGGCCATGGAAGTCAAACGACTGCATGCCGCCGCTCGCTATGACGCGGCCAGGCATTTCGACATGCGGTCCCTGCGCTTGCAGGGGCTCGATGCCACGCACGTGGAGCATTTTTGGGTAGGCCTGTCGCACTTTTTGCCCGAGGGCGGTGCGCAATGGGACACAGGGCCGACAGAGAAGGTCTACGTGGTGCTGAGCGGTGAGATCACGCTCACCACCGCCGGCGGGGACGTCGTGCTCAAGGCGTTGGACTCGTGCGTGATTCCGGCCGGCGAAGGGCGAAGCATCAGGAACGATTCCAGGTTGCCGGCCTCGATGCTCGTGATCCTGGCTTCGGCCTTGCCCGGGAGCCAATCTACAGGAGAAGGAAACAATGGCTAGTACCAGTGCCACCTTTGGCTTGTCAGGCAAGGTAGGCGTGATCACCGGTGCCACCGGCGCGTTCGGACGGGCTGCGGCACATAGCCTGGCCGATGCCGGCGCGAGACTCGTGATCGCGGGGGCAAATGCGCAGGCGCTGCGCGAACTCGAAGTGCAATTGAATGCCGACGGCAACCGGGTCAAGGCCATGGCATGCAGGCCCGACACGGAAGCCAATGCCCGCAACCTGATCGACGAAGCGGTTGCGCAGTTCGGCGCCATCGATTTCGTCGTCGTCGGCTCGGGTACCAACGATCCCGCGCCGATCCAGGATATGACCACGGAACAGTGGGACCACGTAATGGCAGCCAACGTGCGCGGCTCGTGGCTGGTCTGCAAGGCCTTCGCCACCCACTGTATCGAGATGGCGCAGCGCGGCAGGGTTGTCCTGCTGTCGTCCACGCGCGGCAAGCTCGGGCTTGCCGCCGGTTACTCGGCCTACTGTCCCTCAAAGGCTGCGATCGATGGCTTGACGCGGACACTGGCATGCGAGCTGGGCCGCTACGGCATCAACGTCAACGCCATCGCGCCGACGGTGTTCCGATCCGAGCTCACGGCATGGATGTTCGCCGATGACGATCGCGGCCGCGCGGCGCGCGAAGGGATGCTCGCGCGAATTCCGCTCGGGCGCCTGGGAGAGCCCGAGGATCTCGTCGGGGCGTTGCAGTTCCTGCTTTCCAGGGCGTCGGAGTTTTGCACCGGCCAGACGCTATACATCGACGGAGGCTATACAGCCGGATAGTGATTCGCCCTGCCCGGAGCGGCAGGTACGAAAGGCAAGCGGTTCCAAAGAAGAGCCGCGCCGACATAAGCATGACAGGAGACAAGACATGAAGAAGGAAATGGAAGGTGGCACTGCCCACCAAATGCACTCCGCCGGGCGCCGCGCCACCTTGCGCGGCCTGGTAGCACTGGGCGCGTCCACGGTCGGCGTGCAATCGATCCGGCCCGCTTCAGCGGCCGCGCGGCCGCTGAAGATTGGCTATGTGAGCCCTCGAACAGGGCCGCTCGCCCCGTTCGCAGAGACCGATGGATTCATCCTGCAGCGCGTGCGCGCAGCGATTGCGAACGGCATCTCTGTAGCTGGCAATGTGCATCCTGTACTGATCATCGAAAAGGATAGCCAGTCGAATCCGAATCGCGCTGCCGAAGTCACGGCAAGCCTGATCAAGGACGACAAGGTGGACATGATTGTGTCCGCGTGCACTGCGGACACCGTCAACCCCGTATCCGATCAATGCGAACTGGGCCGGATCCCCTGCATCACCACGAACTGCCCGTGGCAACCTTACTACTTCGGGCGAGGCGGTTCGCCGGCGAAGGGCTTCGAGTACACGTATCACTTTTGCTGGGGACTGGAAGACCTGATCGCGGTATATACGGCCATCTGGGACAGCGCCGGCGCCGCCACCAATCGCACCGTCGGAGCGCTCTGGCCGAACGATGCAGAAGGCAACGCGTTCAGTGACAAGGCATTTGGCTTTCCGGCGGCGCTTGCCGCGAAAGGCTACAAGCTCGTCGACCTTGGCCGGTTTCAGCCGACCGCCAATGACTTCTCGGCGCAGATCCGCGCGTTCAAGGCGGCAAACGTGGAAATCGTGACGGGCGTCCTGCCGCCCGCAGCGTTCGCTACATTCTGGAGCCAGGCAGCCCAACAGGGTTTCAAGCCGAAGATCGTGACCTTTGCCAAGGCGCTGCTCTTTCCTTCCGCGGTTGCAGGACTCGGGCCACGAGGCGTCGGCTTGTCCACGGAAGTGGCGTGGTCGCCCGCCTATCCCTATCGCTCCACACTGACCGGCGAAACCAGCGCACAGTTTGCCGCTGCCTATGAAGCGGCCACCGGCCGGCAGTGGGTGCAACCCCTTGGCGCAACGCTGTCCTTGTTCGAGGTCGCACTCGATGTGCTCAAGCGGAGCGCCGCGCTGACGCCACAGGCGATTGTCACGTCGATCCGCGCTACCGACTACGCGTCGGCCGTCGGTCCAGTCAAGTGGACTGGGAGCCCGGTCAAGAACGTCACCAAGACGCCGCTGGTAGGCGCGCAATGGACCGCGGGCAACAGGCATCCACTGGATCTGCAGATCGTGAGCGCAACGCTTGCGAAGGATATCGGCGTGCAGAAGCGCCTGGCAATTCTCACCTGAGGGGTCGTATGGATCATTGTGTCCTTTCCGCCGAAATGCTGGTGAAGCGATTCGGCGCGGTGACGGTCGCCGACAATTTGTCCGTTGCGCTCGGTGAGGGCGAAGCGCTGGGCGTCATTGGCCCCAACGGTGCCGGAAAGAGCAGTTTCTTCAACCTGCTGAGCGGCAACATCCGCGCGGACAGCGGCCGTATCCTGCTGGAAGGGCGGGACGTCACCAATGCAACTCCAAACGAGCGGGCGATTGCCGGGATCGGGCGAACGTACCAGATCCCCCGGCCTTTTTCCCAGCTGACGGTATTTGAAAACCTGCTCGTGGGCGCATTCTTTGGCGCCAGGTTGGACGCGCGCCGAGCTCAGCAGCACTGCTACGAAACGCTGGCACTGACCGGGTTGCTCCGCCATGCCGACAAGCCGGCGGCTGCGCTGTCGCTGCTCGAACGCAAGCGACTGGAACTGGCGCGAGCGCTGGCGACCCGCCCGAAGGTCCTGTTGCTCGACGAAATTGCAGGCGGCCTGACGGAGGGCGAGGCGGCGGAACTGGTTGCAACCATTCAATGCATCCACGCCCAAGGCACCGCCATCATCTGGATCGAGCACGTCGTGCATGCGCTCCTGGCAGTTGTCTCCCGGCTGATGGTGCTGAGCTTCGGCAAGAAGCTCATGGAAGGCGAGCCGTCGGCTGTGATGCACAGCGCCGCGGTGCGGGATGTGTATTTGGGTATTGAGGTGGAAGCCCATGCTTAGCATTCATGAACTCGATGCGTACTACGGTGACTTTCAGGCGCTGTTCGCCTTGAGCTTGACGATCCGGCAAGGCGAGTCGGTAGCGATCATCGGTGCGAATGGGGCTGGGAAATCGACCTTGCTCAAGGCGATCTCTGGAGCGCTCCCTGTCAGGCACGACGCGATCCGCCTATGCGAACACAGTCTCGGACACGACAGTGCAGCGCAAGTGGTGCGCAAGGGCATTGCGCTCGTTCCCGAGGGGCGCCGCATGTTTCCGAGCCTGAGCGTGGAGGAAAACCTGCAGATCGGGGCATACGCCAGGCGGCCGGGCCCGTGGAATCTTGGGCGCGTTTACACGATGTTTCCCCGACTCGCAGAGCGGCGCCGGCAGAACGTGACGTCCCTGAGCGGTGGCGAGCAGCAGATGGTCGCCATCGGGCGTGCGCTCATGTCGAACCCCTCCATGCTGATGTGCGATGAGCTGTCGCTGGGCCTAGCGCCCAAGATCATTCGAGAGATGTATGGCCACCTCGCAACCCTCAAGGAGGAAGGCACGACTCTGCTGATCGTCGAGCAGGATATTCATCAGGCGCTTCGCTTCTCGGACCGCTACTACTGCATGCAGAAGGGGCGGGTCACGCTATCCGGCAAATCCGCATCGGCCAGCAAGGAAGAGATCGGACGCGCGTATTTTGGAGAAGAACAATGACGGGCTGGATCGATGTGGTTGTTCAGGGCATTCTTCTGGGCGGCCTCTACGCCTTGTATGCCAGCGGGCTGTCGCTCATTTTCGGTGTCATGCGGTTAGTCAACGTCGCGCACGGCGACCTGATCGTGCTGGCGGCATTCCTTGCTTTTGCCATTCGCATCCCAGGGGCGGAGACTTCATTTTCCTCGCTGCTGCTAACCGTCCCGGTCATGTTTGCGATCGGCTATGTCTTGCAGCGCGCCCTACTGAACGGCGCCATGGGCGCCAACGTGCTGCGTCCGATGCTGCTGACGTTCGGGCTGTCCATCGTCCTGCAGAATGGTCTCCTTGATATGTTCTCGGCGGACTCCAGGAAGCTTCCTGGCGGCTCGATCGAGACAATGAGCGTGCCCCTCGGCGGCGGCATCGCCGTCGGCATCCTCCCGGTGATCACGTTACTGGCGGCAATTGCCGTTCTTGGCGCGCTCCAGTTCATGCTGCGACGCACCGCCATCGGGCGGGCATTCAGGGCAACTTCCGATGACGCGGAGGCGGCTGGCTGGATGGGTATCAATCACCGCAACCTCTTCGCGCTGGCGACCGGCATATCGATGGCCGTCGTTGGCATCGCCGCCGTCTTCATGGGGACGCGGGCGAGTTTCGATCCGGCCAGTGGACCGGACCGGTTGATCTTTGCGTTTGAAGCGGTGGTCATCGGCGGCCTGGGTTCGCTGTGGGGCACCCTTGCCGGCGGCATCGCGCTCGGCGTCGCTCAGAGCATCGGCGCATCACTTGACCCCGACTGGCAACTCCTTGCCGGCCATCTGCTGTTTCTCGTGGTGCTGTTGATCGCGCCCAACGGACTATTTCCCCAACGAGGCAACCAATGAGCGCACACCTGACATCCCCCTCGGCGCTGCCTGCCAGCGCGCCGAGGCTTTCGCGCACCGACGGCGCCTTTGCGGCCACGGCCGTTGCGCTGGCCGCACTGGCTTTCGTCCTCGATGCGGGACAGCAGTCCATGCTCGTCGAGTTCTTCTATTTCGTCGCGCTCGCACAGCTCTGGAATATCCTGGCTGGCTATGGCGGATTCATGTCGCTCGGACAGCAGGCCTACCTTGGCAGCGGGGGGTATGTTCTTTTTGCCTTGGCGATCTTCTTCAAGATGCCGCCACTGGCGTCGATCGTCCTGGCCGGGTTATTCGCTGCCGGCATGGCGTGCATCGTCGCATTTGCGGTCTTTCGCCTGGCCGGACCATACCTGGCGATCGGGACCTGGGTAATCGCCGAGGTGTTCCGGTTGGCATTTTCGCAAGCGAGCGCGCTTGGTGCCGGGTCGGGAATCAGCATTCCCCTGGATGCGGTGCGCTCCCTTGACCTCGGCTGGATGAGCCGCGACATGCTGCTCTATCTCATCGCCCTGCTGCTTGCCGTCGCGGTGAACTATGGCGCCTACCGCATGCTCAGGTCGAAGTATGGTCTCGCCCTCTGCGCGATTCGAGACAATGAGAGCGCGGCGTCCACCATGGGGATTCATCAGCGGCACCTCAAGTTCGCTGTCTATGTCGTGGTCAGCGCTGCCTACGGCATGCTGGGCGCGTTTATCTTCCTGACCAAGCTGCGTATTTCGCCGGCTTCCGCGTTCGACATCAACTGGACCGGCTACATCATCTTCATCGTGGTGATTGGCGGAATCGGCACGCTTGAGGGCCCGATCATTGGCTGCATCGTCTATTTCGTGATGCGGCAGTACCTTGCCGATACCGGTAGCACCTACCTGATTCTTCTGGGATTGATCGGCATCGTCGTGATGCGTTTCTATCCCAAGGGAATCTGGGGGGAACTCGCCGCGCGCCATGGCATTGCATTTCTGCCCACACGCTGGCACCTTCCGGCCGCCGCCAACCCAGGTGCCCGGCCTGCGCGGGAGGGTGAACGGCGGGCAGCGGACGTTGCTGGCAACCGGTGATGACTGATGCGTGATGGCGCCACGTTCCTTAGGGCGCTCCGCAGTTCGCGCCCGCAGCGCAGCGTACAAGAATATAACGAGGAGACGACAATGAAAACAACGAAGACCGTAAAGGCAACATGGCTGTTGGCGCTGCCGTGTCTTGGATTCGGTGCCGGCGCTTGCGCCCAGAGCAGCGTAGCCCTGTTCGGCATGCTCGATGCCGGTGTGACGTATGTAAGCAATCAAGCCGGCAAACGGGGCGTATTGCTCGATACCGGGGTGTATGTGCCAAGCATTTTCGGGCTGCGCGGAAACGAGGACATTGGCGGAGGCAGCAAGGTATTCTTTGAACTGGCCAGCCAGTTCAGCAATGACAATGGAGCAACGATTCCGTCGAACGGTTCGCTCTTCGCCAGGCAGGCATTAGTCGGTCTTGGCAATATATCCTGGGGGAGAATTTCCCTGGGGAACCAGTACGACTTCATGACTGAATCCCTATTGTTCTCCGGTCTTGACGGTGGCCTGCTATATGGCGGCTTCTACAATTTCCGGAATGGTCCGTTCACTGGCCTCGGCATTCCGAATAATCCAACCGGAGCGACCGACTTCGATCGCGTCGGCGCCTCCACACGCGTAGCAAATTCCGTCAAGTATGTGACACCGTCAACTGGAGGCTTCACTCTTGGCGCCTTGTATGGTTTCGGTGAGATCGCAGGCTCTACAACCTCTGGGCGGACCGCCAGCGCCGGAGTGAATTATGAGCGCGGCCCGCTGGCGCTTGGCGCTGCCGTCACGGACGCGCGCTATAGCGCGATCAACAATGGCCGGGACGGCATACGCAACATCGGCGTGGGCGCGCACTATGGATTCCCTTCGGTGCTGGCCCACATTCTTTACACGAACACGCGCAACACATTCTCCGGTGCAATGGTGAACGTCGTGCAGGCGGGCGCAAACTGGACCCTCTCGGGCGGCCTGACACTTGGCGCCAACTACCAGTGGATGAAGGGAAATGCACAGCTCAGCCACAACAAAGCGCAACAGGTCACGTCGACCTTGATGTATGCGCTGTCGAAACGTACATCGGTCTACCTGGAAGGCGTCTACCAGCATGCTGTCGGCGACCACGGCGCTCAGGCATGGATCAACGGACTCTTCGGGCCAGACGCGGCGTCGTCCGGATCCAGTCAGGCCATCGGGCGTATAGGGATGGCCACGCGGTTCTAAGGTGACAGTCAGTTGGTGTTCTTTTTTTGAAGGAGATTGGGATGGATTTGTCTGAAGCGCACGCCTTGCTCGATCCGGCTCCGCTTGCCCTGGAGACCGGCTATGAACGTCTCGCAAGCGGCGTCTTGCACGTGGCCTGCCGCACGGAACTACACGGCTGTACGGGGGAAATGTTTGAATGGTGGTTCCGCTTTCGCCCAAATACGCAGCAGTACATCTGGTGGCATCCGGCCGACCATGTCTCCAGCGAGTGGGCAGAGGCTCAAGACGGGACACATATCGGGTCCATTCATCTGGTCGAGGAGCATTTCTCCGGATCGCCAGCGGAAAAGCTCGCCATTCAGTTTCGTCATCCCCATGAGTATTTCGATGCTGCGGCGTACGACGATGCCAGGGACCGGGGCGCCATCAGCGCGGCGGTTTGCGGCCGGGTAGGCATGGGGGATGCGCCTGAACGCACCGGCAGCGGTGAAATACTTGGCGGCCGGCTGTTGCACATGGGACGCGATACGCCATCGGGAATGACGCTGAGGAGTCATTTCTACCTTGGCGAGGATATGCCCGCGCAAGGGCATAGCGCCGAGGAGATCAAAGCGGCTTTTCCCGATGCGTTCGGACAGGCACTGCTTATGCATTGCTACAACGAATTCACCTTCCTTTCTCGCTTCCTGCCCTCGCTCTATATCGCCGAGCATCGGGATAGCGTCAAGGTTCGGCTTCCGTGGTGAGGGACAGGGGACCTCTCTCGGCCAAACCATTTCCTTCATTTTGCTGTGTCGTAAGCTAAGGGCGCGAGTTGATCAAGATGGCGACACACGTTGATTCCCGCGCGATGCGCAAGCATACGCGGGGACCGAAAGCGCCGAAGAAGAAAGGCTATGTGGCCGGATGCGTAGCACGGCGGCATGTTTCTACCGCTCGTGTCATCAAGGCTGGACGTGTCGTTTAATCACCTTGAAAGGGGTGCCTCTTAGGCTTCCAATCCCGGACGGACGTTGGACGCCAGCAGGAAATGAAATGAGCCCGCTGCCGGTGTGGCGCGGGCTCATTTTTGCTGTCTGGCTTGCTCCCTTCTCCCTCTTCCCGGTCGCGGTCCCGGCCCCGCTCCCTAAGCCGCCAGCCGGAACGACGCCACCGAGCGCATCATCGATTGCGCCTGCTCGGCCAGCGCTTGGGCCGCGGCGGCGGCCTGTTCCACCAGCGCCGCGTTCTGCTGGGTCACGGTGTCCATCTGGTTCACCGCTTGCCCGACCTGCTCGATGCCGGCGCTCTGCTCGTTCGATGCCGCGCTGATCTCGCCCATGATGTCGGTCACGCGCTTGACCGCGCCAACGATGTCCTCCATGGTCTGGCCGGCCTTGGCAACCAGCGCCGAGCCGTTGTCCACCTGGGCCACCGAGTTGTCGATCAGGCCCTTGATCTCCTTGGCGGCGGTGGCCGAGCGCTGGGCCAGGCTGCGCACCTCGCCCGCCACCACGGCAAAGCCGCGGCCTTGTTCGCCGGCGCGCGCCGCTTCCACGGCGGCGTTCAGCGCCAGGATGTTGGTCTGGAAGGCGATGCCTTCGATCACGCCGATGATGTCGACGATCTGGCGCGAGGCGCCGTTGATCTCGCCCATGGTGCTCACCACCTGGTTGACCACCTGCCCGCCGCGTTGCGCGATATCGGAAGCGTTGACCGCCAGCGAGCTGGCCTGGCGCGCATTGTCCGCGTTCTGGCGCACGATGCCCGTCAGCTCTTCCATGCTCGAAGCGGTTTGCTCCAGCGCCGAGGCTTGTTCCTCGGTGCGTTGCGACAGGTCGGTATTGCCCGCGGAAATCTGCTGCGTGGCCGAGGCGATCGAATCCGCGGCGCCGCGGATCTCGCCGAGCGTGCCGGACAGGCGTTGCTGCATGCGCTGCATGGCCGCCAGCAGGCTGTGCGCATCGCCCGCGCGAATGCGCACCGGCACCGTGAAGTCGCCGTCGGCAATGCGCGTGACCACTTCGGTGGCGTAGGCCGGCTCGCCGCCCAGGCTCTTGCGCACGGTACGCATGATGGCCAGCATGAATGCCGATACCAGCGCGCCGATCAGCAAGGTGCTGATTGCGGCGGAGATCAGGTTGTCGCGGAAGCTGCTTTCGATGTCCTTGAGGAACACGCCGGTGGCCACGTGCCAGTCCCATGCTGGCACATAGCGCACATAGGTCAGCTTGCGCGCGGGCGTTTCGGTGCCCGGGAGGCGGCCACGGTAGGTGACGAAGCTGTCATCGGGGCTGGCGCCGGCGCGCGCGCTCGCCTTGCCCGCATCGACGATGCTCTGGTAGACCAGCTTGCCGTCGGGGTCCTTGAAGTCGCCCACGATCTTGCCTTCCGTATCCGGCAGGCCGGGGTTGAGCACCACCTGCGGCTTGGAGTTGAGCAGGAACAGGTAGCCCTTGTCGCCGAAACGCATCACGCGCAGTGCATCCTTGGCCGCGGCCTGGGCGTCCTCGACGCTCATGGTGCCCTTGGCGGCGCGGTCCACGTAGAGCTTGACGATGCCTTCGGCGGTCGCCACCAGGGACTGCAGGCTCTCGCGGCGCTCGGCCATCATGGTGGCGCGGGTGTGCACGGCGCTCCAGGTGCCCAGCGCCAGCAGGGCCAGCCACATCGCCACCAGCGCGGCCCAGAGTTTGGCGTTCAACGAGATTCGATTCATGATCATGCTTACCGTGTATGGGCAGCCGGTTTGCGCCGGCGGCGCGGCATCGGCCTGACCTAGGTGTTGACAGAGAGGCACAGGCGAGACGAACCCGCGCGCCGCGCCTAGCCTGGACACAGCCGGTTAACGACCCATCACCGTTGGGACTTGAATGGGGGAAAGATAAGTGAACAAAGGGATGCTTTTGCCTGGGCCGGCAAGCTTTCCGATCCCTGCCTACAATGTGACTTTCGCCGCGCCTGGATGACGGGCGGCTCGACGCAACCCGCGGAGCAAAACGCATGACCTCAAGCATCACCACACGCAAACTGGGCAGGTCCGGGCTGGAAGTCTCGCCCCTGGCATTTGGTGGCAACGTGTTCGGCTGGAGTGCCGACGAGGCCACCTCCTTCAAGTTGCTCGATGCCTTTGTCGGCGCCGGGCTCAACTTCATCGATACTGCCGACGTGTACTCGCGCTGGGTGCCGGGCAATCAGGGCGGCGAGTCCGAGGCCATCATCGGCAAGTGGTTCAAGCGCAGCGGCAAACGTGCCGAGGTGGTGCTGGCCACCAAGGTGGGCAAGGACATGGGCGAGGGCCGCAAGGGTTTGTCGCGCGCCTATATTGAACGCGCCGTCGACGCGTCGTTGCAGCGCCTGCAGACTGACTACATCGATCTCTACCAGTCGCATGACGACGAAGACCGGGACACGCCGCTCGAGGAAACCCTGGACGCCTACGCCCGCCTGATCAAGGCCGGCAAGGTGCGCGCCATCGGCGCCTCCAACTACAGCGCCGCGCGCCTGGCCGAGGCGCTGGAAACCAGCCGCCGCCACAACCTGCCGCGCTACGAGAGCCTGCAGCCGCACTACAACCTCTATACCCGCAGCGAGTATGAGGCCGAGCTTGAGCCGCTGGTGCTGCGCGAAGGCCTGGGCGTGTTCAACTACTATGCGCTGGCCAGCGGCTTTCTCAGCGGCAAGTACCGCTCCGAGGCTGACCTTGCCAAGAGCGGCGCGCGCGGCCAGCGCGTCAAGGCCTATCTCGATGCGCGCGGCCTGCGCATCCTGGCGGCGCTGGACGACGTCGCGGCGCGCACCGCCACCAGCCCGACGCAGGTAGCGCTGGCCTGGCAGATCGCGCGCCCCAGCATTACCGCGCCGATTGCCAGCGCCACCTCGCTGGCGCAGCTGGACGACCTGATTGCCGCCACGCGCCTGCCACTGAGCGCCGGCGATATCGCGCTGCTGGACCAAGCCAGCGCGTGAGCTGGCCTACCCCGGAGGAGATAAGGGATGCATGAGAACAGATTGAGCCACGGCAACAGCGCCGGTAGCAAGGCGGCGGACCTGAGCGCGGTCAAGGCGCTGGTGTTCGACGTCTTCGGTACCGTGGTGGACTGGCGTACCAGCGTGATCGCGGACCTGTCCGCATTCGGGCGGAACAAGGGCATCGAGGCCGACTGGACCGCCTTTGCCGACGCCTGGCGCGCCGGCTACGTGCCCGGCATGGAGCGCGTGCGCAAGGGCGAGCGGCCGTGGGCCAATATCGACGTGCTGCACCGCGAACGGCTCGACGCGCTGCTCGACCAGTTCGGCATCGAGGACCTGAGCGAAGCGGAGAAGGACTACCTCAACCGTGCCTGGCACCGCCTCCGAGGCTGGCCGGATACCGTGCCCGGCCTCACGCGGCTAAAGCAGCGCTACATCATCTCCACCTTCTCCAACGGCAGCGTGCAGTGCCTGGTCGACACGGCCAAGCATGCCGGCCTGCCGTGGGACGCGGTGTTCAGCGCGGACATCGTGCGCCACTTCAAGCCGGAGGCGGAGATCTATCAAGGCGTGATTGCCTTCTTCGACCTGCAGCCGCAGGAGGTGATGCTGGTTGCGGCGCACAACAATGACCTGCGGCATGGCCGCTCGCATGGCATGCGGACCGCTTATGTGAATCGGCCTATGGAGTACGGGCCAAACCAGGCGAAGGACCTGGCGGCCGAGTCGGACTGGGATGTGGTGGTGGATAGCTTGACGGAACTGGCGCAGCGGCTCGGCGCTTGAGCGAGCGCGTGCGCCAACCAGCGCACACCGGCTTGGGAAAGCCTGCCATTGCGGCCTCCCGCCGTGAAACGCTGGCTGCACTTGGCGCGTCTCGCGCGCCCGGCCAGCGCGATCGGGTTTGCCCAAGCTGCTCCCTGTCGGATACATTAGGACTCCCGGCCGCCCACGCTGCAACCCTGCGGCGCAACAGAGGCCATGCGAGAGCCGGGAGTTGGCACGCGCCGGCTCGGCAGCGCGCCAGGAGACGACAAGGAGACCACGATGGACCTGCGGCAACGCGAGCACATCGACACGGTAGTCCAGCTCACCACCCGCGCCGGCGCGCCCATGGTGCGTGCGCCGGAAACCATCATCCAGAACTCGTGGCGGCGCTGCGTGCATCAGTACGGGCTGGATCCGGCGCGCATGCAAGAGGCGCGCATCCTGCCGCAGACCCGGCTGCGCGAGCACCAGCAGCGCATCGACGATTTTGCGCGGATTGCCCGCCACGGGTTGCAGACGCTCTATAGCCAGGTGGCGGGCATGGGCTACGTGGTGCTGCTGACCGACGCGCAGGGCGTGACGGTGGATTACCTGGGCGACGCCAACGCCGATGCCCGCCTGCGCCACGCCGGCCTGTACCTGGGCGCGCAATGGAGCGAATCCGGCGCCGGCACCTGCGCGGTGGGCACCGCGCTGGCCACCGGCCAGGCGCTGACCGTGCACCAGGCGGATCATTTCGACGCCACCCATATTCCGCTCACCTGCACGGCCGCGCCGCTGTTCGACTCGCACGGCAGCCTCTGCGCCATCCTCGACATATCCGCGCTGACCTCGCCGCAGGCCAAGGACAGCCAGGGCCTGGCGCTGCAGATGGTGCGCATCTACGCCAGCCGGATCGAGAACGCCAGCTTCGTGCGCAGCCACCGCGAGGACTGGATCCTCAAGCTCAATGCCGCGCCGGAGTTTGTCGACGTCAACCCGGAATACCTGCTCGCGCTCGATGCGTCGGGCCGCATCGTTGGCCATAACCGCCGCGCGCAGCAGATGCTGGAGGCCGAGCTGGGCGTGGCCCCGGGTGGCGCGCCGCTGCTTGGCATGCCGTTCGAGTCGCTGTTCGAGGCGCGGCTCGATGAGCTGGGCCGCTTCATGCATTCGCGCCCCAGCGAGCAGCGCGCGCTGGCGCTGGCCCGCACCGGCGCGCGGCTTTACCTGAGCGTGATGCCGCCGGCGCTGCGCTGGCAGCGCGCGCGTGATACCGCCGAGCGGGCCACGCCGCTGCAGGCGCCGCTGGCCGCGCTGTGCGGTGGCGATGCCGCATTGCAGCAGCAATTGCTGCGGGCCGCAAAGCTGGTGGATTCGCCCATCAACCTGCTGATCAACGGCGAGACTGGCAGCGGCAAGGAGTACCTGGCCAAGGCCCTGCACCAGGCCAGCGCGCGCCGCGACGGCCCCTTTGTGGCGGTGAACTGCGCGGCGATTCCCGAATCCCTGATCGAGAGCGAACTGTTTGGCCACCTGCCCAACAGCTTTTCGGGTGCGGGCTCGCGGCCCAAGCGCGGGCTGATCCAGGAGGCTGACGGCGGCACGCTGTTTCTCGACGAGATCGGCGACATGCCGCGCGAGCTGCAATCGCGCCTGCTGCGTGTGCTGGCCGAGGGCGAGGTGCTTGCCATCGGTGCGGCGCGCCCGGTGCCGGTCAACCTGCGCGTGATTTCCGCCACGCACCATCCGCTGGACCAGCTGGTGAGCAGCGGGCGCTTTCGCGAGGACTTGTACTACCGGCTCAACGGCGCGCGGCTGATGCTGCCGCCGCTGCGTGAGCGCACGGACCTGGACTGGCTGATCGCCAAGATGCTGGACGCGGGCGGCAAGCCAGCTACCGTGAGCCTGTCGCCCGCGGCGCGCGCGCGGCTGCACGCGCACCGCTGGCCCGGCAACCTGCGGGAGCTGCGCAATGCGCTGGAGTACGCGCGGGCGGTCTGCGACGACGGCCACATCGAGGTGGAGGATCTCCCGGAAGGGATTGGCGAGGGGATGCCGCAGCAGGGCTTGCTTCCGGTTTCCGCCAGCGTCCCGCCGGGCAGCGCGGCCACCGAAGCCGCCAGCGCGCCGGCCTTGCCGGCCCCCGGCTTCGACCCGCATCAGTTGCCGCCGGAAGGCATGCTGCTGATGCAATACCTGCGCGCGGCTGGCTGGAACCTGAGCGCGGTGGCGCGCCAGATTGGCGTGAGCAGGATGACGCTGTACCGCCGCATGGCGCGCTACGGCATCGCATCGCCCAACCAGCGCGACGCGGCGCATTAGCCAGCCAGCGAGCATGGCGGCGCGGCTCGCCCGCGCCGCCCTCCCTGCCCGGCGCAAGATCCCCGCTACACCTGTTCACCCCCTTTACACATGATGCTGTGACACCTGTCACGCTGCGGCGTGCGCATGGCCCGCAAAGTCCCTGCGCGCCCCGCATTTACCTGGGGTAATCCCGAGTTTTTGCCGTCTCCGGCGTGCCGATGCGGGGTGGCACGGCCGTTGCGATATGCCTGTCATAACCAGAAAGACAGGAGACAGGCATGGGTGAGCAAGCGCTGGCCGGCCGGCCACTGGTCGGCATCATCGCCAACCCGATTTCCGCACGCGATATCCGCCGCGTAATCGCCAACGCCAACACGCTGCAACTGGCCGATCGCGTCAATATCGTGCTGCGTTTGCTGGCCGCGCTGGCTGCCTGCGGGGTTGGGCGCGTGCTGATGATGCCGGACCGCGAGGGCATGCGCGTGCTGCTGGCGCGCCACCTGTCGCGCCGCCAGGGGCCGGACGCCGCGCTGCCGGAGGTGGAATACCTTGACATGCCGGTCACCGCGCGCGTCGACGACACCTTCCTGGCCGCACGCATGCTGCGCGAGGCGGGCGTTGCCGCCATTATCGTGCTCGGTGGCGATGGCACCCACCGCGCGGTGGTGCGCGAATGCGGCAACGTGCCGATTGCCGGCATCTCCACCGGCACCAACAACGCCTACCCCGAAATGCGCGAGCCCACCATCACCGGGCTGGCCACGGGGCTGTTTGCCAGCGGCCGCATTCCCGCCGCGCATGCGCTGGCCGGCAACAAGCGGCTCGATATCACGATTGCCGGCGAGGGCGAGGTGCGCCACGACATCGCGCTGGTCGACGCCGTGATTTCCCACGAGCATTTCATCGGCGCGCGCGCCTTGTGGAAGACCGAAACGCTGGGCGCGGTCTACGTGTCCTTCGCCGATCCGCAGGCGATTGGGCTGTCCGCCATCGGCGGCTTGCTGGAACCCGTGGGCAGGCATGAGCCCGGCGGCCTGGCGATCGAGCTGGCCGCGCACGGCGAAGGCCGCTTCGCGCTGCACGCGCCGATTGCGCCCGGCCTGCTGCGCGCGGTGCCTATCGCGGGCTGGGAACGCCTGACCGACGGCGTTGCGCACCGCGTGCGCCAGCGCGCCGGCATCGTCGCGCTCGACGGCGAGCGCGAGCTGGTGTTCGGCCCGCAGGACGAAGTCACGGTGACGCTGCGTGAGCGCGCCTTCCTGAGCATCGACGTGGCGGCCTGCATGCGCTATGCCGCCGCCGCCGGATTGATGCGCAGCGGGCGCGCGCCGCCACCCCCGCCACCACAGCATTCCCCACCCCAGCCACTCACCGAGCTTTCTACCGCCACCACAAAACCATGAAGGAGACAGACATGACAGCCAACGCATCCGGTACCACCGGGAACACGCTGCCCCTCGACAAGCAGGAACTGCTCGCCGTTTATCGCAGGATGCGCACCATCCGCGATTTCGAAGAGCGCCTGCACGTGGACTTCGGGCGCGGCGACATCCCGGGCTTCGTCCACCTCTACGCCGGCGAGGAAGCCGCCGGGGTCGGCATCCTGCACCATCTGGGCGACGGCGACCGCATCGCCAGCACCCACCGCGGCCACGGCCACTGCATCGCCAAGGGCGTCGACCCGGTGGCGATGATGAAGGAGATCTACGGGCGCAAGGGTGGCTCCTGCAATGGCAAGGGCGGCTCCATGCATATCGCCGATCTGTCCAAGGGCATGATGGGCGCCAATGGCATCCTGGGCGCGGGCGCGCCGCTGGTCTGCGGCGCCGCGCTGGCCGCCAAGTTTCGCGGCAAGGGCGAGATCGGCATCACCTTTGCCGGTGATGGCGCGTCCAACCAGGGCACGTTCCTGGAAAGCCTGAACCTGGCCGCGGTGTGGAACCTGCCGGTAATTTTCGTGATCGAGAACAACGGCTACGCCGAATCCACCGCGCGCGACTACGGCACCGCGGTGGACAGCTACGTGGACCGCGCCGCCGGCTTCGGCATCCCCGGCGTGACGGTGGATGGCACGGATTTCTTCGCGGTCCATGAGGCGGCGGGCGAAGTCATCAAGCGGGCCCGCGAAGGCGGTGGCCCGGCCCTGCTGGAATGCAAGATGGTCCGCTTCTACGGCCACTTCGAAGGCGACGCGCAAACCTATCGCGCCTCCGGCGAGCTCGACGACATCCGCGCCAACAAGGACTGCCTGAAGAAGTTCACCGCCACCGTGACCCAGGCAGGGGTGATCGCGCCGGACGAACTCAAGGCCATCGACGAGCAGGTTGCCGCGCTGATCGAGGACGCCGTGCAGCAGGCCAAGGCGGCGCCGTTCCCCACGCCCGCCGACCTGCTGACCGATGTGTACGTCAGCTACTAAGCGCGCGCCCTCAGCCATTCCGAGACATAACGACAGCAAGCACGATCAGGAGACCACACCATGTCCCGCAAATTAAGCATGAAGCTGGCGATCAACGAAGCGATCGACCAGGAAATGACCCGTGACCCGAGCGTGATCATGCTCGGCGAAGACATCGTCGGCGGCGCCGGCGCGGACGGCGAGAAGGACGCCTGGGGCGGCGTGCTCGGCGTGACCAAGGGCCTGTACGCCAAGCACGGCGACCGCCTGCTGGACACGCCGCTGTCCGAATCCGCCTATGTGGGCGCGGCCATCGGCGCCGCGGCTTGCGGCATGCGCCCGATTGCCGAGCTGATGTTCATCGACTTCATGGGCGTGTGCTTCGACCAGATCTTCAACCAGGCGGCCAAGTTCCGCTACATGTTCGGCGGCAAGGCCGAGACGCCGGTGGTGATCCGCGCCATGGTGGGCGCGGGCTTTCGCGCAGCCGCCCAGCACAGCCAGATGCTCACGCCGCTGTTCACGCATATCCCCGGCCTCAAGGTGGTGTGCCCCAGCACGCCATATGACACCAAAGGCCTGCTGATCCAGGCGATCCGCGACAACGACCCCGTCATCTTCTGCGAGCACAAGAATCTCTATGGCTTCGAAGGCGAGGTGCCGGAGAACTCGTACGCGATCCCCTTTGGCGAGGCCAACATCGTGCGCGACGGCAAGGACGTTTCCATCGTCACCTATGGCCTGATGGTGCACCGCGCGCTGGAGGCGGCGGCGACACTGGCCAAGGAGGGCATCGAAGCGGAGATCGTGGACCTGCGCACGCTCTCGCCGCTGGATATCGACACGGTACTGGAGTCGGTGGAACACACCGGCCGCCTGGTGGTGGTGGATGAAGCCAGCCCGCGCTGCAACATCGCCACCGACATCTCGGCACAGGTGGCGCAGCGCGCGTTCGGCGCGCTCAAGGCCGGCATCGAGATGGTCTGCCCGCCGCATACGCCGGTGCCGTTCTCGCCCGCGCTGGAAGATCTCTACATCCCCAGCGCGGCGCACATCGCCGATGCCGCGCGCAAGACCGTGAAAGGAGGGAAACACTGATGGCCGAGATCACCCCGATCGTCATGCCCAAATGGGGCTTGTCGATGAAAGAAGGCACGATCAACGACTGGCTGGTCGAGGAGGGCGCGCAGATCACGGTCGGCATGCCGATCCTCGACGTGGAGACCGACAAGATCGCCAACGCGGTGGAAGCGCCGGACGCCGGCACCCTGCGCCGCAAGGTGGCGGCCGTGGGCGACATCCTGCCGGTCAAGGCACTGCTGGGCGTGCTGGCGCCGCCCGAGGTCAGCGACGCGGACATCGACGCTTTTGTCGCCGCCTATGAAACGCCGGCGGCCGATGAGGAAGAGGAGGGCGCTGCCGCCTCGGCCTATCAGTTCATTGAAGTCGACGGCATCCGCACGCGCTACGCAAAGCGCGGCGAGGGTGCGGACACCGTGTTGTTCATCCATGGCTTCGGCGGGGACCTGGACAACTGGCTGTTCAACCTCGATGCGCTGGCCGATGCGCACACCGTCATCGCGCTGGACCTGCCGGCGCACGGACACGCCACCCCCAGGCTGCCCGGCACCACGCTCGCATCGCTGGCAGGGTTCGTCGCGCATTTCATGGATGCACTCGACATCGGCCAGGCCCACCTGGTGGGCCATTCGATGGGCGGCGGCGTAGCCGCGCAGCTGGCGGTGGACGCGCCGCAACGCGTGCGCTCGGTCGCGCTTGTATCGCCGGCGGGCCTTGGCGAGGAGGTCAACAGCCAGTACACCGAAGGCTTCGTCAACGCGCAATCCCGCCGCGACCTCAAGCCGGTGGTGGAACTGTTGTTCGCCGATGCCGGGCTGGTCAGCCGCCAGATGCTGGACGACCTGCTCAAGTACAAGCGGCTGGACGGCATTACGGAAGCGCTCGGCACACTAGGTGCCAGCCTGTTCGGTGGCGGCCGGCAAACCGAACTGCCCGGTCACAGGCTGGGCGATACCGGCAAGCCTGTGCTGGTGATCTGGGGCGCGCAGGATCAGATCATCCCCGCGTCGCATGCGGCCAACGCGCCAGCCGGCGCGACGGTGAAGGTGTTCGACGATGCCGGCCATATGAGCCAGATGGAGAAAGCCAACGAAGTCAACGCGCTGCTCAAGCGGCATATCGGCGGCTGACGAAGCGGAGTCCCGCTGGTTTGCTCCCCTCCCCCATGAAGCGGGAGAGGGGAGAAGGCCAGCGCGTCGCGCGACGCATTGCGTGGCTGCATGCACTGAAGAAAATCAACAAAACAAGGCTAGGAGACCACCCATGAACGAACCCCTGAAGGGACAAGTCGCCGTCATCACCGGCGGCGCGCGCGGCATCGGCCGCGGCATCGCCCTGACACTCGCCAAAGCCGGCGCTGATATCCTGATCGCCGACCTGCTCGAAGACGCCATGCGCGAAACCGCGCAAGACGTGCGCGCGCTCGGCCGCCGGGTGAGCACCCTCAAGGTCGATGTGACAAAACCCGAGATGCACCGCGCCATGGTCAGGCAAGCACTCGACCAGCTCGGCGGCCTGGATATCCTGGTCAACTGCGCAGGCGTCATCAGTATCCACCCTGTCGACGCACTCAGCGAGCGCGACTGGGACTTTGTCATGGACGTCAACGCCAAAGGCACCTTCCTCGGTTGCCAGGCCGCGCTGGAACACATGAAAGCCCAGCACAAGGGCCGGATCATCAACGTCGCCTCGATCGCCGGCAAGGAAGGCTTCCCCAACCTTGCCCACTACAGCGCCTCCAAGTTCGCGGTGGTTGGCTTCACCAACGCCCTGGCCAAGGAAGTGGCGCGCGACGGCATTACCGTCAACGCGATCTGCCCCGGCATCGTGCGCACATATATGTGGGATCGCCTCTCCGACGAATGGAAGGCGCAAGGCGAATCGGTGGAGGATTCCTGGGCCCGCCACCAGCTCACGCTGATCCCGCAGGGGCGGGCGCAGACGCCGGAAGACATGGGCCGGATGGCGCTGTTCTTCGCGACCATGGACAATGTGACCGGGCAGTCGGTCAACGTCGACGGTGGCTTCACCTTCCATTGACCGGCACCGGGCCGCGGTGCGGCCCGGCGTGTGCGCGTGCCGTTGCGCGTTCCGCCCCGGCGCTTACCGGTCATGCCATGCGATTTGAATTCCTCGATCCCGATCCCACCGACCTCGATCCCTTGCACGCCGAGCAGGCGCTGCTGGAGCAGGCATCCGCCGGCCGCTGGCTGGCGCACCTGTGGCAGGCGCCGGTTTCGCTGGTGGTGCCGCGCAGCTACCTGCGGCATGCGCAACTGGAGGCCGCGCGCGCCGACTTTGCCGCGCGTGGCTGCCCGGTCTGGCTGCGCCTGTCAGGTGGCGGGCTGGTGCCGCAGGGCCCGGGCATCGTCAACCTGAGCCTGGCGTATCCGGTGCGCGGCGGCGCCGGGACCCATGCCGAGCCGGCCTATCTGCATCTGTGCGAGGTGCTGGCCGCCGCATTGAGCCGCCTTGGGTTGCAGACGCACTGGCAAGCGGTGGATGGGTCGTTTTGCGACGGCCGCTTCAACCTGGCCTGGGGCCCGCCGGAGCGGGCCCGCAAGATTGCCGGCACGGCGCAATACTGGCGCCGCGTGGCGGGCGCGGATGACGCCAGCCTGCACGTGGTGCTGGCGCACGCCGTGCTGCTGGTCAGCGCCGATCCTCAGGAGATCAATGGCCGCGCCAACGATTTCGAGGCCGCCATTGGTAGCGGGCGCCACTACCGTGCCGACAAGGTGGTCAGCGTGGCCCAGGCACTGGCCGACAGCGGGCAGCCGGTACCCGGCGACCTCGGCGAGCGCACGTCCCAAGCGCTCGCCGAGGCGCTTGCCGCGACGCCGCCGGCTTTCGCGGCAACGGTCCCGGCCTAGGCCCGGGCCGTTGTTGCGCGCGTGTTCGCGTATTCGTCGTTATTGACGATTCCACATCCCGGCGAGCGTGGCAAACTGACCGGCAAGACGCTTCCCTTGCGGGAGCACACAACCGGAGACAGGACATGGCGGGACCGTTGGCTGGACTGAAAGTGGTGGAAATGGTTGGGATCGGCCCGGCGCCGTTCTGCGCGATGATGCTGGCCGACCAGGGCGCCGAAGTGATTCGCATCGACCGCCCTCGCCCGGCCAATCCCGGCGAGGCGCCGGCCACCGGCGCAGGCCGCGCGCGCTGCGACGTGACCGCGCGCGGCCGGCGCTCCCTGGCCATCGACCTGCGCAAGCCCGGCGCGGCCGAGGTCGTGCTGGACCTGATCGCCAAGGCCGACGTGCTGATCGAAGGCTTCCGCCCCGGCGTGATGGAACGCCTGGGCCTGGGGCCGCAGCCTTGCCTGGCGCGCAATCCGGCGCTGGTGTACGGCCGTATGACCGGCTGGGGCCAGCACGGCCCGCTGGCCCAGGCCGCCGGCCACGATATCAACTACATCGCCATCGGCGGTGCCCTGCACGCCATTGGCCGGGCGGGGGAGCCGCCCGTGGTGCCGCTCAATTACGTTGGCGACTTTGGCGGCGGCGGCATGCTGCTGGCGTTTGGCGTGATGTGCGCCATCAACGAAGCCCGCAACTCCGGCAAGGGGCAGGTGGTGGACGCCGCCATGACCGACGGCACGGCCTTGCTGTCGGCCATGATGTACGGCTTCAAGGCCGCCGGGCGCTGGACCAACCAGCGCGGCGACAACCTGCTCGATGGGGCGGCGCATTTCTACGACACCTATGCCTGCGCGGATGGCAAGTACGTCGCGGTGGGGGCCATCGAGCCACAGTTCTACGCGCTGTTGCGCGAGCGCTGCGGCCTGGACGATCCGCTCTTCGACAAGCAGCTCGACAAACGCCACTGGCCCGAGCTCAAGGCCCGCATGACCACGCTGTTCCTCACCCGCACGCGCGCGCAGTGGTGCGAGCTGCTGGAAGGCAGCGACGCCTGCTTTGCCCCGATCCTGGACTGGGACGAGGCGCCGCAACATCCGCATAACCGGGCGCGCGAGACATTTATCGAGATCGACGGGGTGATGCAGCCGGCGCCGGCGCCGCGTTTCAGCCGCACGCCGGCGGGGGTGCCTCAGGCGCCTGCGGAGCCTGGTGCGGATAGCGAGGCGGTGTTGCGGGATTGGGGGGTGACGGGGGAGGTGATTGGGGGATTGCGCAGGGATGGGGTGATTTGAATTTGATATTGCTGTTGGGACTGCTTGCCGTTCAAAGTCAACGTCAAAGGCTTAAAGTCAAAGGCAGTTTCACCACCCCTGCGGGGCGGCGACCTACTTTCTTGTCTTGCCAAGAAAGTAGGCAAAGAAGGCGCGCCGGATGGGGCGACTTCCCCTCGTCGGCAGACAAAAAGAGCGGCCGGGACCCAAACTCGCATCGCCTTAGGGCGATACTCAGACATGGGTCCCTCTTTTCCGCTCTTTTTGCCTGCCGACGAGGCGCCCCATACGGCCTGGTACACCTTGACGGCTCGCTTCGCATCGCGGGTTGGTGCGGCCCGCCCGTGGGGGCGCTCCGCACGGCTACACCGAATCGGCGTCTGGCGGCAGCGCTCTTGCTTTCGTCCTCGGATATCGCGCGTTTGGGCTTTCGCGCGGGGCGGCATCGGCCGGCGCGCTACCGTTTGCCATCCACCGGTTTGCTCCCCTCTCCCGCTTGCGGGAGAGGGGTGGGGGAGAGGGCGGGCGTTCGCTGCACCGCCGTGCTCGCGCTCAGTCCGCCGGCCCCAGGATCCGCTCGACAAACTCCGGCGCCAGCGCAACGCCCAGGAAGCGCGAGATCTCCACGATCTGTCCATACAGCATCCATTGGCCGTGATGCACCGCGCAGCCGCGTTCGCGCGCGGCTTTCAGCAGCGGGGTGTCGCCATCGCGGATCACGGCCTCGCAGACCAGCGTGCCTGCGGCTAGTTGCGCAGTGGGGAGCGGCGTGGCGTCGGTATCGCGCAAGCCGAGCGCGGTGGCGTTGACAACCACGTCGAAGCCGGTGGGATTGTGGTCGCCGGCACGAATCGAGACGGTCGGCAGCACCGCTTTCAGGCTTGCCGCCAGCTCTTGCGCCTTGTCGGCGGAGCGGTTGTAGATGACCAGTTCGGCCGGGTTCTCACGAGCCATGGCGTAGGCCATCGACTTGCCGGCGCCGCCGGCGCCAAGCTGCAGCACGCGCTTGCCAGACAGGCTGTGGCCGCGTTCGCGCAGGCCGGCGACGAAGCCGTCGCCATCAAAATTGCCGCCGACCCAAAAGCCCTTCTGGCGGTCAAAGCGCATCGCATTGACGGAGCCGAGCAGGCGCGCGGCATCGGTCAGTTCGCCACAGATGGCCACCACCGCCTCCTTGTGCGGCATGGTGACGACGAGACCTTGCAGGTTTTGCGCGGCCGGCGCGCCGGCGAGGAATGCCTGCAATTGCGCCGCATCCACATGGAAGGGCACACAGACGGCGTTCAGGCCTTGGCGGCCGACCGAGGCATTGAAGAGTTGCGGCGTGCGCACGTGCGCGATGGGGGCGGCGATGATGCCGACAAGCTGGGTATTGCCATCGATCTGCATTGCGGGATTCTGGGTAACGTGGAAGAGGGAGAGGAAGAAGGGCGTGGGAGGCGGGACGGCAGCGCCGTCCCGCGGGCATGGCGATGGTTCAGATGCCGGCCATGCACGTGTACTTGATGACCAGGTAGTCCTCGATGCCGTAGTGCGAGCCTTCGCGGCCCACGCCCGATTGCTTGACGCCGCCGAAGGGCGCTACCTCGTTCGAGATCAGGCCGGTGTTGACGCCGACCATGCCGTACTCCAGCCGCTCGGAAACGCGCCACACGCGGCCGAGATCGCGGGCGTAGAAATAGCTCGCCAGGCCGAATTCCGTGTCGTTGGCCATGGCGACGACTTCGTCCTCGGTTTCGAAGCGGAACAGCGGCGCGAGCGGCCCGAAGGTTTCTTCACGCGCGACCAGCATGCCGGGCGTCACGTCGGCCAGCACGGTAGGCTCGAAGAACGATTGCCCGAGCGCGTGGCGCTTGCCGCCTTGCAGCACACGCGCGCCCTTGGAGATCGCGTCGGTGATATGTTCCTCGACCTTGATCACGGCCTTGCCGTCGATCAGCGGTCCGATGCGCACGCCGTCTTCCATGCCGTTGCCCACCTTCAGCGCACGTACCGCCGCGACCAGTTTTTCGGCGAACGCGTCATAGACCTTGCTGTGCACATAGAGGCGGTTGGCGCAGACGCAGGTCTGTCCCGCGTTGCGGTACTTGGACACGATGGCGCCTTCGACGGCGGCATCCAGGTCGGCATCCTCGAACACGATGAAGGGCGCGTTGCCGCCCAGCTCCATCGAGACCTTCTTGATGGTGGACGCCGTCTGCGCCATCAGCGTACGGCCGACTTCCGTCGAGCCGGTAAAGGTGAGCTTGCGCACCAGCGGGTTGCTGCTGAGTTCGCCGCCGATGGCGGCAGCCGAGCCGGTGACGACCGACAGCACGCCTGCGGGAATGCCGGCGCGTTCCGCCAGCACCACCATCGCCAGCGCGGTCAGCGGGGTTTGCGAGGCGGGCTTGACCACCATCGTGCAACCTGCCGCCAGCGCCGGGCCGGCCTTGCGCGTGATCATGGCCGCGGGGAAATTCCACGGCGTGATGGCCGCGCACACGCCTACCGGTTCCTTGGTGACGACGATGCGCTGGTTGCTGACCGGTGCGGGAATGGTCTCGCCGTAGACGCGCTTGCCTTCCTCGGCGAACCACTCGATGAACGAGGCCGCGTAGCCGATCTCGCCGCGGGCTTCGGCAAAGGGCTTGCCTTGCTCGGCGGTCATGATGCGGGCGAGGTCGTCCTGGTTCGCCAGCAGCAGTTCGAACCACTTGCGCAGCAGCGCGGAGCGTTCCTTGGCGGTACGCGCGCGCCAGGCCGGCAGGGCGCGGTTGGCGGCCTCGATGGCCTGGCGCGTCTCGTCGGCGCCCAGCAGCGGCACCTGGCCGACGCGCTCACCGGTGGCGGGATTGGTCACGTCGATATGACGCTGCGCATCGGTCCAGCGGCCATCGATATAGCACTGCTGGCGCAGCAGGGAGGGGTCTTGGAGTTGCAACATGGTCTGGTTCCGGTTCCGTAGCGATGTGGGGGGGATTCGGCGCAGCGCCGCTGACGGCAGGTTAGCAGGATCCGGCGATCTCGTTTGGCCGCCGGAGGGATGATCAAGCCGCGATTCAACCCGCGATTCAACCCGCGATGTATAGCCCGCCATTGACGTGCAGCACCTCGCCGGTGACAAAGCTGGCCGCGTCGCTGCACAGGAAGCCGATGGCGGTGGCGATCTCGCGCGGCTGGCCGAGGCGCTTGAGCGGTGTCTGCTCAACGGAATCGGCGCCGCGTTTCTGGATCAGCTCGGTGGTCATGGGGGTTTCGATCACGCCCGGCGATACAGCATTGACGCGGGTGCGCGGCCCGAGTTCCCGCGCCAGGCTGCGGGTGAGGCTGAGCAGGCCACCCTTGGAGGCCGAATAGTGCGCATTGTAGTAAGCGCCCCGGTGTGCCGCCACCGACGTCAGGTTGACGATGGCGCTGTTCTCGCGCAGCGCGGGAATGGCGCGGCGCACAAGATAGAACACGCCATCGAGATTGATCGACAGCGTCTGCCGCCATTGCGCGTCGCTCATCTCGGCCACTGGCTGGGCCTGGTACAAGCCTGCCGACGGCACCAGGAAATCGATGCCACCGAAGCGCGCCTGCGCGAGCGCCACGGCGCGCTCGCAATCGTCGGGGCTGGCGGCGTCCATGCGCAGCGTGGCGATGCGCTCGCCGCTCGGGTCCAGTTCGCGGGCAAATCCGGCGACACCGGCTTCGTCCAGATCCGTCAGTACCAGGTTGGCGCCGTGCGCCAGGAACAGTTTGGCCGTCTCACGGCCGATGCCGCCGTTGGCGCCGGTCAGCAGCAGCGTGCGTTGATCGAAGTTGTACATGTTGTCTCCCGTGTTCAGATATGCAGTGCGCGCCCGTAGGCCGCGAGCACGGCTTCGTGCATGGCCTCGGACATGGTCGGGTGCGGCAGGACGGCGGCCATCAGGTCGGCCTCGGTGGTCTCCAGCGTCTGCGCGATGGCGTAGCCCTGGATCATCTCGGTGACCTCGTCGCCCACCATATGGGCGCCGAGCAGTTCGCCGCTGCCAGCGTCGAATACCACTTTCACCAGGCCGGCGGTGCTGCCCATGGCAATGGCCTTGCCATTGCCGACGAAAGGAAACTTGCCGACCTTGACGGGATGGCCGCGCTCCCTGGCCTGTGCCTCGGTGAGCCCCACGCTCGCCACTTGCGGATGGCTGTAAGTGCAGGCCGGAATACGTGTGGCATCAAGCGCATGCGGATGCAGCCCGGCGATCCGCTCCACGCAGATCACGCCTTCGTGGCTGGCCTTGTGCGCCAGCCATGGCGGGCCCGCCACGTCGCCAATGGCGTACACGCCAGGCTCATCGGTGCGGCCGAAGCCGTCGGTCACGATATGCGTCTTCTCGACCTTGACGGCGGTCTGCTCCAGGCCGAGGCCTTCCACGTTGCCGACAATGCCTGCCGCCACCAGCACGACGTCGACGTCGACTCTCGCGCCGCCGGACTTGCCGCCTTGCAGCTCGAAGGACCAGCCCTGCCCCTTGCGCTCAGCGCTCTTGATGCCGGTGCCCGTATGCAGCACGATGCCTTCCCGGGTCAGGCTGCTTGCCACCTGCGCGCAGATGTCGGCATCCTCCACCGGCAGGATGCGCTCCGCCATCTCCACTACCGTCACTTCGACACCCACCGCGTGATAGAAGCTGGCGAACTCGATGCCGATGGCACCGGCGCCAACGATCAGCATGCGCTTTGGCACCACGGGCGGCGCCAGCGCCTCGCGATAGGTCCAGACCGTCTTGCCGTCCCCCGGCAGCGCGGGCAGCTGGCGGGCGCGTGCGCCGGTGGCGAGCAGGATGTGGGCGGATGAAACGGTACTGATCGTGCCATCCGTTGCGGTGACTTCCAGCGTGCCCCTGCCCGCCAGCCGTCCGTGGCCGTTGAGCACGGTCACCCCGTTCTTCTTCATCAGGTGGGCCACGCCCTTGTTGAGTTGCGCGGCCACCGCGCGGGAGCGGGCCACCATGGCCGGCAGGTCGGCGGTAGGCGGCGCGGCATGCACACCGTAGGCCGCTGCGTCCTTGACCAGCCGCAGCACATCGGCGGAGCGCAACAGCGCCTTGGTGGGAATGCAGCCCCAGTTCAGGCAGATCCCGCCCAGGTGCGCTTTCTCGACCAGCGCGGTCTTCATGCCTAGCTGTGTGGCGCGGATGGCGGCCACGTAGCCGCCCGGGCCGCCGCCCACGACGATCAGGTCAAATGCGGAGTTCGCCACGTCATGGTCCTTAGATCAGCATCGACAAGGGGTTTTCAAGCAGGCGCTTGAACGCGGCCAGCCATTGCGCGGCCAGTGCGCCGTCGATGGCGCGGTGGTCTACCGAGAGCGTGCAGCGCATGACCTGCCCGGCCTTCAGCTCGCCGTCTTCCACCACCGGCACCGCTTGCGTGGCGCCCACGGCAAGGATGGCGGCCTGCGGCGGATTGATGATGGCGGAGAACTCGGACACGCCGAACATGCCCAGGTTGCTCACGCTGAAGCTGCCCCCCTGGTACTCCTCGGGGCGCAGTTGCGAAGCGCGCGCACGCGTGGCCAGGTCGGCGATTTCGGCGCTGATGACGGACAGCGGCTTGGTATCGGCAGCGCGCACGATGGGGGTGATCAGGCCGGCGTCCGTGGATACCGCTACCGCGATATCGGCCTGCCGATACTGGCGCATCGCCGTGTCGGTCCAGCCCACGTTGGCCGCCGGCACCTCGCGCAAGGCGACCGCCACGGCGCGCACGATGAAGTCGTTGACCGAGATCTTGCGCGGCGCATTGGCGTTGATCTGCGCGCGCAGCGCCAGCAACTGCTCCATGCGGCAATCCGCCGTGAGGTAGAAATGCGGGATGGTGGCCTTGCTCTCGCTCAGCCGGCGCGCGATGGTGCGGCGCATATTGCTGTGCGGGATTTCGGTGAACGCATCGCTGGCCCGGGCTTGCGGTGCGGCGGGGCGCGCAACGGCAGGTGCGCTGGCAACGGCGGGAGCCGCGGCGGCCTGCTCGATATCGCGCTTGACGATGCGGCCATTGGGGCCGCTGCCGCGCAATGCCGCGAGGTCCAGCCCGCGCTGCGCCGCCAGGCGGCGCGCCAGCGGGCTGGCGAAGATGCGCGCGGCCTGCGGCGTGGCAGTCGTGGCAGCAGCAACCGCTTCGCCGGCGGATGCCGCCTCGGCCCGCGGCGCTTGCGCGCTGCCACCGGCTGCGGCGATCAGCGCATCGACATCCACGCTGGTTTCGCCATTGACCAGCAGCACGCCGATGGGCGCGCCCACTTCCACGCCCTGGCCGGCCGCCACCAGGCGGCGGGCGAGCACGCCGGCCGAATCGGCATTGAGCTCGACCACGGCCTTGTCGGTTTCGATTTCGGCGATGCAGTCGCCCACGGCAATCGTATCGCCTTCGTTCTTGGTCCACGCTTGCAGCGTGGCCTGGGTGGCATTGGCCGCCACCTCGGGCATGCGTAGCAGGGTGGCCATGTCAGGCAGTCCTCGGCTGTTGCAGGTCGGGGCGATAAGCCGCGATATCCGCGTACTGCACGATCTCGAGCACGTTGCCTTCGGGGTCGCGGCAGAACGCGAGGTACGTGCCGGGGCGCACTTCGATGCGCTGCGGGCCGGTCAGGAATTCCACGTCTGCCGCGAGCAGCTTGTCGACGGCGGCCTGGATGTCGTCCACGATAAACGTGAGGTAGGTGGCGTTGGCCTTGTCGAGGATGTACTCGGGCGCTGCCGCAGGTGCGGGCGCTTGCACCGGGGCCAGCAGCTTGATGCGCTCTCCGTAGCTGGTTTGCAGGCGCACGGCGGTATAGCCGCCGGCGTGCATGGCAGCCTGCACGGCGCTTGCCGCAGGCACGGCCACTTCGCTGACAAAGGCGAAGCCAAGCACCTGCTCGTAGAAGCGGCGCATGCGCGGCAGGTCGCGCACGGCGATGCCGACCTCCAGGGGAACAATCATGTTCAGTGTCATTGGTATTCCTTGGGTTCGTTCAGTTGGCCAGGCAGGCATCCGGTCTCACGCCGCGCCCTTGTCTCGCATCACCTGGCGCAGGCCCTCGGCCACTTCCTCGGTGCGGGCGGCTGCGGCGCGCTCCAGCACCTTGGAGATGCTCGGCGCGGCCTCCGCGCCGGTCACGCGCTGCACGGGCTGGTCCAGCCAGTCGAAGTAGCGGCGCTGGATCTCGTCGGCCAGCCATCCGCCGTAGGAGGTGCCCCGCGCGCCTTGTTCCACGATCAGTACGTTGTTGGTCTTCTTTACGCTCTGCGCGATGGTGTCCCAGTCAATGCTGGCGCGGTCCAGCCAGCGCAGGTCGATCACCTCGGCGTCGATACCGGTCTGCTCCACTGCTTCGAGCGAGTGGCCGACCATCGACAGGTACGTGATGACAGTGACGTCGCTGCCGCCGCGGCGTACCGCCGCCTTGCCCACCGGCAGGTGATAGTCGAAGTCATCCACGGGGCCTACGCCCGAGGCGTTGTACAGGTCCACGTGCTCGATCACCAGCACCGGGTCCTTGCACGCCAGCGCGGTGTTCATCAGGCCCACGTAGTCGAACGGCGTGGACGGCGCCACGATGCGCCAGCCCGGGTTGGTGGCGAAGATGCCGGCCGGGTCCATCGAGTGCTGCGAGCCATAGCCCGTGCCCATCGCCACCTTGGTGCGCAGCACCAGCGGCACGTCGCTCTCGCCGCCGAACATGTGGCGCGCCTTGCCGATCTGGTTGAAGACCTGGTCGGCCGCCACCCACATGAAGTCCGGGTACATGAATTCCACGACCGGCTTGTAGCGGCCATCCAGCGCCAGCCCGCCACCCAGGCCCACGAACGCGTTCTCGCTGATCGGCGTGCCCAGCACGCGGTCCGGGAAGTTGTCGCGCAGGCCGCGCGTGGCGCCGTTGGTGCCACCCTTGAGGCGGTGCACGTCCTCGCCCATCACCACCACCGACGGATCGGTCTCCATGCGCCGTTGCATGACGTCCGCCACCACGTCGATGAACTTGCGCTTGTCCAGCTTGCCGGAGAAGCCGGCCTCCTCCTCGCAGCGCAGGCCCGCCAGCTCGCTCAGGTCGCCACGGATGCCCACGTCGCGGAAGTCCGGGCTCGGCCACAGCTCGGGACGGATGCGGCGCTTGCCCGGCTTGCCGGAAGGATCGGCTTCGGTGAGTGCGGCCATCGCGTCACGCATGGCTTGCTTGATGCGCTCACGCAGCGCGGCGATCTCGTCGGCGCTGATCAGGCCGCGCGCCTGCATGCGGCGCGCCATCAGTTCGAGCGGGTCGCGCGCGCGCCATTGCTGCTCTTCTTCCTTGCTGCGGTAGCCGAAGGCGCTTCCCGGGAAGGGGCCGTTCTGGTGGAAGAAGCGGTACAGATCGGCTTCGATGATCGTGGGGCCCTTGCCGGCACGCATATTCGCGAGCGCTTCCTGCGTGGCCAGGTACACCGCCAGCGGGTCCATGCCGTCCACCTTCCAGCTCGGGATATTGAAGCCCATGCCGCGCGCGGACAGGCGCGGCTCGGCGGTGGACTCTTCCACCGTGGTGGAGACGGCGTAGCGGTTGTTCTCGATAAAGAAGCACAGCGGCAGCTTCCACGCGGCGGCCAGGTTCATGGTCTCTAGCACCGAGCCGATATTGACCGCGCCGTCGCCGAAGTAGGTGATGGCGACCGCATCCGTGCCGGCATGCCGGTGCGACCACGCCGCGCCCGCGGCCATGGGCACGCCGCCGCCCACGATGGCATTGGTGCCCAGCGCGCCGGCTTCGGCCCATTGCAGGTGCATGGAGCCGCCACGGCCTTTGCAATAGCCCTGCGCCAACCCGAGGATTTCCGCCAGCGTGCGTTGCAGCAGCGTTTGCACGTCCGCGGCCAGCGGCGCGCGCGGGTCGATGCCGTTGGGCGCGAGGTAGCCCAGCGCCTTGGAGACGAACTGGTGATGCCCGCGATGCGAGCCATTGATCTGGTCCGCGCCAGTCAGCGGCACGATGGAGCCGGCGGCGCCGCCTTCCTGCCCGATGCTGGAGTGTGCCGGGCCGTGGACCAGGCCTTCGGCGGCGAGTTCGAGCACAGCTTCCTCGAAGCCGCGGATCAGGTGCAGGTGGCTCAGCAGGGTGCCGAGCAGGGCCGGGTCTGCCTTGGCCCAGTCTTCATCGGTGGTGCGCAGTTCCACCCATTCGGCGGCGGGGCGCAGGGCGCTACGTTCAGACATTTGAGAATCCTTGATTACCGTTCGATGGTGCTTTCAATCGTGTTGGAGGACTGCGTGCTCAGAAGCCGTCGGCGGTCCAGCCGCCATCGGAGACCAGCGCATGGCCGGTGATGAACGCGGCCGAGTCCGAGGCCAGGAAGAGGGCGACTTCCGCCATCTCTTCCGGCGCGCCAAAGCGGCGCAGCGGCGTGCGCGCCAGCAGCGCCTCGCCGTCGATGGCCTTGCTGGCCAGCAGCGTTTCCATCAGCGCGGTGCTGGTGTAGCCCGGGCAGACCGCGTTCACGCGGATGTTGTACTCGGCCCATTCCGCCGCCAGCGACTTGGTCAGCGACACCACGCCTGCCTTGGCGGCGCAGTACGCCAGGCGACGTGCGGACGAGGCCAGGCCCCACATCGACGCGGTGCTCAGGATGGCGCCGCCGCCCTGGCGCACCATGCGGCGCGCCGCCGCTTGCGTGCAGAAGAACACGCCGGAGAGGTCGATATCGATGGCGCGGCGCCAGTCGTCGGGCGTCAGTTCCAGCGACGGCTTGTTCATCGAGATGCCGGCGTTATTGAGCAGGATGTCGATGCGGCCAAAGCGGGCCTCGGTGGCGGCGCAGGCTTGCTCTACGGCCTCGGGGTCGGTGATCGAAGCCTTCACGACTTCGACCTGCACTTCCGGGTAAGCCGCTTCCAGTTCCGCCTTGGCGCTGGCGAGTCCTTGCGCATCCAGGTCCAGCAGCATCAGGCGCGCGCCGTGCCGGGCAAAGCCATGCGCCATCGCGCGGCCGATGCCGCTGGCGCCGCCGGTGTTGAGCACGACCTTGCCGGCCAGGCCGGGGTAGCTGGCGCGCGCAAACGGCTGCGCGTTCGGGTATCCAATAGGCAAAGAGGTGCTCATACGGCTAACCAGTCCTTCAGAAGTTGGGTATTGGAGGTGAGTTGTTCGGGCGTGCCTTCAAAGACGATGCGACCGTGGCCCATCACGCAGACGCGGCTCGATACCTTCAGCGCGATGGCGAGCTTTTGCTCCACCAGCACCACCGAGACGCCCCGGCGGTGAATGTCCTGGATGGCCTCGCCAACCACCGTCACGATCTTTGGCGCGAGGCCTTCGGTGGGCTCGTCGATCAGGATCACCAAGGGGTTGCCCAGCAGCGAGCGGCACATGGTCAGCATCTGCTGCTCGCCGCCGGAAAGGCTGCCGGCCTTGGTGTTGCGGCGCTCCTTCAGGCGCGGGAAGTAGTCGAACATCTGCTCGAACGTCCATTGCGGCGCGCCTTCGGTGGCGCGCTGCTCGCCCATGCGCAGGTTTTCGTCCACGGTCAGGTTGGCGAAGACCTCGCGCTCTTCCGGCACATAGGCAATGCCGCGCCGGCAGATCGCATACGATTGCGCGCCGGCCAGATCGCGCCCGCGCAGCCTGATGTGGCCAGCGCTTGGCGGCACCAGGCCCATGATGGCCTTGAGCGTGGTGGAGCGGCCCGAGCCGTTGCGGCCCAGCAGGCTTACCACTTCGGCCCGCCCAACGCGGAAATCCACGCCGTGCAGGATGTGGCTCTTGCCGTAGTGCGCGTGCAGTCCTTGCACGCTCAGCAGCGGATCGGCGTCTTGTACGGACTGCGCGCTCATACCGTGACCTCCTCGCCCAGATAGGCTTCCTTGACGCGTGCGTTGTTGCGGATCTCGTCGGGCGTGCCGGTGGCGACGATCTCGCCGTAGACCAGCACGCTGATGCGGTCGCTGAGCGAGAACACCACGTCCATGTCGTGCTCCACGATCAGCAGCGTGCGGCCCTGCGCGATCTCGCGGATCAGGCCGGCGGTGTAGTCGGTTTCCTCCTGCGACATGCCCGCCATCGGCTCGTCGAGCATGATGACCTTCGGGTCCGAGGCCAGCGTCATGGCGATCTCCAGCGAGCGCTGCTCCGAATACGACAGCTCGCCGGCGATGGCTTGTGCGCGCCCGGCCAGCCGCACCTGTTCGAGCAGGTGCTGGGTCTCGTCGCGCACGGCACGCACCTTGTGGGCGAACTTCCACAGCGTGTATTGCAGGCCGTGGCGCCGCATGACGGCGAGGCGCAGGTTCTCGAAAACGGTGAGGCCCGCGAAGATATTGGTGATCTGGAACGAGCGCGCCAGGCCGCGATGGTTGATGCTCTGCGGCGACAGGCCGTGGATCGGCTCGCCGTTGAGCATGATCTCGCCTTGGGTCAGGGGCAGGCGCCCGGAGATCAGGTGGAACAGCGTGGACTTGCCGGCGCCGTTCGGGCCGATCAGCGCGTGGCGTTCACCACTGACGAGATCGAGGTCCACGCCACGGATGATGTCGACGTCGCCGAAGG
This sequence comes from Cupriavidus sp. GW822-FHT02D05, assembly GCF_058802485.1. NCBI lineage: Bacteria > Pseudomonadati > Pseudomonadota > Betaproteobacteria > Burkholderiales > Burkholderiaceae > Cupriavidus > Cupriavidus sp. GW822-FHT02D05. The sequence goes on along the minus strand of NZ_JBXAOE010000004.1, from coordinate 267,892 downwards.
ATTTGCGCAGTCCGCGCAGGGAGAGCATCGCTTGCGTGTTCATGCCGGGTTCCTCCGGACGTTGGTGGCCGCGGTGGCGGGCGCGTCGGTGGCGGGGGTGGTGTCCTTCAGGCGCAGCCAGCGGCCGTTGGCCAGGCGGGCCGTGGCGATGCCTGCCACCAGCAGCGCCGCGGGCACCAGCCAGGTCAGTGGCGAGATGGGATCCCATTCGCGGCCAAACAGTGCAATCGCGGGCCAGCCACCACCATTCAGGGCAGCCATGGAGCGGTAGTCTTGCGAGAAGAAGCGCTGCAGCATCTCCACCGTGAACACCGTGCCGCCTGCGAGCAGCAACGTGCCGACGACAAATGCCAGCGCCATGGGCAGCAGCGCACGCAGGCCATAGGTCTTGCTGTGCGTGGCGAAGGACTTGATCAGCCCGGCCAGGCCCGTCGGCATGAACATCATCACCAGCACGAACACGATGCCCTGGTACAGCAGCCACGAGCGCGTCAGGTCCGATACCGCATAGCCGAAGAAGGTCATCACCGCCGCGCCCAGCGCCGGGCCGAGGAAGAGCTTCACGCCGCCGATATAGCTGTTGAGCACCACCGCCGCGGAGGCGGATGACTCGAACACCACGTAGTTGGCCGCTTCCATGTTGAGTGCCTGCAGCGCGCCAGCGATGCCAGCGAACATGGCCGAGACGGCGAACACCAGCACGCCGAGGCGGTGCGTGTCATAGCCGAGAAAGCGCAGGCGGTTGGCGTTCTCCCGCAGGCCCAGGGTCAGGCGGCCCACCGGCGTCAGCGTGAACAGGTACAGCAGCGCCAGCGACAGCAGCACCCAGAACAGTGTCAGGTAGTAGACCTGGTTGCTGTCGCCGAAGGCGAGGCCCCACGCCGGCATGCGCATGGTGGACAGGCCCGCTTCGCCGCCGAACCAGCCCTTCAGGTGCGGCGCCAGCGAGTGCAGCAGTTCGGCCAGCGCCAGCGTGATCATGGCGAAGTAGACGCCGGTACGCTTGGTGGCGAACCAGCCGGCGGCCAGGCCGGCGACCAGGCCCATGGCGCCGCCGGCCAGCGGCAGCAGCGGCGTGGGCAGCAGGCCGTTGCCGCCAAAGGCGTTCATGGCGTGCACGGTGGCAAAGCTGCCAATGCCGAAGTACGCCGCATGGCCAAACGACAGCATGCCGCCCTGGCCGCTGAGCAGGTTGAACGAGGCCGCGAACAGCACCGCGATCAGCATCTGGATGGACGCGTTGACCAGCGATTGCGACAGCACCATCGGCAGCGCCAGCAGTGCGCCAGTGCCGAGCAGCAGCAAGGTCTTCTGCGTGTTGGAGAGGTGGGTCATGGTTACTCCTTCTCGCCCATCAAGCCTGACGGACGGACCAGCAAGATCAACAGCATCAGCGCGAACGGGATCGTCCCGGCCAGGCTGGAGAGTTTCAGGGTCATCAGCCCTCCGGCTTGCTCGGCCCAGGCGCCCGCTCCGGCCAAGGCCAGCAGGTCGGCCAGGCTGCGATCGATGCCGACCGAGAACGACGTGATCAGCCCGATCAGCAGCGAGGCGAGCATGGCGCCCTCCAGCGATCCCAGGCCGCCCACTACCACCACGACGAAGACCATCACGCCGAGTTCCAGCGCCATGTTCGGGTTGGAGGTGTAGAACGCGCCCGCCACCGCGCCGGCCAGGCCCGCCAGCGCCGCGCCGATGCCGAACACACCCATGAAGACCAGCGGCACGTTGTGGCCCAGCGCCTCGGCCATGCGCGGCTTGTAGATCGCCGAGCGCACCACGATGCCGACCCGGGTGCGCGTGAGCAGCAGGTAGATCACGGCGAACATGGCCACGGCGATGCCGCCCATGAACACGCGATAGAAGGGATAGGAGGACACGCCCAGGTGGAAGGCCGCGAAGTCCAGCGATGCCGGGATGCGGTAATCCACCGGGAAGTTGCCGAAGAACAGCTTGATCAGCTCGGCAATGATGAAAGACAGGCCAAAGGTCAGCAGCAGTTCGTGCGCGTGGCCGTGGTGATGGACTCGGCGCAGGAAGAAACGCTCCACCGCCACCCCGACCAGTCCCACCAGGATCGGCGAAACCACGATGGCCGGCCAGAAGCCGATCGTGCCTTGCAACGTATAGGCAAAGTAGGCGCCCAGCATGTAGAACGACGCATGGGCAAAGTTGAGCACGCCCATCATGCCGAAGATGAGGGTCAGGCCAGCGGAAACCATGAACAGCAGCAGGCCGTAGATGGTGCCGTTAAGCAATGAGACGACGAGGTATTCCATGAGGCTTCCTTGGAACGAGCCTGTGCGGCCAACTGGCGCATGGCCGTACTTGCCATCGCCTGCGCCGCAGCGGCGCAGGCGATGGCTGATGTTGCTAGGGTGGCTTGGACAGGGGATCAGCTGGGGCGCTGCATCTTGCAGCTGGCCTGGGCCGGCGTGGCGGCCTCGGCGGCGGAGAAGGTCTTGACCGGCTTGAAGCCCATGTCGGTGCCGTCGACCTTGAACTTCGCATCCTTGGCGACCACGGACACCACCATCGGCAGCAGCACCTGGTGATCGGCGGCGCGCATGCTCATCTCGCCCAGCGGCGATCTGACCTTGGCGGTTTCGAGCGCCTTGGCCAGTGCGCTGGTGTTGAGCTTGCCGCCTTCCGGCTTCACGGTCTTCAGCGCCTCGCCCAGCATCTCCACCGCGAACACCGTCTGTGGCTCGATGTAGGCGGGCATATGGCCCTGCCGGGCCTTGAAGTCGTTGGCGAAGCGCTCACTGTCGGCGCCACCCGCCTCGGCATTGAAGGGGTGGGCAACATAGTGGCCCAGCGCCACGTCGGCGGCGTTGCCGATATTGCCCGGCTGGTCGAGGAACACGGTGGCGAAGCGCGTCTTCAGGCCGGCCGCCTTGCTGGCCTTCATCAACAGCAGCAGGTCGTTGGACCAGTTCCCGGTGATCACGCTGTCCGCCTTGGCGGCAGCGATCTTGGCCACATAAGGCGAGAAGTCCTGCACCTTGTTCACGTCATGCAGCGTCTTTTCCACCACCGTGTAGCCGCCGGCGCTGGCGTAGTCGCCGATGGCCTTTTCCATGTCGACGCCCCAGGAGTAGTTCTGGTTGATCGAATACACGCGGGTGCCCAGCGCATGGAGCGGCTTCATCGCGCCGACCAGCGCCTTGACGCGGATCTGCGCATTGGTGGCGAACTTGAAATGGTAGAAGTGGCACTTCTCGCCGGTCAGCTCCATCGCCTCGCCGCCGACGTTCATGAACAGGATTTCCTTGCCCGGATTGCGCAGGTTGAACTTGCGCACGTCCTCGGTGATCTGGCCGGACACGGCTGAGGACGAACCCTGAATGACGATCTGGGCGCCATCGGCCACGGCCGCCTTCAGCTTGTCCGCCGCGCCTGCCGGGCCGCCCTGGTTGTCGTACTCGACCAGCTGGAGCGGCTCGCCGTTCCAGCCGCCGGTGGCGTTGATCTTGTCGATCGCATAGCGCGCCGCTGCGCGGAACATCAGGCCGGTGGATGCCTGCGGGCCGGACAGCGTCTCGACCAGCGCAATCTTCACCGGCGCCGCCGATGCCGTGCCCGCCAGCACGGAGAGTGCCGCGGCTGCGAACAAAGGACGGGTAATGCGGCTACCGCTCATGGGTGTCTCCTGGCTATTGTTTGGATTCATCTGGCGGGCGCCGAAACTGGCCCGTCATAGTGGTCTGACCTGTGGTTAAAGTGGTCTGACAGGTTTACTATAGGGAGATGGGAGGCGATCGTCAACGGCGACTTGCGCGCCATGCGGGTTTCTACTGAGAGTCCGATCGGACGTGTATCCGCGTAGCGGAACGAGGGGTGCGTGCCCTTGCAGGGATTGGCTTACGGGCGAATAACGGGAGCCGGCACCGCTTCGTGCTGGTACATTCCACACGTTTCATGCGCGCGAAGACGTGCTACATTGACCTGTAAGACCAATTTAAAATCGAGCGCCAACCAGAAGCTGTCTGGCGCCAGGGAGCCCGTATTGAACAAGACCGTGCCCGGTGCCGCGGCGCCGCCGCCCACCCAGCGCCCGGAGGGAACCATGTTCCATCCCGAGCCCAAACACTTGCCGGACGAGATCGCCAGGCGCCTGATCCAGGCGATCCAGGCGGGCGAGTTCGCCGTGGGCGACCGCCTGCCCAGCGAGCGCTTGCTGTGCGAGCAGTTCTCGGTCAGCCGCGCGGTGGTGCGCGAGGCCCTGTCGCAGCTCAAGTCAGAGGGGCTGGTTGCGCCCAAGGCGGGCAGCGGTGTGTTCGTGACCGAGCGCAGCCAGCGCCAGGCGTTTCGCATGCAGGATGTGGCCATCGACGAGAAAGATTCGCTGGCCATGGTGATGGAGCTGCTGGTGACGATCGAAGTGGCGGCCACCAGGTTCGCGGCCATGCGGCGCACGCCGGAAGACCTCAAGCGGATCCGGCGCGCGCTGATCGGCATGGAGTACGAGATCGCCAACGACAGGTTGGGCGATGAAGAGGACTTCGCCTTTCACCAGGCCATTGTCGAGGCGACGCACAACCCGCACTTCCAGGCCTTGAGCGAACACCTGGAGCACGGCGCGCGGCGCGTGATCCGGCAGGCGAGGAGCAATACCAAGAGCCATCACGCGGACATGGTCGAGGCCGTGCAGGAAGAGCACAAGACCATCTACGACGCGATCGTGGCGGGCGATCCCGAGCGGGCGGCGCAGGCGGCGGAAACCCACCTTCGCAACGCCGCCAAGCGGCTGAACATGTACCTCAAGGGGTGACTGGCGGCTGACCGGCGGGGTGGCCGGCAACCGCCGATGGGCTGTCCGCGTTCTTGTCCCGTCGGGCTTGCCTGGCTTATTCCAGCCCGGCTAGGCCCAGTTGGAAGCGTTGGCTCAACCGCTCGCCGCTGGCTAGCAAAACGCTCACTTCCACCCCCGATGCCATCGTCTGGCAGGCCGCGCGGCTGGTGCCGGAGACCGACACGCTGGCACCCTGCGGGCAAACGCACACGGCATGCCCCTGGCCCTCGGTATCGACCGTGACCGCGCCGTAGCCGGCCCGCATCGACAGGCCGGAAGCCTGGCGCCAGGTCCATGCGGACGGGGGCACAGAGGCGGTAATGTCGGTGCCGTCGCCCCGCAGCACCGCAGCGGTGGCGGTGACCCGGGGCACACCGGGCGTCAGCGGCGTGTCGGCGTAGGTGAGTTGCAGGCGCAAGGCGCAGTCCGGCGCCAGGGCGGAGGTGGCGTTGCGCGCCGTGGGCGGTTGGAGCAAGGTGAGTGCTACCTCACCTTGCTCGCCGCGCCAGACCTTGCGCAGCGTGTCCCCGCACGCTTTTAGCAGCGCAATGAGCAGGCCGCCTGGCCGTGGCGCGGCGTGGCCCGATAGTGACCCTGAGTGCATCGATGGCACGATTTCCCCGTATCCTTTTTATAAAGGCACTCTACAAACCGAGCGGCCTTCGCGCATCACCCATTCATGGGATGCCGCCGGGTTTTCTCACGGCCGGCGCGGGATTTCAGGCCGATGGCGGTGTCCCGGCCAGTTCGCCGACGCGCCTGACCACCTCGGCCAGTAGCGCCGAGCTGTCGTCGCTGCGATAGCTCATCATCACCGGCGAGGTAAAGCCGGGTGCGTCAATCGGCACGTAGGCCACGTCGTCGCGGTGCAGGCGCTGCACCGATGCCGGCACCAGGCAGATGCCAAGCCCCGCAGCCACAAGGCCGATGGCGGTCTGCAGCTCATTGGCCTCCTGCGCCACGCGCAACTGCAGGCCCTGCGTGCGGAACAGCGCCAGCACGTGGTCGGCGTAGCTGGGGCGGGGCCGCGCCGGGTAGAGCACGAAGGGGTGGGCCGCCAGTTGCGCCGGCGTCATGGGCGGGCCCTTAAGCGCAGGGTGGCCGCTGGGCACGGCGGCCACCAGCGTTTCGGCCATGACCACCGTGCGGGTGATGGCCGGGTCGTCCAGCACGATGCGGCCGAAGCCGATATCGATGCGCCCGGCTTTCAGCGCTTCCATCTGCTGTACGGTGGTCAGCTCCGACAAGCCCACCTCCAGCGCCGCATCGGAACCCCGCACCAGCCGGATCAGTTCCGGCAGGAAGCCATAGAGCACCGATGGCACGAAGCCGATGCCGAACCAGCGCTTCTCATTGCGGCCAATGCGCCGCGTGCCTTCCACGATCTCGTCGATGCGCTGGTTGAGCTGCAGCGATTGCTCCAGCAGGAAGCGGCCGGCTTCGGTCAGCCGCACCGCGCGCGAGGAACGGTCCAGCAGCACGGTGCCGATTTCGTCCTCCAGCTGGCGGATCTGGCGCGACAACGGCGGCTGGGCGATATGCAGGCGCTCAGCCGCGCGGGTGAAGTTGAGTTCGGCCGCAACGGCCTGGAAATAACGCAGGTGACGTAGCTCCATGCCCCCGTCCTTTCATACTTAAAAGGTATTGATCGGGACATACTCGGTCTTGGACACCCTGGATGTCAAGCCACATACTGCTTCTCAACGTATTCCATACTTGGCAGACACCCAGCATGAAAGCAACCGTCACCTCCGTCGAAGCCATCCTGGTCGACCTGCCCACCATCCGGGCGCACCAGCTTGCCATGACCACCATGCAGCGCCAGACCCTGGTGATCGTGCGGCTGCGTTGCAGCGACGGCATCGAGGGGATTGGCGAAGCCACCACCATCGGCGGCCTGAGCTACGGCGACGAAAGCCCCGAGGGCATCAAGCTGACCATCGATACCTACCTGGCGCCTGCATTGGCCGGCATCGACGCGTGCAATATCCACGCCGCCATGCAGCGCCTGGCTTCGGTGGCGCGGGGGAATCGCTTCGCCAAGTCGGCGCTGGAGTCCGCGCTGCTCGATGCGCAGGGCAAGCGCCTGGGCCTGCCCCTGTCCGAGTTGCTGGGCGGCGCGGTGCGGCCGAACCTGGCCTGCCTGTGGACGCTCGCCAGCGGAGACACCGGCCGCGATATCGAAGAAGCCGAAACCCTGCTGGCCGAGCGCCGCCACAACACCTTCAAGCTCAAGATCGGCCGTCGCAGCGTGCGCGATGACGTGGCCCATGTGTCCGCCATCAAGCGCGCGCTGGGCGACCGTGCCCGCGTGACCGTGGACGTCAACCAGGCCTGGAACGAAGCCGATGCCGCCACCGGCATCGCCATGCTGGAAGCCGCCGGCATCGATCTCGTCGAGCAGCCCGTGCCGCGCGAGCAGCGTGGCGCGCTGGCCCGGCTGGCGGCGCGCTTCGTGGTGCCGGTAATGGCCGATGAGGCCGTGTGCGGTCCCGAGGATGCGATGGAACTGGCGCGCATTGCAGGCGCGGACGTGTTTGCGCTGAAGATCTCCAAGTCCGGCGGCATCTTCGAGATGCTGCGCACAGCGGCGGTAGGCGACGCGGCCGGCATCGCGCTGTACGGCGGCACCATGCTGGAAGGCAGCGTGGGCACCATTGCCGCTGCCCACGGCTTTGCCACGCTGCCGCGGCTGGCCTGGGGCACCGAGCTGTTCGGCCCGCTGCTTCTCAAGGATGATGTGGTGACGGCGCGCCCCGAGTACCGTGACTTTGCCTTGCACCTGCCGGTAGGCCCGGGGCTTGGCCTGACGCTGGACGAAGACAAGCTGGCCCATTACCGCCGCGCCGCCTGAGGCGCTGCCCAAGCAAACATAACCGAGGATTCAAGCATGTTGTTTCTGGTGAGAATGGACGTAAAGATGCCGGTGGACATGCCGGCCGCGCTGGCCGACGAGATCAAGGCGCGCGAGAAGGCGTACTCGCAGGACCTGCAGCGCCAGGGCAAGTGGCCGCATCTGTGGCGCGTGGTGGGCGAGTACGCCAACTACAGCGTGTTCGATGCCGAGTCCAACGACGAACTGCACACCATGCTCTCCAGCCTGCCGCTGTTCCCGTACATGGAAATCCATGTCACGCCGCTGGCCAAGCACCCGTCGTCGATCAAGTAAGCCGGCCGGCTCGCCGTTACCCTGAATACCGCCGCGGCCCCGATGGCCGCGTTCCAACACCAACTCCGAATCCATTTGGAGGAGACTCTGATGCGCTTGCCATTCCTGCGCGCGTGGGCCGCCTGCGCCTGCGCGCTGGCCACCCTGGCCGTGCTGCCGTCCGCCGCCCACGCCGACAGCTATCCCGATCACCCGATCCGCTGGGTCGTGCCATTCCCCGCGGGCGGCGCGATGGACAATATCGCCCGCACGCTGGGCGAGGAAATGTCGAGGAGCCTGGGGCAGTCCATCGTGGTGGAAAACCGCCCCGGCGCCGGCGGCAATATCGGCGCCGAGATGGTGGCGCGCTCGCCCGCGGATGGCTACACGCTGATCATCGTCGCCAACGGCATGGCGGTGAACCCCGCGCTGTACGGCCGCCTCAGCTACGACCCGGTGAAGGATTTCGCGCCGGTCTCGCTCCTGGCGGTGGTACCTAACGTGCTGGTCACCAGCAAGGCCAAGAAGCTGCCCGCCACGGTGCCCGACCTGATCGCCGCGGCGCGCGCCACGCCGGACAAGTACACCTATGCCTCCGCCGGCAACGGCACCTCGATCCACCTGGCCGGCGAGCTGTTCACCTCGCTCACGGGCGTCAAGATGCTCCACGTGCCCTACAAGGGCAGCGGCCCGGCCATGACGGACCTGCTGGGCGGCCAGGTCGACTATATGTTCGACAGCATCACCTCGGCCAAGCCGCATATCGACTCCGGCAAGCTCACGCCCATCGCGGTGACCACCGCCAAGCGCTCGTCGACGCTGCCGAACGTGCCGACCCTGGCCGAAGCCGGCGTCAAGGGCTATGACCTGTCGCCATGGTTCGCCGCTTTCGTTCCGGCCAAGACGCCGCCCGCCGTGGTCGCACGGCTGAACCAGGCCATGGTGGACGCGCTGGCCAAGCCGTCGGTGCGTACCCGCCTGGCCGCCATCGGCGCCGAGCCGATCGGCAGCACGCCCGCGCAGCTGGGCAAGCACCTTGCTGCTGAAACCGATAAATGGGGCAAGCTGATCCGCGAACGCGGCATCCGCGCGGACTGAGAACGCCATGACCACTGCATTGCACCAAGGCATCGCGCTGCACTACGAGATCGAGGGGGCGCCCCACGCGCCCGTGCTGGTCATGTCCAACTCGCTGGGTACCGACATGCAGATGTGGGCGCCGCAGATGGAAAGCCTGCTGCCGCGCTTTCGCGTGCTGCGCTACGACACCCGCGGCCACGGGGGCTCCGGGCTGCCGTCCCCGGCTGCGGCGCCGTTCGGGTTTGCGGAACTCGGCCAGGACGTGCTGGCCATCATGGATCACGCCGGCATCGGGCGCGCGCATTTTTGCGGGCTGTCGATGGGCGGCATGACCGGCATGTGGCTGGCGGCCAATCACCCCGAGCGTTTCGACCGCTTCGTGCTGGCCAATACCGCCGCCCTCATCGGCCCGGCCAGCGGCTGGGACATGCGCATCCAGACGGTACGCAGCCAGGGCATGGCCGCCATCGTCGATGCGGTGCTGGCGCGCTGGTTCAGCGCCGCCTGGCTGGCCGGCAACGCCGCGCGCATCGCGCCGGTGCGCCAGATGCTGCTGGAGGCATCGCCCGAAGGCTACACGGCCAACTGCGCCGCCGTGCGCGACGCCGACCTGCGCGCGCAGCTGCAGCGCATCTCCTGCCCGGTGCTGGTGATTGCCGGCACGCATGACCTGGCCACCACGCCGGCGCAAGGCCGCGAAGTGGCGCAAGGGATTGCCGGGGCGCGCTACGTGGAGCTGGACGGAGCCCACTTGTCGAACTGGGAGCAGCCGGAGGGGTTTGCGCAGGCGGTTTGCGGGTTTTTGGCAGGCTGAGGCGGATTGCTCACCCGTCCTGCGCAGGCATCATTGCGATGCGATCCCGCGTGTTCTGAACCCCTTTGAATGATTGGCAAGCGACGACCGCAATCCGCGTTTGCCGTGGCACGCGACGCTACTTCGCCGCCCCGAAGCGGATATCCCCATACCAGGCACGCGCGTTGCCGCCCGTGTTGTCGGTATCGGTGAGCAGGCCGTAGGCGCTCAGCTTGCCGGGCTTTTCCTTGAAGGCATGCTCGAAGTCCTGCTCCACGTTGCGGCTCAGCGTGAGCCACTTGCCGGCGGCGTCGGCTCCGCCTGACACCACGATCATCTTGACCCGCGAGGTGTGGGGGTTGTCGATGACCGTGCCGACCGGCGCGGTATTGGACCAGATGTACATCAGCGTGGCATAGGGCAGCTCCTCGCCCGCCAGCGTCTTGGCCAGCTTGATAGCGGTGCGCTCGCCCAGCGATAGCTTGTCCGTATCTCCATCGAACATGAACACCAGGCGCGCCGGCGCGTCTTCCTTGGCGGCGACGCTGTTGTCGGCTTCGTCGATCGGGTGTTCCACCTTCCAGCGCCAGTTGACCTGCGGGGTCGCCTCCAGGTCCAGGTTGGTGCCCTTGTGCATCAGCGCGGAGGCGGATGCGGTCGCGTCGGCTTCCAGTACCGTGGCGTGGTCCTGCGCCACCAGGCTGTAGTGTGTCGACGCCTTGCCGTGCGCCACCGGCAGGTTCTTCCACCCGGGCGGCAACGGGCCGCCGGGCGTGCCAGCGGAGAAGGCGGCGCCGGGGGGCGGCGCCGATGCTGCCGATGCCTGCGCTTGGGCCGGCGCAGCGTGCGCCAGCAGCAGGCCGCAGGCTAGCAGGGTGGCCAGCACGTGCGCGCGGGGCGTCACCGAGCGGGAGGAATGCGTCAAAGCCAGATGGGGGGTCATGATCGATTGCCCGATGCTCGCCGTCATTGTTCTTATTGTCTCCATTGTAGGCAGCGGCCCGGGCCTTTGTGTGCGCGCCGGCCAGCGCATTGCCGAAGATCTTGGTGTAGTAGCGGTAGCCCGCGTCCAGATGCCGTGCCGCGCAAGCGCTCAGGCCACGCCGCCGTTGGCGCGCAGGATCTGGCCGTTGACCCAGCCGGCATCGGGGCTGGCGAGGAAGGCGACGACGCAGGCGATGTCTTCCGGCTGGCCCAGGCGTTGCAGCGGGGGCATCTTGGCGAAGGCCTGGATCTGCTCTTCGGTCTTGCCGTCGAGGAACAGCGAGGTCGCGATCGGGCCGGGGGCCACCGCATTGACCGTGATGTTGCGGCCGCGCAGTTCCTTGGCGAACACGTGCGTGAATGCCTCCACTGCTGCCTTGGTGGCGTTGTAGACGGCATAGCCGGGCATGTTCAGCGCCAGCGTGGTGCTGGAGACATTGACGATGCGCCCGCCGTCGGCAAGCCGCGCGGCGGCTTCGCGCAGGGTGTTGAAGGTGCCGCGCACATTGATGTCGAAGGTCTGGTCATAGAGCGCGTCGCTGGTGTCGGCCAGCGGCACCGTCTTGAGCACGCCAGCGTTGTTGACCAGCACGTTCACCTTGCCCAGTTGCTGCTCGGTGATCTCGAACAGGCGGCGCACGTCGTCGGCCTTGGACACATCGGCCTGCACTGCGATGGCCGCCGCGCCAGCGGCCTTCAGTTCGGCCACGAGGGCGTCGGCCTGGGCCGCGCCGGCCGCATAGTTGATGGCGACGGCGAAACCGTCCTGCGCCAGGCGCCTGGCAATGGCGGCACCGATGCCGCGCGATGCGCCCGTGACAATGGCGACTTGGGTGGGGTTGGTGTTGTTCATGATCCGTTTCCTTTCAGGTGGTGGGTTGGTGAAACAGATCATGGATCATTCCTGTGTAAAGATAATTGGTGGTATTTTGATATCATTGCTCCGTTTACATTAACAATTGGGCGCCCCGGGGTCTTTCATTGCCCACGCTGGCCCCGTTCAGCTACGCATGGACCGCTTCCAGGAAATGCAGGCCTTCGTGCGCATCGCCGAGCGCCAGAGCTTTACCCAGGCCTCCGAGGATCTCCAGATCCCGCGCGCCACCATCACCAACCTGATCAAGCGCATGGAACAGCGGCTCGGCGCCCGGCTGCTGGAGCGCACCACCCGCACGGTGCGGCTGACGCACGATGGCGAAGCGCACTACCGGCGCTGCGTACGCCTGATAGCCGACCTGGAAGAAGCGGAGGGGGCATTCCGGGATACCGCGCCCAAGGGCCTGCTGCGCGTGAACCTGCAGGGGACGCTGGCCCGGCATTTCGTGGTGCCGGCGCTGCCGGATTTCCTGGCGCGCTATCCCGAGCTGGAAATCCATATCGGCGAGGACGACCGGCTGGTCGACCTGGTGCGCGAGGGAATCGATTGCGTGCTGCGCGCGGGCAACCTGCAAGATTCGTCGATGGTGGGGCGCCGGGTTGCGCTGCTGGAGCAGGTGACCGTGGCCAGCCCGGCCTACCTGGCTCGCTATGGCGAACCGGCGGATCTTGATGCATTGCCGGCGCATCGCGCGGTCAACTACATCTCCAGCGGCACCGGCAAGGCGGTGCCGCTGGAATTTACAGTAGCTGGCCGCGTGACGGCCGTGCAACTGGCGGCTGCCATTTCGGTCACTGGCGCCGATCTCTACACAGGCGCCTCGGTGGCCGGGCTGGGGCTGGTTCAGGTGCCGCGCTATCGGGTGGCAAGGGAGCTGCGGGAGGGCCGCTTGCAGGTCGTGCTGGCGGACCTGCCGCCGCCGCCGATGCCGGTGTCCGTGCTGTATTCGCAGAACCGCCAGCTATCAATGCGGGTGCGGGTGTTCGTGCAGTGGCTGCGTGATGTGTTCGAGGCAGGCGCCGAGGGAACCAAGGCTTGATTCCAATCGGCGCCTGAGGCTCGCCGGTCGGTTATTTCCGCACGTTGGACGGCAGCACCGAGTTCCGGCTGGACTGCTTGGCGGATTGCCCTGACTGCGCCGACTGCCCCTTGCCGCTGGCCGACGACTTCGGCGACGCGGCGCCGGCTACTCCGACGCCGGCACAAAGCAGGATGGCGAGCAGTGCCGCCGGTGCATTCTTTCGCATGCTCATGATGGACTCCCGTTGCGTGGCCGGTCCGCCCGGGGCGTGCCGGCCACTGGTTGGTTCAGGTTCAGGTTCAAATTCCGGCTCAAATGCCTTCGGCCGGCGTCAGCGAGGCCGCGTCCGGGCCGCCCTTGCGCCCGCGATGGCGGTTGACCCAGGAGAACACCACCGGCAGCACCAGCAGCGTCAGCAGCGTGGTGGTCACCATGCCGCCCACGATCACCAGCGCCAGCGGGCGTTGCGCTTCCGAGCCGATGCCGTGCGACAGCGCTGCGGGCAACAGCCCCAGGCCCGCCAGCATGGCCGTCATCACCACCGGGCGCAGGCGCAGCGCCGCGCCCTCGACCACGGCTGCATGCAGATCGTCGGACTGCGCCAGCCGGTTGACGTAGGAGATCAGGATCACCCCGTCCTGGATCGCGATGCCGAACAGCGACAAGAAGCCGATGCCCGCCGAGATCGATAAGGTCTCTCCTGCGATATGCAGCGCCAGCAAGCCACCGATGGCCGCGAACGGCACGTTCAGCACCACCATCAGCGCATCCTTGAAGTTGCCGAAGGTGCTGTACAGCAGCAGGAAGATCACCAGGATGGTCAGCGGCACGATCACCGCCAGCTTCTTCTGCGCGATCTTCATCTGGTTGAACTGGCCATCCCAGAAGATGCTGTAGCCTGCCGGCAGCGTCACCGCCTTACCGACCTTGTCCTGCGCCTCGGCCACCGCGCTGCCAAGATCTCGTCCGCGCACGCCGAACTTGATGGCGATATAGCGCTTGCCGGTCTCGCGATAGACGAAGAACGGCCCATCGGTCGCCTCCACCTTGGCCACCATCGACAGCGGAATGCGCTGGCCGTCCGGCGTATCCACCAGCAAGCGGTTGATGACATCCGGGTTGTTGCGCGCCTGGTCGTTGAGCCGCACCGACAGCCCGAAGGTCTTCTCGCCCTCCAGGATGTTGGTGACCGCATCGCCGCCAATCGCAAACTGCACGGCGGACTGGATGTCGCTCACGTTCATGCCGAAGCGCGCGCTCTTCTCGCGGTCCACCGTGATGTTCAGCGTGGGCTGGCCGAGTTCCTTGAAGATGCCGACGTCAGCCAGGCCCGGCACCTTCTTCAGGATGGACTCGACCTCCTTGGCCTTGTCCTGCAGCGTCACCAGGTCGGAGCCGTAGATCTTCACCGAGTTCTCGCCCTTGACCCCGGACAGCGCCTCGTTCACGTTGTCCTGGATGTACTGCGAGAAGTTGTACTCGATGCCCGGGATACGATCCAGGTGCTTGGACAGGCGTTCCACCACCTGCTGCTTGGTCGCACCCTTGGGCCAGTCGGCCGGGGGCTTGAAGTACAGCGCGTATTCCTGGTTGAACACGCCGGTGGAGTCGGTGCCGTCATCCGGGCGGCCAATCTGCACCGACACGGTTTTCACCTCGGGCTGCTGGCGGAAGAAGCCGCGCAGGTCGCGCGCGACGGAGGCCGAGTAGTCGAGGTCCACGGTGTTGGGCAACGTGATGCGCAGCCACAGGTTGTTCTCCTCCAGCGTGGGCAGGAACTCGGTGCCGAGGTAGCGCGAGCTGTACAGCGTGCCGGCCAGGCCGATGAACGCAGCCAGGAACACCAGGCCGGGCTTCTTCAGCAGCTTGCGCAGCAGGGGCTTGTAGGCGCGCAGGATCACCGCGATGAATTTCGGCGAGTGCGGCCGCAGCGAGCCACGGAACACAAAGGACGTCACCGCCGGCACGAAGGTCAGCGCCAGCACGATCGAGGCCAGCAGCGCGAAGCCCATGGTGAAGGCCATCGGCTTGAAGATGATGCCTTCCACCCCGCCCATGAAGAACAGCGGCGAGTAGGCCACGATGATGATGCCGGTGGAGAAGATCATGGCGCGCTGGACCTCGCTGGTGGCCTTGACGATGCCATCCTCCACGTTGGTCTCGCCCTCCTCCAGGTGGCGCATGATGTTCTCCATCACGATCACCGCCGCATCCACGATCAGCCCGAAGTCGATCGCCCCTAGCGAGATCAGGTTGGCCGGCACCTTGAAGTGGGCCATGTTGATGAACGACACGCACAGCGCCAGCGGGATCACCGCCGCCACCACCGCTGCGGCGCGGAAGCTGCCGAGGAAGATGAACAGCACGATCAGCACCAGCGAGATGCCGACGAACAGCGCATGCTCGACGGTACCCATGGTGATGTCGAGCAGGTTCTGGCGGTCATAGAACGTCTTGACCTGGATACCCTTGGGCAGCACGTTCTGGTTGATGTCGGCGATCTTGTCGCGCACCCGCGCCAGCACCTCGGTGGCGTTCTCGTCGCGCTTCATCAGCACGATGCCTTCGACGATATCGTCGTGCTGGTCGAACTGCACCATGCCCAGGCGCGGCGTGTTGCCCACCCGCACCTCGGCGATATCGCGCACCCGCACCGGCACGCCGCTGGACACCGACACGGTGACGTTGCGGATGTCATCGAGCGTTTGCAGCAGGCCCACGCCGCGTACCACGAACTGCTGCTCGCCGGCCTTCATCAGGCCGCCGCCAGTATTGGCGTTGGCATTCGACACCGCATCCACCACCTGCTTGAGCGAGAGCCCATAGGCCTGCAGCTTCTCGGGCGTCGGCACGATCTGGTATTGCTTGACCTTGCCGCCAAAGGCCGTGATATCGGCCACGCCCGGGACGTGCTTGATCTCCTTGTAGACGTTGTAGTCCTGGTAGGTCTTCAGCGTGGTCACGTCGATGCCGTCGGCCTCGATCCGGTAGCGCAGGATTTCGCCGGTGGCGTCGCCGTCCGGCGACAGGTTGGGCTGCACGCCCGGCGGCAGGTTGGCTTGCGACAGGTAGGTGACGAAGTTCTGGCGGGCCTTGAAGTTATCCACGCCCTCCTTGAACTTGACGGTCACAACAGACAGCCCGAACAGCGAGACCGAGCGGAAGGACTGCACGTCCGGCACGCTGGCCAGCGCGTTCTCCACCGGAATCGTGATCTGCTGCTCGACCTCCACCGTGCTGCGGCCAGGCCACTGCGTAATGGCCTGCACCGTGACCGGCGCCACGCCTGGGTACGCCTGCAGCGGCAGCTGCAGGAAGCTCAGCACGCCGGCCGCCAGCAGGCCAACGGCCAGGAAGACGATCACCAGGCGCCGCTTGAGGATGCTCTTGATTGGCGAGAAGACCATCTCAGGCCTCCTGCTTGAGCAGCATTTCGTTGAGCAGCATGCCGCCCTGCGTCACCACCCGCACCGACGCGCCGGCCGGCACGCCTTCGGTGACCTGGAAGGTACCGTCGCTGCGCGGCGTGCCCTGCACGGTCACGCGCTCGATGTGCTTGTCGTCCGGCTGCGTCATCAGGTAGAGCTTGCCCTGGTCCTTGACGATGGCCGATTGCGGCACCACCAGCGCCTGCGCGCTGCCGGTGACGATGCGCGCGGTGGCGTACATCTCCGGCTTGAGCGTGCCGTCCGGGTTGGGCACATCGCAGCGTACCTGCAGGGTGTGCGTATCGGCGTCGACATTGGGCGCGATAAAGCTGACGCGCCCGCGGTAGTGCCGGCCCGGGTAGGCCGGAGTCTCGATCTCGATGACCTGACCCAGGCGCACGTTCTTGATGTCGTTCTCGTACAGGTTGCCGGTGAACCAGATCGAGCGAGTGTCGATGATGCTCATCAGCGAGTCGCCGACATTGAGGTAGGAGCCGGGGTCCATGTCGCGCTTGACGATGGTGCCGCCGATCGGCGCGCGGATGGTCAGCGTGTCGGAGGCCACGCCGCGCTCGCGGATGCGGGCGATGTCCTCGGTGGTCGCGCCCAGCACGCGCAGCTTGTTCTCGGACGATTGCATGGTCAGGCGGGCATCGTCCACCAGTTCCTTCAGGTCGCTGTTGTTGAGCGTCTTGAAGGCGTTATGCGAGAGCAGGAATTCGTTCTGCGCGGAGATGTACTCGGGCGAGTACAGCTCGGCCAGCGGCTGCCCGGCATGCACCACGGCGCCCTCGAACACCAGGATGCGCTCGACGCGGCCGGCCACGCGGGCCGAGGCCAGCTTGGCCTGCTGCACGTTGTAGGCCAGCTTGCCGGGCGTGGGCGTGTCGACCGTCACGGCTTGCGTGCTGAACACCGCGGACTTGACCGCGTTCGGGTCGAAGCCGCCTTCGGGCAGCGTCAGCAGCGACGGCACGTTGCGGGGTTTCGCCGCCTCGGGCTTGGCGTAGGGCGCGGCCATGCCGGCCTTGCCGGCTTGCTCCGCCTGTTGTGCCTGTTGTGCCTGTTCAGGCTGTTGGGACTGGGCCCAGTATTTCCCGCCCCAGATACCGCCGGCCAGGACCACCACAAAGCCAGCGCCGATCATCAGATTCTTGTTCATAGGTTCAAGGCCTTGCGGCCATCAGAATTTGTCCCGGCCCACCGCGGCGGCGAGCGTGTAGTAAGCCTGGCGCGCCTCGGACTCGGCCTGCGTCACCGCCAGTTCCGCGTTCTTGAGCGCGGAGCTGGCGGTCAGCAGGTCGGTGAAGTCGGCATTGTTGTTGGCGTAGTTGGTGAAGGCCATCTTGTAGGCGGTCATGGCCTCCGGCAGTTGCCGCTGGCGCAGGAACTCGGCCTGGTTCACCGACTGGCGCAGGTTGTTGTGCGCGGTATCCACCGCCAGCAGCGTCTGCTGGCGCACCGACTGGTCATTGGCATCGGACGCCACCTTGTTGGCCACGGCTTCATCCACGCCGTACTTCTCCTTGGTGAAGAAGAACAGCGGGATGATCACGTCGAACTCGATGCCGTAGCTGGCCGGCTTGAAGCCCAGGGGCGGGTTGCTACCGTTGAAGGTGCCGATGATCTGGAAGTCCGGCAGGTAGGCCTTGCGGGCCAGGCGCACGCCCTTCTCGGCCGCTTCCACCAGGAAGCGCGATGTCCGCACATTAGGATGATCGCGCAGCGCCATGTCTTCCAGCTCAGGCAACGGCGTGGGCGGCAGGCGCGCCGCGCTGGCGTCCGGGCGCAGCTCCAGCGGGAACTCGGGATTCTTGCCGATCAGCGTGTTGATGGTCTTGAGCGCGTTGTCATGCTGGCGCTCCAGGCCAAACATATCGTTCTGCGCGCTGCTCTGCGCCACCTGGGCGTTGAGGTAGTCCACATAGCCCGCCGCGTTGTTGGCGTAGCGGATGCGCGCGACCTGCTTGACCTGCTCCAGCCGCTTGAGGTTCAGGCGCAGCACATCGAGCTGCGCCTTCTGCGCCAGCGCCTGGAAGTAGGTCGTGCTCAATTGCGCGTAGAGCTGCAGGTACAGCGCGTCGCGCTGCGCGTCGATCGATTCGGCTTGCGTGTTGGCGATATCGGCGGCCAGCGCCTTCTTGCCCGGAAACGGGATCGACTGCGTGAGCGTATAGCTGAAGCTCTCGGCGCGCGCCAGCGCCAGCGGGCTGTTCTTGGGCAGGTTGCCCCAGATAAAGCCCACCTGCGGGTTGTTTGGCGCGGCGATCTGCGGCACGGTGGCCTTGGCCGCCATATAGAGCGAGCGCGCCTGGATCAGTTGCGGGTTGTTGGCGCGCAGCTCCTCCGACAGCTCCCACAATGAGAACCCGGGGCCAACGAGGCCCTTTGTCTTTTCTTCGGCGCTGAGCGTGGCCGCTGGCGTGGCGCTCACCCCGGCGCCGCGCGGCGCTGCCTGATCCCACCCGCTGGCTGGCGCTTTGCCGGCAGCAGGCGCTTTCTGCACAGGCGGAACAAGCGGGACCGGATCGGTATCTCCGCTTAGTTGAACACCCCATGCGACCCGAGCCGAAAAGACCAGGATGACGGCTGCTCCAACTTTTCTGTTAGTTGGTTTTTTAATCATAAACACTCCCATCGCTACTTGTAACAGTTATGACAGGGCAAGCTTTCAATTGCCCTTCCAGAACATTGCAAATGGCTTTCGGAAATTTAGGGGATTACCCGCATGGGGAATTGAAAATTGGAATCCAGCATCGACTATTCCGCAGAGCGATAGCAGAATCGCTATTGAAACCCTTAGGATTGCCATGTCACGCCGCAAGCCGGTTGGCATGCGCTGTCCCATGAAATGGGGGAAATGCAGGAAGTGGCCAGGACTATCTATTCCGCGGGACGCTCTGTATCCGGCGTGCGAAAGAAATAGGTTGCCGTATTTAAAGGCAATAGGATGTTTACATCGAAATCAATATGGATTGATCGATGGTATTGCTGATTAAATCAGGTCTAGGGCCGTGAAAAAAAGGATCCTGCCTTTCCTTTATCTGGTTTATTCCATGCTAGTGCGTCGTCCGTTCGCATAGCGGGCACACCCGGATCAACAGGGGCGCGTTTTCCATTTCGGCGAGCGCATCGCTATCGTCGGAGGCGACGGTGCACTTGCACTCGCGCGCCGCGCTTGCGGGCTCGCCGCGGGAGTTCGCCGGCAGTACCGCGTAACGAACGCCGAGCTGCATGCGCCGCTCCCAATCGCCTTGCGGATCCAGCGTCAGCAGCCACAAGCGGGTCTGGATCGACCAATGCCTGACGGTTTCGCTTTTGATCCCCAGGCGGCGTGCCGCTTCGGCGACCGATACTTGCTGGGAGGCCAGGTTGAAGAAGGCTTCCGCCTTGTCCTCCAGCCTGAGCCGCGCCATGGGTGTGCCGGTCAGCCGGCTGAAGCGCTGGCGGCAGCCGGCGCAATGAAAGAGCGGCAGGCTACTGCCATCGGTACCGTCATAGGTCGACTTGCGGGCCCGGCAACGCGGGCATTGCGGCGGCCGGTGGCTGGCGCTGTGCAGCTTGCGCCATGCGGACAGCAGGAAGGCGGTCAGGTCGGCATCGGAGACGTCCGCCGCCCCGCTCGCACGCACATGGATCAGCGTCGTGGCACGGCGCAGGTCATCCGCATGGAGATGCACGTTCGCGCTCGCGCGGCTGGCGGTGGGATCGACCTCGGCTCGCGTGGGTCGTTGCTGCTGAAATCTGCTCATATCGTCGGCGCGGGTGGATCCGGCCATGACGCCGTGGACCCCGGGGCTGGCGCCCTGGTCGTAAAATCCCGCTAACCCGTGCTCCGGGAGCGATGAAATTGCGCCGATTCTATGTGGATTGGCCGCCGCCGAGTACTGTGATTGATCACAGTAAGCCGGGCGGCGCCGCGCTGCTAGGGCTTGATGATGCCGGCGGACGCGGCCTTGACGACCGCTTCGATGCGGGTGGCCACGCCGAGTTTCTGGCGTGCGTTGTCAATGTGGAAGTCGACCGTGCGCTTGGACAGGCCCAGGATGGTGGCGATCTCGCCCGAGGTCTTGCCCCGTGCCGACCAAACCAGTGCTTCCACCTCGCGCTCGCTGAGCTGCACGGCTGGCAGGCCCGGCCGCGTGCGCGTAATCCGCGCAAGGCGAGCCTCGACAATGCTGGACAATATGTCGAAATCGACCGGCTTGGTCACGTAGTCGTCGGCCCCGAGCCTGCGCCCCCTGAGCTCGGCCTCGCGCTGCGCCAGTGCCGTGAGGAACACGAAGGGCATGTCGGCAAAGCGCGGCGCCAGCGAAGTGATCTTCTCCAGCAGTTCGAAGCCGGTCATCACTGGCATACTCACGTCGCAAAGGACGAGGTCCGGCGTGTCGCGCAGAATGGCGGCAAAACCTTGCTGGCCGTCGTGCGCGATGCTCACGGCAAAGCCCCGCTCGATCAACTCTTCGGCGATCAGTGCGGCCGTTTCGGCATCGTCCTCGATGCAGAGGATTTTCCGGCGGGCATCGGTCATGCTGGTCCTTGGTGGCGGCGGCGAGCCGCGTCTTGCGGCCCGCCAACGTACAGCGTAGCGAAATTCTGGATAAAAGTCTTATGAATCACTCGATTCGTCCGGCGCCCGCCAGCCGGCGAGTGCGTCGCGGCCTGGGGCGGCGCCTGGTCGGGCTGCCCGATTCAGTGCCCATGCTCAGGCCGATTCGTGTCCGGCTGTCGCTTGTGTTCGTGCTGTTCCTGCTGCTGGTGGTGGGCGTGGGCCTGTTTGGCATCAACCGGCTCAGCAACTTTCACAGCGTGTCGGCGCAGATCAGCGGCCGCTGGCTGCTGAGCAACCGTATCCTGGGCGACCTCAACAATTATATTTCGGACTACCGCGCGTTCGAGGGCGACGCGCTGATCGCGACGACGCGCGCCGACCTGCGCGCGGCCGAGGGGCAGATCAGCCGGCTAGACGATGTGATCAAGGAGGTCGAGGCCCGCTATGGCAAGATCGAGCACGATCCTGCCGAGCTGGCGCTCTACGAGCAGTTCATGACGCAATGGTCGGCTTACCGGCAACTGGTCGATCGCGTGGTCTCGCTGGCCCACCAGAAAGACACCACACAGGCCGTGGCGCTCTATCGCGGCGAGTCGCGCAGCGCCTTCGAGCAGGCCAACGGCACGCTGGGCGTGCTGACCGAGCGCAACGTGGTTGGCGCCGCGCAGGCAACCGAGCGCGAGGCGGACGCCTATCACGAGGCCCGGCAACTGATTGCCGGCGTCATCCTGGTGTCGGGCTTGCTCGTGATCGCGGCGGTGATCTATCTGGTCAGGGCGGTATCGAACCCCATTGCGGGGCTGGTCGAGCGCATGCACCGCATCATGGACAACGATCCTCACGTGGAGATCCCCGGGGCCGGGCGCAAGGATGAGATCGGTGAAATCGCCCGCGCCGTGGTGCGCTTTCGCGACAATACGATCGAACTGGAGCGCAGCAAGGCGGCGTTGGCCGCCCAGACGACGATGCTGCTGGATACGCTGGAAAACGAGCGGCGCCTTGCGGTGCTCCAGCGCAATTTCGTCTCGATGGCCTCGCACGAGTTTCGCACGCCGCTCAATGTGATCGACGGCCACGCGCAGCGGCTCATGCGCATGAAGGAGGCGCCGAGCGCCGAAGTCCTCGGCGAGCGCTGCGGGCGGATCCGGGTTGCCGTGCGGCGCATGACCAACCTGATCGACCACCTGCTCGATTCCTCGCAACTGCTGGACGGCGGGCGCCTTGCCACGCTGCAAGGCGTCGACTTCTCGCTGACCCTGCTGGTGCACGAAGTCTGCGAGATGCACCGCGAGAGTTCTCCCACGGCCGTCATCGAGGAGATCATCGACCCTGGCTTGAATGAGATCTTCCATGGCGACGCCAAGCTGCTGTTCCAGGCCTTCAGCAACCTGGTTGGCAACGCGATCAAGTATTCGCCCGCAGGCACCCCGGTCACTGTGCATATTTCCGGCGGCGCCGACATGATCCGCGTGTCCGTGTCCGATCGCGGCCTGGGCATCCCGGACAAGGACCGCGAGCATATCTTCGAGCGCTTTGTGCGCGGCGGCAATGTCGCCGGCACGGCAGGCGCAGGCGTTGGCCTCTACCTGGTCAGGCTGGCGGTCGATCTGCACCAGGGCGAGGTCGTGGTCACCAGCAAGGAAGGGCAGGGGTCGAGCTTCGTGGTCAGCCTGCCGCGCGCGGCGGCATCGGGCTGAAGGCTTGGGCTGGATTTGAGACAGACGCCCGGGCCAGGGCATCGACCTCTTGGATCATTCTGCCGAGGCAACGATTCCCGCATCGCGCTCGAGGCGGGGACCCACGCCCGGACGGACCTGGAGCATGGCGAACACGCCCAGCGCCGTCGCAACCGAAGTGGCGATGAACATGGACGAATAGCCGTAGCGTGCCGACAGGATGCCGGCCAGCGTGGGCGCCAGGACCGCAGCGATGTTGGCGATGAAATGCATGATGCCGCTGAACGTGCCGACGCGCGAGGGCGCGGTATCGATCACCACCGCCCAGTAGACGGAGTTCGGCAAGGCGTTCAAGGCGTTGCCCAAAGTCATCAGGGCGATGACGGTCCACACGCTGTGCGCCTGCGACACCATCAGGAAGCACAGGGTTGTCAGCAACAGCGAGGCGGCGGCAAACCAGCTTCTTGCAATGACCAGCTTGCCCGTGCGCTTTAGCAGCCAGTCGGAGATGCGCCCGCCCAGCAATACCGTAAAGCACGCGCCAACCCAGGGAATCATCCCGATGTACCAGAGGGAGGAAAGGGTGAAGTTGAACTCGTCGTGCAGGTACTTCGGTGTCCACGTCAGCAGCATGAAGTTGACGTAGATAAAGGAGAAATAGCCGATGGAGTTGAAAACCAGCGTGCGGCTCTTGAAGAACGCCCACCAAGGCAAGGCGGCGCTTGCGCTTGCGGCGCCTTTGGGGGCTTCACCCCGTCCGGCCTGAATCTGGGCGAGTTCTGCCGCATTCACCTTCGGGTGATCCTCGGGCCGGTTGGTGTAGACGCGCGAGAATAGGGCGATCAGCACCAGGCCCAGGACGCCGAGCACCACATACATGGCGCGCCAGCTGTCGGTGAGCAGCAGCAGGCCGACCGCTACCGGCGCGGTAAGCAGCGCGCCCAGCGGCGTGCTCAGCAGGCCGATGGATACCGCGAAGCCGCGCTCGGCCGGCGATGCCCAGGCGGACATGGTCTTGTTGATGATCGAGTAGGCGGGCCCCTCCGAGAAGCCGAAGAGGATGCGCACCATGGCAAATCCGCTCAGGGCCGAGCCGCCGAACACCGCGAGGCCGATGTCGCCCGCCCAGACCATGCAGATCGCGAACAGTGACCAGGCCACGCCTGCGATCACCCAGACCCGCTTCGCGCCGAGGCGGTCTGCCAGCGCACCGCCGATCAGCGCGCCAAACATATAACCGTAGCCGAAGTAGCCCAGCACCGCGCCCCAGCCGGCGCGGTCGAAGCCGTACTCCCCGATGATCTGCCCGGCCGAATAGGCGATGGCGCCCCGGTCAATGTAGTTGACCAGCGCAATCACGACGATCAGCAAGAAGATGGTGAAGCGATACCGGGTGGGCGGCGGGTGTTGGTGCATCGTGCGTCTCCGTAACGGGTTGGGAGTTGGCTTAGGAGCCTCAGGTTGTCTTGCGGATTGTATAGTATATATAATGCATAATGCATACCTTAACGCTACGGGAAAACCATATGTCTCGCCCATCAGTTGCCATCGCCTCGCTAGGGGGCACCATCAGCATGACGCCGTCGGATGCTGCCGGCGGGGTTGTCCCCAAGCTGGACGCCGCCCAGCTGGTCGCGGCCGTGCCGGGCCTGGGAGAACTGGCCGATATCTCCGCCGAGCCGCTCTTCCAGTTGCCGAGCGCTTCGCTGGGCCCCGAACAGTTGCTGGCCTGCCTGGCATGGGCCGAGGGCAAGGTTGCCGGCGGGGCGCGCGGCGTCGTCCTGACCCAGGGCACGGACACGATCGAGGAGACCGCCTTTTTCCTCGATCTGTATTGGCGCCACCCCGAGCCCTTGATCATTACCGGTGCGATGCGCACGCCGCTGGCCGCGGGAGCGGATGGCCCCGCCAACCTGCTGGCCGCCGTGCAGGTCGCCATGGACGACCAGAGCCGCGGGCGCGGCGTGCTGGTTGTCATGAACGACACCATTCACAGGGCGCGCTGGGTCTGCAAGTCGGATTCCCTGTCGGTCCAGACCTTCGTCTCGCCTGACGGCGGGCCCGCGGGGCGGGTGGTCGAGGGGCAGCCCGAGTACTTTCATCCGCCGGTCGACAGGCCGCTGGCAAGCCCGCCCACGCGGCGTTTTCCAAAGGTGGCGGTGGTGCCGGCGCTCCTGGGCGACGATGGCGATCTGGCCGTGGCCGCGCTTGATCTCGGCTACGAGGCAATCGTGGTTGCCGCGTTCGGCGCCGGGCACGTCTCCTTCGGCTTCGCCGAGCATGTCGCTCGCCTGTCCAAGGTGGTGCCGGTGGTAATCGCTAGTCGCACCGGGGCTGGGGCAACGGCCTCCCGAACCTATGGTTTCGCCGGCTCCGAAGTCGATCTGGCACGGCGCGGCGCCTTGCTTTCGAAGTGGCTCCATCCGTTGAAGGCGCGGCTGTTGCTAGGTGCGTTGCTGGCTGCCGGCACGCCGCGCGAGCAGATCCCGGACGCGTTTGCGAAGTGGGGTACACTGCCACGCCATTCGCCCATCCAACAGCAGCCTGTTCCTTGAAGACTTCGCCGAATCCCCCGTCCAGAGTGCAAGCCGCGCCTTCGCGCCGGCTGACTGCCTACCAGTATGCGGTGCAGACGTTGCGCGCCGACATCCTGCAAGGCCGCATGACCGCGGGCGAGCGCTTGCGCCAGGATGACCTCGCCAAGCGGCTGGAGATGAGCACTACGCCCGTTCGGGAAGCATTGCGCACGCTGATCTCCGAAGGGCTGGTGTTCTTCGACGCGCATCGCGGCGCGGTCGTGCGCGGCCTGACGCTGGATGATGTGCAGGAAATCTACCGGCTGCGCAAGGTGCTGGAGCCGATGATGGTCGAAGAGGCGGTCCGGGGCATCACGCCGGAAGATATCGCCCGGGCCGAGGCGTTCCATGCGGAGATGCTGCAGACGCAGGATGTCACGCGCTGGACCGAGCTGAACCTGGAGTTCCACGCGGCACTCTGGGCATCCCAGGAACACAGCAGGCTGGCCCACCTGGTCAAGACGCTGCGCGATTCGGCTGCGCCGTATATCTCGCTGTCGCTCTACATGAGCCCGGAACATATTGCGCAGAGCAATGCCGAGCATGCCGAAATCCTGTCCCAGTACAGGCAGCGCGATGCCGAGACCGCCAAGCGCCAGACCATCCATCACCTGGACGACACGCTGAAGATCATCGTGCGGGCGATCGATAGTTCCGATGCTGTGGACAACGGCGGGGCATAGCGCAGGCGCACCAGCGGGCGTTCGCTGCGAGCCTGCCGGGTGGTGGCAGGCAGGTGGCAGGCAAAAAAATAGCCCACCTGATGGCGGGCTATATTTTTTCCTGGATATGCGGCATTCGAGCAGTATCCAGGCAATGCTGGCGGAGTGGACGGGACTCGAACCCGCGACCCCCGGCGTGACAGGCCGGTATTCTAACCAACTGAACTACCACTCCGCAGTGGCTGTGGAACCCGCTTGTTGCGGTTTCCGACGCTCGTGTTGAGGCTGCGCTTGGTGGCGTTGCTCTCGAAACTGGCGTCCCCAAGGGGATTCGAACCCCTGTACTCACCGTGAAAGGGTGATGTCCTAGGCCTCTAGACGATGGGGACTGAGACTTGCTCGCTACGTCATGTACATTTCGTGTCGCGAGGGGCGCGATTATAGCGCCCTTTTTTCGCGATGGGAAGCCCCTGTTTATTCTCCCCCGCAAATCGTCAAACGGCGCGCGCATCGCATAGCCGTATTTGCCAAGACAGGCAGCAGGGGCATGGCCACGATGCTGTCCATGCGGGATTGCCTGCGTCTCACGTTGACTCTCGCACTGACTCTCGACGCCATTGCCATGCCGACCCAATCCCATCCTGCCGGCCGCCTGATCGGCCCCACCGCCATCGGCGCCTTCGCGCTGCTGCTGTGGGCCACGCTTCCCCTGTTGACCGCCCAGGCCCGCCGCTTGCCGCCATTCGAATTGCTGGCGCTGAGCTTCGGCGTGGCATTCCTGTTGGGGCTGCCGTGGCTGGCGCTGCATCGGCGCACCGCTGCGCCATGCGAACCGCCAGGCAGCCGGGCCCGGGCATGGCTCTTCGCCTTCGGCGCCATCTTTCTCTATCACGCCCTGTATTTCTACGCGTTCGCGGTGATCCCGCCGGCCGAGGCCAGCTTGCTGGCCTATCTCTGGCCCTTGCTGATGGTGCTGTTCTGCGCGCTGGCGCCGGGTGGCGCCTTGGGCAGGCGGCAGGTCGCTGCCGCGATGCTGGGGTTCCTCGGCACCTTGCTGATCGTCAAGGGCACGCCGCAAGCCGCGCCGGCGGCCTTGCCGGCAGGCACGCAGGCCGGCGCGGCGACGGGCTACCTGGCCGCGCTCGCATGCGCCCTGATCTGGTCGGGCTACTCGGTTGCCAACCGGCGCTACGGCGAGGTGCCAAGCACCACCATGGTCAGCGTGTGCGGGGCAGTGGCCCTGTGCGGTGTGTTGTGCCACCTTGCGCTGGAATCCACCGTGATGCCGAGCGCCGGCGAATGGCTCGCGGCGCTGCTGCTGGGCGTGGGGCCGACCGGCGTGGCCTTCGCAGCGTGGGACCACGGCACCAAGCACGGTCGCCTGGCGTTGCTGGGGGTGTTGTCATATGGCACGCCGCTGATGGCTACGCTGCTGCTGGTGTGGTTCGGCTTTGCCACGCTGACGTGGACGCTGGCAGGCGCGGCCGCACTCATCATCGGCGGCGCGGCGCTCGCGATGACTGGCCGGTCGCACGTCCGCGCGCCGGCAATCGGCCTGATCGACAGGCACGTCATTGGCGCCGCCGCTCGCGCATGGGGCCGTCGGCGTCGATGCTGCCTCCCGCGCTAAGCGGCCCATCGACGTTGACCGGCCCGTTGACCAGCATGTTGCCTTCCACCACCAAGGGCCCGTGCACGGTGAGCGGGCCGTGAAACACCTTCTGCCGCCCTGCGCCAGGCGGCTGTCCATAGACCGGTGGGCGATTGGCAAACCAGGCTGCGGTCAGCGGGCCGTGCGCAAGGACGCTGCCGTCCACGGTCAGCGTGCCATGGACGGTGAGGGGGCCTTCCACCACCAGCGAGCCGCCGATGGTGAGCGGCCCGGATTCCACCGGCTGGCCATGTGCCGCCGCGGCTAGCCACAGGGATGCCGCCAGGATTGCGCGGGCCTGCCGGGCAATTTGCGATCTCATGACACCTCCCAAGGTGCGCGGCGCATTTGCCGCAAGCAGCTTCCAAGTTAGCGCGCGCGGCGGATAGGTGCAAGCCGCGCTCCGAGCCCTGTTCTTTTGCGGTGCGATCTGCCACCATTGCGCCCCTTCATTTCACGGCTCCCGATGAGCGCATCTACGTCATGGCTTCCAGCAAAGCACACCATGCCACCGGATGGGCGGCAGGCCTCGCCGCCGCCGCGGTGGTCGCCCAGTCCGGTGCCGGCGGCCCGTATCACATGGCCGCGGTGCTTGCCTTTTTTGCGGGCGCGGCCGGCGGCGGCGCGCCCGACTGGCTGGAGGTCGCCTGGTGGTCCAGATCCCGCCGGCTGTGGATCACTCACCGTACCTGGACGCACTGGGGCATCGCCTGGCTGGCGCTGCTGGTGTTTGCGCACCGCGCCCTGGGCGCGCATGCGCTGGCCGCGCCGGCATTCGGGTTTGCCTGTGGCGGGCTGATGCACTTGCTGGCCGATTGGCCCAACCCACTCGGCGTGCCCTGGATTCTCGGGCGGCATTCGCTGAACTGGTGGAAGAGCGGACGATGCGACCTGCTGGTGGTCGCGGCCTCGTGGATGGGCGCACTGGCGTTGTCACGCCACGTATGGTTCCACGGCGCGCACGGGCTGGACCTGTTCCAATACTTGCGGGCCTGGCACTTGCGGGTTTGAATGCCTGGGCGCGAGCGCCCGCACAAAAAAAGAGGCGGCCACAAGGGGCCGCCGATCGGGAATGTCGAGGGAGGCAATTCCCTCAGAGAAGGCTAACGGCGCGCCCAAGTGCCACATGAACCCCACCGACGTGGGGTGATGGCCTCGGCATATCGGGAAGTGGCCGGCGGCCAGCTTCAAGCCTCCAGGCAGGTCGCCGCCGTGCCGGGCTGGCTCGCGTCCGCGTCACGCCTTTGCCGGCGCACTGCCGCCACCAGTTCGTCATGCGCGGCGTCGAGCCATGCGGTGCGATGGCGCACGGGGTCTCGCGGGGAGAGTGCATCGACGCTGACCTCGCGCAGGAAGTACTTCACCATGCTGCCCGCGCGCGCGGGCACGGGCATCATGCCCAGCAGTTGCCGGCGCTGCAGCAGGCCGCGGTCGACGGCATGGCCCAGCGCGGCCCACGGAGTGCGCCCCAGCGCCAGGTAGAGCGCCTGGTCATCCATCTGCCTGAGCGCGCCGAGGAACAGGTTCTCGAACACCCTGCGCAGCATCGGCACCGCCATCAGCTCTTCCAGGTCGCCATCGAAAGCCAGGCCGCGCCGCGTGGTGGCATAGGGCAGCAAGGCCATCGGCTGCAGCCGCTCGAAACCATCATCCCAGAGCGATGCGGCATCGGACAGCCCGACCAGTTGCGCGATGCCGAAATGATCCAGCATGCGAATCAGGTTGGGCCGCACGAGCGGGCCGCCGAGTTCCACGCGCCGTTTGTTCTCGCGCTGGATGGTGCGCCCGGGCGCATGCCGCTGCAGCAGGCTCTCGGTCAGCTCCGCCGCTAGCTGCACGTGGGTGTGCCCGGGCGTGGTGCTCACCAATACCAGCCGAGCGCGCTCATGGCTGTGCTCGAACGGCACGTAGCACATCGCGTAGATGCCATCGCGATCCACCAGCACCGGCTTGTCGATCACGGCTGTCGCCGCTGCGCGCCGGATGCGCGCGCAGTACTCTTCCAGGTAATTCGCCAAAATGTCCCCGCCTCACCACGATTTCTCTCTGGTACAGCCGCCCTGTAGCCGGGCTTACCTTTGCTAGCATGGTAGGCGGCGGCCGGACGGCAGGCAAAGCGGGCGGTGCTGTTTCCTGCCTGTGGCAAGACAGGGTGTGTGGGCCAGCGAACCAACCGCGCGGGTACACCATCCTGATGATGGATGGACGCGACCGGGTTACCCGGGCATCGGTGGCGAACTCATGGCGAACGTTGGATCGATGGTTTGAAGGCTGGCGCGGGGATCAGTGCGCGGCATCGTGCTGGCCAACGGCATGCCGCGCCGCGGTGCGCGGCCGCGCCGAAGCGATCAGCAGCGCGGCGGTGGCGACAAAGGCGGGCAGCGAGAGCAGGCCGAAGATCTTGCCGAAGCTCCATCCCAAGCCCAGGATCTGCGCGCCCAGCAGCGCGCCGACGATGCCGCCAAAGCGCCCAATGCCCAGCATCCAGGCCACGCCGGTGGCCCGGCATTGCGTGGGATAGAAGCCGGCGGCCAGCGTGGGCATGGAGGATTGCGCGCCGTTCATGCAGGTGCCGGCGGCAAACACCAGCACGCCGAGCAGGAACACGTCCCCGGCGCCGTGGCCCACCGCATAGACCAGCGCGCCAGTCAGCGCGTAGGTGCCGGCCACGATGCGCCACGGATGGCCACGGTCCATCAGCCAGCCCACGGTCAGCGTACCGATGCCACCGCCCAGCGGGAACAGCGCGGTGATGAGCGCGGCCTTCTCGATCGGGTAGCCCGCGTCGGCGAACAGCGTCGGCAGCCAGCTCGTCAGCAGGTAGAAGATCAGCAGTCCCATGAAGTATGTGGTCCACAGCAACACGGTGCCGGTGCGGAACTGGGGCATCAGGATGGTGCGCAGCGAGGAAGCGCCGGTGGGCGCGGCCTCTTGCACATGAAAGCGCTCGTCGGCGCGCAGCACACCCGGGTGGACCTTGGACAACGCGGCAGCGATGCGCGCGTCCGGGGCCTTGCGCGCCACCAGGAAACGCACGGACTCTGGCAGCAAGAAGATCAGCAGCACGGCCAGCAGCAGCGGCGCTACGCCGCCCACCAGCAGCACCGAATGCCAGCCATAGTGCGGAATCAGCCAGGCCGCGGCAAAACCCCCGGCCGAGGAGCCCAGCGTAAAACCGCAGAACATGGCGTTGACCGCCAGCGAGCGCCGCCGCGTGGGCGCGTACTCCGACATCAGCGTGACCGCGTTCGGCATGGCCGCGCCCAGGCCAAGGCCGGTCAGGAAACGCAGGACCGTGAGCGCTTCGAGCGAGGTCGAAAAAGCCGATGCCACGCTCCAGCCGCCGAAGCACAGGACCGAGCCGACCAGCACGCCCTTGCGGCCAAAGCGGTCGGCCAGCGGCCCCGCCACCAGCGCGCCGGCAGCCAGGCCGAACAAGGCCGCGCTCATCACCGGCCCGAGATGGGCGCGGCTGACGCCCCATTCCTTGGCCAGCATCGGCGCGATAAAGCCGATCGCCGCGGTGTCGAAGCCATCGGCCGCGACAATCAGGAAGCACAGGATCAGGATGATCCACTGGAAGCGCGAGAACGGCTGGCTGTCGATGAACTGCTGGACGTCGATGCCGGCGCCGGGATGGCGCGCACGGTCAGGGGAGGCGGCCGGCTGGCCGCTGGTTGGGGGCGTCATGGTGCGGGTCTCCTGCTATGCCGCTCGTTGGCGGCGAATGCACTGGTTTTCTTGGTATCTCAAGGCGTGCCGCGTGGCATCGCGCGCGTATTCGGCGTATTCAATACGGCAGGCCGACGTAGTTCTCCGCCAGCGACATCTGGGCGGCACGCGAGCCTGTGAGGTAGTCCAGTTCGGCTTGCTGGATGCGCAGCGCGAAGTCATCGGCATCGGGGAAGCGATGCAGGAGCGATGTCATCCACCACGAGAAGCGCTCTGCCTTCCAGACCCGGCGCAGGCATTTCTGCGAGTACGCGTCCAGCTCGCTGGCATCGTCGTGCAGGTAGCGCGCGATCAGGCCGTCGGCCAGGTAGAGGACATCGCTGGCGGCCAGGTTCAGGCCCTTGGCGCCGGTTGGTGGCACGATATGCGCGGCGTCGCCCGCCAGGAACAGGTTGCCGAAGCGCATCGGCTCGCACACAAAGCTGCGTAACGGCGCGATGCTCTTTTCGATGCTTGCGCCCGTCACCAGCGCCTCGGCGGCGCTGGCGTCCAGCCGGCTGCGCAGTTCGTCCCAGAAGCGTCGATCGGACCAGTCCTCGACCCGTTCGTCGGCGCTTACCTGCACGTAATAGCGGCTACGCGTGAGCGAGCGCATGCTGCACAGCGCGAAGCCGCGCTCGTGGCTGGCATAGATCAGCTCATCGGCCACCGGCGGCGTGTCGGCGAGCACGCCGAGCCAGCCGAAGGGATAGACCCGCTCGAAGATGCGCTTGGATGGCTCGGGCACGCTGCGCCGCGTGACGCCATGAAAGCCGTCGCAGCCAGCGATGAAGTCGCAACGCAACGCATGCTGCTGGCCGTCCTTGAAATACCGCACCACGGGCGAGGCTGTATCGAAATCGTGCACGCTGACGTCTTGCGCGTCGTACACCGTGACGGCATTTACGGCCGCGCGGGCGACCATCAGATCGCGCGTGACTTCAGTCTGACCGTAGACCGTGACCGAGCGGCCAATCAACGCGTGGAAGTCGATGTGGTGGCGCTCGCCGCCATAGGACAGTTCGATGCCATGGTGAACCAGGCCGTCGTGCTGCAGGCGCTGCGCCACGCCAGCGCGCTCCAGCGCATCGGCGGTCACGCTTTCAAGGATGCCGGCGCGGATACGGCCGAGGATGTAGTCGGGGCTGCGTTGCTCGATGATAACTGCATCGATGCCGGCCTTGGCGAGCAGCTGCCCGAGCAGCAAGCCGGCGGGGCCGGCGCCGATGATGGCGACTTGTGTGCGCATCGCGTGTCTCCTGGTGCGGGATGGGGATTGTTATTGCACGTAACTATTGAACGTAACAATAGCGGCGCCAGGGACGGGAGGGAATAGACGGAACGAACCATCAACAGGACAAAACGAACATCCGAATCTGGCGCGGAATGTGCCGAAATGTCCTGTCGATGCTGGGGAAAACCCTAGATTATGGGTTGAATTTAGCCGGAATTGTGATATTCGCCGGTGTGCGCGGCGACGCGTCCGAGCGCGCCGGCCGCGCGCGACAGCCTTCACATTTCATACATGTCGCCGCGCTTCAACGGCCCGAGCGCTGTTCCTTGCGGCAAGCCTTGCAAATGTGTTCAAGGCCGTCCTGGCGGCGCGTGTCCCGCGCGAAGAACTCGCCGTCAGCCGGCCAGTGCTCTGCGCAGTGACGGCACAGCTTGAGCAGGCCGATATCGGACATCAGGACGTCGCCGCAGGCAACGTTCGCTCGCACGGCGCGAGCACGGCGCGTGGGGCTCGTGCGCGGTGGGGGCGTGTCTTGCATGGCGCCTGTGGTGAGGGCGCCGTGGCTCTCGCGCGGCATGGCGGCGTGATCGTACATGGTCTCTCCTTGCCTTGGAAATGGCGGAAATGGGCCAGTGATGATTGGGGTGCGCAGCCGGATCCGGCCGCGCCGCTGAAATACCCCGTTACGAAATGGCGTGTGGTTGATGGTCCGATAGCTGTCCGATAGCTCGGTGAATCGATGACGGAGCGATGAGATGCCCGCCTGCGTGCTGTTGTGGCTTACTGGGACAACATGCCCGCGCAGGCCATCAGCAGCCATCCGATGGCGGTACATCCGCCCAGCCAGCCGAGCAGCACCAACACGATGGTGGACCACTTCATCGGGGCCGCCGCGCTTGCGCGGCAGGAAGTCGGGTTGCGTGAGAAAGGGAGCGGCTCATGCGTACTTTCCTTGGAATGGCAAGACCAGGCTTGCTCAAGGGGGGCAGCTTAGCGATCCTGCGGTGTCAATGTATGTCCGGGTTGTAAGGAAATGTGCACGCGCAAATGTGCCGCACCCCGGCATTGCCTACGAACACCTTTGCCGCCTGGACCCACTACGGGAACGCGCGAGGCCAGCGCCTGGGAAGGCGCCTTCCCGGGCAATCGGGAGCCTGCCTATAATGCCGGATCCGACACCCAGCCCACCGCGCACGGCGCCAAGGCCAGCCATGACGATCCTGCTCGATACCTCCATTTCGCACACACTGGATACCCTGGTTGAGCGCGTCGCGGCGATGCCCGGCGTACGCGTGCAAGCCTGGGTCTTCGACGACATCGCCACGCGCCGCGCGGCCGAGCAGCGGCTTGCCGCCGCTGGCGTGCAGGCGGCGATCCACAGCGCTTACAAGCCGCTGCTGCATTTCTTCCTCGAGGCGTTGGCGCTGGAACACGACGGCGGCCGCCTCGCCGCCGCGGGCGAGATCTCCGTGCGCCTGCCCGCGGCTACAACGGCGGGACAGTCGCAGCGCTTCCGGCTCGAAACCTATCCGCTCGCCGGCATGCTGCCGCAAGGCAGCCTTCGCCTGAGCGACGGAGACGACGAAGGCCACTATGTCGTCGAACTGGACGGCATCGCCCACCGTGTGTTCGTGCCGCTCGCGGAGTCTGGCGCGCCGTGCGGGTGGCTGCGCCTGTCGCGTGATGGCGCCGTGCTGGAGGACGGCCCGCTCGCCACCGAGTACGAACTGGCATTCGCCGCAGCCATGGATGCGATCCGCGGCCATGCCTGGGGCCGGCAGGGGCCCTATTTCGATGTGCTTCGCATTGCCATCGACACGGGCGGCATCGAATGCCGGCTGTCCTACCAGGACGAGTGCATCAGTACGCGCGAGGCCCTGCACGAGGACCTGTATTTCTCCGTTCTGGAGTTCTTCCAGGATCGCGCCGGCTTGCCGCGCGGCGATCGCACCTTGCAACCCGGCCAGATCGTGCCCGAGATCCGCCACGCGCAGGGTGCCACGCGGGTGCGGGTGGCATTGTTGCCGCACCCGCGCGTCGCGGCCGCGACGCCGGCCGACGCGGCTGCGGCCCCTCTGTCCCCGAGTGCGCTCGCCGCGCTCTCGCAGCCCCTGACGCCGGAGGAGGCCGCCGTCGAGATGCATGCCCTGGGCGGAAAGCGCTTCAGCGTGCTTTCCACGCAGGGGCGCGTGGTCCACGGCACCCACATCCAAGGCGCGCTGCCCGGGCTGGTGATTTCCGGTGGCCAGCATGCCAACGAAACGTCCGGCGTGGTCGGGGCGCTGCGCGCGGCACAGGCGCTCAAGCAGCGCCCGCATGCGCACTTTGCCCTGATCGCTTTGGAGAACCCGGATGGCGCAGCCTTGCATGTGCAGTTGCGCGAGGACAATCCGCGCCATATGTCGCATGCCGCGCGCTACACCGCGCTGGGCGACGACCTGGAGGCACGCACAGCGCCGCCCTTCGTGGAGAAAGCGGCCCGGCTGGAAGCCATCGAGCGCACCGGTGCCGGGTTGCACATGAGCCTGCACGGCTACCCCGCCCACGAATGGACGCGGCCGCTCACCGGCTACGTGCCGCCGGGCTTCGAGACCTGGACCATTCCCAAGGGCTTTTTCCTGATCTTGCGCCACCACGCCGGGCGCGATGGCATGGCGTTCATGCAGGCGCTGACTGCGCAACTGGCGGCTTCGCCGGATCTGGCTGCGTTCAATGCCCGCCAGCTGGCGACGTGGGGCAACCACGCCGGTGAGGTGCCGTTCCCGGTGCTAAACGGCATTCCCTGCATGATCTTCGAGGATTCCCGGTCAACGGTGCCGTTCACGCTGGTCACCGAATTCCCCGACCAGACGGTCTATGGCGATGCGTTTCGCCTGGCGCACACCACCCAGATGCGGGCGGTGCTGGCGGCGGCGGAGCTGTATTGGGCGGGTTTGCTGGGTTGACGGGGCGCGTTGCGCGCCGTTAGTGGATCGTGCGTGTCACCTTGGCGTGCGGCACCTCTGCCGCCGCCGTGCTTTCAGGCGTTGCGCCTTCGTCCTGCTCGATCATGGTGGCCGCGAGGCTGAGCGCAGCCTGCATCTCTTCGTGCGACAGGCCGGAAGATAGCGCAAGCCGCACCGCCAGGGACGCCAGTCGGGCAACTTCATAACTCGGGATGCTCATCTCAGCTCCTTGTCCTTGTGTCAATGCTTGTGTCAACGCCATGGCAAGCCCTGCCGCGCCGGGCGGCAGGGGCGCCGGCGCGCCATATCGGCATATTCGGCCGCCCGCGCATGCTCGCGCCGGCGCCTGTCAATCTCCAGTATGGTTCACGGCGAGCTTCGCCGCCTGAAGAGAATCCAGCAATGCTGCGTCGCCTCAGGCGGGCAGGAAGCCTTCCACGGTGAGATAGCGCTCGCCGGTGTCGTAGTTGAAGCCCAGCACGGTGGCGCCGGCCGGCAGGTCCGGCAGCTTCTGCGCGATCGCGGCCAGGGTGGCGCCTGACGAAATGCCCACCAGCATGCCTTCCTCGCGCGCGGCGCGGCGCGCCATTTCGCGCGCCGGCTCGGCGTCGACCTGGATCACGCCATCAAGCAGGACGGTATCCAGGTTGCGGGGAATGAAGCCAGCGCCGATGCCCTGGATCGGGTGGGGCGCGGGCGCGCCGCCGGAAATGACCGGTGAGGCGACCGGCTCGACGGCATAGACCTTCAGCGCGGGCCATTTTTGCTTGAGCACGCGGGCGCAGCCGGTGATATGGCCGCCCGTGCCCACGCCAGTGATCAGGGCATCGATGCCCTGCGGGAAGTCCGCAAGGATCTCCAGCGCGGTGGTGTTGACGTGGACCTCGATATTGGCGGGGTTCTCGAACTGCTGCGGCATCCAGGCGCCCGGCGTGGCCGCCACCAGCTCCTCGGCACGGGCGATGGCGCCCTTCATGCCCTTTTCGCGCGGGGTCAGGTCGAAGGTGGCGCCGTAGGCCAGCATCAGGCGGCGGCGTTCCACCGACATGCTGTCCGGCATCACCAGCACCAGCTTGTAGCCCTTGACCGCCGCCACCATGGCCAGGCCGATCCCGGTATTGCCCGAGGTGGGCTCGATGATGGTGCCGCCCGGCTTGAGCACGCCGGATTGCTCGGCCGCCTCGACCATCGACAGCGCGATGCGGTCCTTGATGGAGCCTCCCGGGTTGGCGCGCTCGGACTTGATCCAGACCTGATGGGTATCGCCAAAGAGCCGCTGAACACGGATATGGGGCGTATTGCCAATGGTCTGCAGGATATTGTCGGCCTTCATTTAGGATCTCCAGGAATGGTTTCGAACCGGACTAGCAAACGGGTCCGGACAAGCATGCACTGGAGGATTCTAGCGGGCGGCGCGTCGGCAATGCGATTTCGCCGTCATATTGGCGCGCGCCAGCGCCTAGTGGCAGGCCTCGGTGCGCGTGGGCAGGCAGCGCTCAGGCGCCGGCAGCGCTTCCAGCTCGGAGGCGAGCACGACCCGGCTGCGGCCACGCCGCTTGGCTTCATACAAGGCGCGGTCCGCGCTGCCAAACAGCTTGTCCCAGGTGGCGGCCCCACCGTCCTCGCGCTCGCGGATCTGCGCAACGCCGATGCTGGCGCTGGCGAACCCGCCAAGCTCGTGGGGCAACGCGATGGCGCGGATGCCACGCAGGATGCGGTTGGCCAGCAGGAGGGCATCGGCTTCAGTGGTATGCGGGCAAAGCACGCAGAACTCCTCACCGCCGTAGCGGCCCGCGAGGTCCGCGCCGCGGTGCGTTTCCTTCAGGACGCGGCCGATCTGCTGCAGGATGCGGTCGCCGGCGCGGTGGCCGCTGCTGTCGTTGATGTACTTGAAGCGGTCGATGTCGATCACCAGGCAGCTCAGCGGATGGCCGTGGCGGTTGAATTCAGCGGCCAGCACCATCGCCGCGCCATCCACGGCACCGCGGTTCAGCAGCCCCGTCAATGCATCGAGGCGTGCCTGCTTCTCCTGCTCGGCCAGCATGGCTTCCATGGTCATCAGCGTGAAGCCCGCCAGGCCAGCGAGGATCGCGACAAAAGCGGGCAGCAGCCGCAGCAGGAGCAAGGCTTCGGCACTCAGGGCTGGCACGGGGGCACCGGCTTCCAGCATCGCATACAGCCCGCAGCATTGCGCCAGCAGTTGCAGGCCGCACGCGGCAAGCACCAGCGGGCGGCTGCGGCGGGTCAGCGCAAGCGGGCGCCGCAGCAGGCAGGCCAGGGTGAAGCAGGCGGTAATGGCGGCTACCACGTAGCCGGTGACTTCGGCCAGGCGGCTGCCGCTGTCCAGAGCGCCGGCAGCCAGCACCGCAAAGATGGCAAGCACGCCGGCAGCGAGCGGCACGGGGGCCGAAGGGCGGTCGCCGGTCAGCGATATGCCGCGATGGATCAGCAACTGGGCGGCTACGCCCAGGGCGGGCGCCACCAGCAGGAACCATGCGGGCCCGCCGCGCGCGTCGATCACCAACAGGCCCGCGGCGCAGGCCAGCACCTGGCCTGCGACCCATGCGCGGCCTACGGCGCTCTGGCGCAAAGCCAGCATCAGGGCCGCGAGGATGATTTGCGTGGCGGTGAACAGGACAAGCAGTGCCATCACGGCAGTGCCCTCATCTGACTGCATGAGATCCCCATCGAGTTCGGCGCAGCATCGCTGCGCAGGAGTTTGCCTTCGAAGGTGGGTTCGCGCGTATTGCGTATCGCGTACTGCGTGGAGCCCGTGCGTGAGCCAGCTCGCGACTTGCGACATTCCCGAATGCGGCGTCCGGCCGGTGCTTGTCCGGGTCCATTCCTGCCGATGTGAAGATGTTTTTTTGTTTGAGAAAATTCTACACAGCGCCGCGCTGGAAGTGCCCCGTATTCGCGGCGCGTGACAATTGTTGACATTGGCCTCAAAGCGCGTGATCTACCATTCGCTTCGCTTGCTGCGCTGGTCGCCACGGACCGTTGTATTCCGGCCCAAGCTATCGTGTGATTCCCTATTTTCGTCACCTCAGAGCACAACAGCGTCGAGTTTGCGCCACGTACTGTGATACTTTGTCGATCCGGAAAACTACAAAAATGCAGAAAGTACCGAGACAACAATCAGCTTG
Source organism: Cupriavidus sp. GW822-FHT02D05 (assembly GCF_058802485.1). NCBI lineage: Bacteria > Pseudomonadati > Pseudomonadota > Betaproteobacteria > Burkholderiales > Burkholderiaceae > Cupriavidus > Cupriavidus sp. GW822-FHT02D05. The sequence goes on along the minus strand of NZ_JBXAOE010000004.1, from coordinate 229,613 downwards.
CCAGGCACCAAAACCCCTTGCGCGACCGGATCCGGCGGCTTCCGTTTCAGCGCGCCTTCGCAGCGTTCGAAACCCGGGAATTGGCGCTAGCCAGCCTCTGTGACACTGGCATGCATTTGCACTAGTGCATATTCCCTAGTCCTAAATGCTTATATGCACAATTAAGCGCATGCCTCAGAATTCTCGCCCGTAGTGCTTGAATAAGCACTTTTAGTTTGGCCTGCAGGGGACTGCCTGAGAGATCGGGCAGCGCAGGTAGAAGTGGATGGGATCAGCCATACCCGGAATGCATCGTCTGGTGGCATCAAGCGCGACCAGCATGTTGGCAGCAAGCCAAGCGAGCTCTTTCGGGACTATAAAAATATGAAGAAAATAGGGGTCAGCAAGTGATTCTGTTGGGATTGGACGGTGTCACGCGCCGCGTGGCAGGCCTGCGTCAAGCAAGCCGGGGCGCGCCGATGACAAGAGCCTGGCTTGGCGCACTGCTGGCCGTGTTTGCATCCTGGCTGTGCCCGGCGCAGGCACAGGCACTGGCAACCACCGGCTCTCGCGCCCCGAACATCGTCTTCCACTACGGCAGCAAGCCGCCGGTGGACGCTCTGCAGGCGTTCGATGTCGCCGTGGTCGAGCCCGACAGCGGCTTCGATCCGCGCACCGCCACCACGCCCAATACGCAATGGTTCTCCTACGTCAGCATTGGCGAGGTCGCACCGTCGCGCGCCTACCTGAAAGACATTCCCAAGGCCTGGCTGATCGGCAATAACGACGCCTGGGGCGCTCGCGTGGTCGACCAGGCCGCCGAGGGCTGGCCCGCCTTCTACGTGGAAAAGGTCATCGCCCCACTGTGGCAGCGCGGCTATCGCGGCTTTTTCCTCGACACGCTCGACTCCTACCAGCTCAAAGCCAAGACGGATGCCGAGCGCGCCCGCCAGGAAGCTGGCATGGTGGCGGTGATCCGCGCCATCAAGGCACGCTATCCCGAGGCCAAGCTGATCTTCAACCGCGGCTTCGAGATCCTGCCGCAGGTCAACCAGCTGGCGTACGCGGTCGCGTTTGAATCGCTGTACCGCGGCTGGGACCAAGGCGGCAAGCGCTACACCGAAGTGAGCGAAGCGGATCGCAACTGGCTGCTCGGCCAGGCCCGAACGATCCGCGAGCAGTACCACCTGCCGGTGATCTCGATCGATTACTGCCCGCCCGCCGACCGCAAGTGCGCGCGCGACACCGCCGCGCAGATCCGCGCGCTCGGCATCATCCCTTACGTGGCTGATCCCGGTTTGCAGACGGTTGGGATCGGCAACATTGAGGTGATGCCGCGCCGGGTGCTGGTGGTGCAGGACCGCGAGCCGGGCGTATCGATCGACGACTCCGCGGGCGTGCGCTTCGTCTCCATGCCGCTGAACTACCTGGGCTATCGCGTGGACTTCGCCGAAGCCAGCCAGCCGCTGCCGGAGATCGGCCCGGACCGCTACGCTGGCGTGGTGATCTGGATGGCTGGCAACGTGCGCGACCAGCCCGGGCGTTTCTTCAGCTGGGTGCAGCGCAATATCGACCAGGGCGTGCCGGTGGTGTTCCTGAACGATTTCGGCGCGCGCATGAACGCAGCGCTGGCATCGAGCCTGCAGCTCAATTCGGTCAAGGGCAAGATCGGCGTCAAGGCGGACGTAGTGTCGAAGGACCCGATGATGGGCTTCGAGATGCCTGTGGCGCCGGACCGCACGCAGGCAGCGCCGGTTCAGGTGGGCAATGGCCCGGGCTTTCGCTCCCTGCTGCGCCTGAATTCAGGCACGCTGACCTACGACGCTGCCGCGATCACTCCCTGGGGCGGCTACGTGCTCGGGCCTTACGCGGTGCGGCAAAGCGCCAACGACCAGGACCGCTGGGTGGTGCAGCCGTTGTCCTTCCTGCGCGAAGCGCTGCGCCTGCCGGCCATGCCGGTGCCGGATGTCACGACCGAAAACGGACGTCGCCTGCTGACCGTGCACGTGGACGGCGACGGCTTTGCCTCCCGTGCCGAGATTCCCGGCGGCGGTTATTCCGGTGAAGTCCTGTTTCGCGAGATATGGGACCGCTATCGCCTGCCGATGACGATGTCGATCATCCAGGGCGAAGTGGCCAGCGACGGCATGTATCCCAAGCTGACCGCGCAGCTCGAGCCGATCGCCCGCAAGATTTTCGCGCAGCCCTATGTCGAGGTGGCGAGCCACACCTTCTCGCATCCCTTCGAGTGGGGCCGCACGGTGCCCGGCGGCACGCACTCGGAGAACGCCACCGAAGGCGACGACGACTTTCACCTGGCGATTCCCGGCTACACGATGGACCTCAAGCGCGAGATCGGCGGCTCGATCGACTATATCAACCGTACCCTGGCGCCCCCTGGCAAGCCGGTCAGCATGCTGCTGTGGTCGGGCGACTGCCAGCCGCCCGCCGAGGCCATCAAGCTGACCGACCAGGCCGGCGTGCTCAACATGAACGGCGGCGATACGCTGATCACGCGCAGCAACCCGACCTGGACCGCGATCTCGCCCATCGGCGTGAACAAGGCCGACGGCACGTTCCAGATCTTCGCGCCAAACCAGAACGAGAACGTCTACACGAATCTCTGGCATGGCCCGTACTACGGCTTCGAACGCGTGATCGAAACGTTTGAGCTAACCGACCGGCCGTACCGCTTCAAGTCGGTCAACATCTACTATCACAACTACTCCGGCACCAAGGCGGCTTCGCTCAAGGCGTTGCGCAAGGTCTATGACTACGTGCTGAGCCAGCCGCTGATGCCGGTGCATGCCACTGACTACGTGCGCAAGGTGATCGACTGGCAAGGCATGGCGGTGGCCCGCGAGCTGGGCGGCGACGCCACGCAGCCGGCCGCCTGGATCGTGCGCGGCGACGCCAACCTGCGCAACGTGCGCTGGACCGGCGCGGACGTGCCCGACGTGGCGAACTCGCAAGGCGTCACCGGCACCTCGCCGGCGCCCGGCGGCGGCGTCTACGTGCACCTGGCCGATGGTGCCTCGCGCATCGTGATGCGCGCCCCGAGCGCAGCCAATGCCGCGGCTCCCTCCGGCCCCGAGATCGCCGAGGCCAGCGGCTTCGTGCGCAACTGGCAGCGCACCGGCCAGGGCAGCGCGCAGCGCATCCGTTTTGACTTCAGCGGCTACTTCAAGCCATTCTTCCGCCTCGCAGGCGCGGACCGTTGCCGGATTGCCATCGATGGCAAGCCGGTGCAGGGCGTGCAGGAGCGCGGCACGCTGCGTTTCGATACCACTCCCGTTCCCAATCCCAACAATGCCAAGCAAAGCGTCGAAATCACCTGCGCCGCCTGAGCGCGAGCGGCTCCTGCCGCCAGCGTTCGTGCTGACCTTCACCGCCATGGTGGGGATCGGCCTGGCGTTGATGTTCCCGCGCGAAACCTTGCGCGAACGCCTGCTGGGCGATGGCCGGGCAGTGGACGGCCTCAGCATGGCCTACCTGGAAGCCTGGTGGCGGGCCACGCCCGGCGACAGCGGCTTCGCGGCGGTGCTGGCCGAGCAATATGCGCGCACGGGCCGGCTGGATGAGGCCGAGGCCATGCTGTCCCGGCTGGAGGCGCGCTATGCGGCCAGTTCTGCGGCCAGTTCCGCGGCCAGCCTGCAAGGGCCGGTGCGCAACGCTGAGGCTAATGCCGCCGACGCCGAGCTGCCCAGCCAGATCCTGCGTACCCGCATCGAGATCGCGCAGCAGCGCGCGTTCGCGGCGTTGCCGAACACCCCCGAGCGCGAGCACTACGTTGAAAAGCTCGGCGGCCTGCTCGACCAGGCGGTGACCATGAAGTGGGACCGCGCCGACCTGGAAGAGCTGGCCACCACCGCGCGCTCGATCAACGCGCTCAAGCCGGCACAGGTGTTCTACCAGGCGCTGGCCAAGAGCGACCCTGCCCGCGCGGCGCTGTGGAACGCGCAGGCTGCGTCGGCGGCGCTCGCGGGCGGCGACTACCAGCAGGCGGCCGACGCGCTGTTTGCCGCGCAGTCCCGTGCCACCGATCCGGCCGAGCAGCGCCGCCTCTACCTGGCCGCGCTCAAGACGCTGCAGTCCGGCAACGAGCTCGACAAGGCGCTGGCCCAGGCCGAGCAGCACGGCGGCAAGCTGCTGGAGAACGCCGAAGTCCTGCGTTACCTGACCAAGCTGGCGCTGGCCGCCAACCGCCCCGAGCAGGCCGCGCGCTATGTGCAGCGGCTGCTGCGCCTGCCGCCGAGCTTGCAGCCCGTGCCCGAAGGCGCCTCGCTGCAACGCGCCGAAGTGCGCCGCGTGGCGGCCACCCAGCCATGGGCCGCACGGGGTGTGATCTTCCTTGATGGCCCGCGTGGCCTGGCCTTGCGCCGCGCCATGGGCGACGCCGCGATGCCGCACCTGCGCCGCGTGGCGGATACCTCAGGCGCCGGCACGTCCGCTTCCGCGGCGGCGGGCCAAGCCCGCGCTGCCTCTGCAGCTTCGGCAGCACCAGCACCAGCAGCAGCCCCTGCCGGCGTCCCTACCGGCGCACCCACCGCGGCCGAGCGTGGCTTCAATGCCGACGACTACGAACTCGCGTTCCAGGTCTTCCTGGCCGCCGGCAAGCTCGACGACGCCCAGCGCGTTGCCGAGACCGCGGTGCGGCGCCAGCCCGGCGCGGCGCGCTGGCGCGAACGCCTGGCCCAGGTCGCCGAGTGGAATCGCCAGCCCACGGTAGCGCTCAAGAGCTGGCTGGAATATGCCCAGGCCAGCAATGACGAGACCGCCTGGAAGGCCGTGCTGCGCCTGGCGCCCGGCCTGAACGACGACCGCGCCTACCTGGCCGCGCTGCGCCACCGCGCCGTCACGGGCGATCTCGCTACCGTCGACCAGGTGGTCGCCACCTACGAACGGCTGGGCGAGCCCGAGCAAGGCCTGGCCTTCCTGCAAAGCCTGAGCCACGGCCCGAACGCGCGCCCGATCATGGAGCGCCAGGCGGAGCTGGCCGAGCGCGCCGGCAAGGATGCCCGCGCCTTCGAGCTTTACACCGAATTGCAGCAGCGCTTTGGCCCGCGCCCGCAATACGCGCTCAAGCAAGCCAACCTGCTCTATGTGCGCGGCAAGCTGGCCGAAGCCCTGCAGGCCATGGTGCCGTCCATGCGCACCGCGCGTTCCACCGACATCGAATTCTGGCGCACGCTGACCGAGCTGGCGCGCCTGAACCAGCGCAGCGACCTGCTCGAGCAAGGCTACCGGCAATTGATGCTGGCCATGGCCGAGTCGCATGACGACCACTGCATGGCCATGCCCCCCGGCGCCGGCCGCAACGACTGCCTGGCCGAAGTGCGCGATACCGAGGAATCGGATTTCTCGAACCTGATGGATTTCTACGACAGCTCGCCCATCGATGCCGGGCGCATCGCCGAAGCCAGCTGGCGCAAGGGCGGCAAGCTCGTGTCGCTTGAGCTCGCCATCAATTACTACACCCGCGCGCGCGCCTACGGCCGCGTCGCCACGCTGCTGCAAGGCATGACCCCTGCCCAGCTGAAGCAGGCCGAGCAATCCAGCCGCTTCCTGGCCATGCGCGCCGAGTACCAGCGCGCCCGTGGCGAGCGCGAACTGGCCCTGGCCGACCTGCGCCGTGCCGCCGGCATGCCCGACGCCGGCAGCGAGACGCTGGCCGCGCTGATGTGGGCGCTGGTCGATCTCGGCTCGGATACCGAAGTGCGCGCCATGATGCTGCGCCTGAAGGGCGAGGCCGAGGGCAACCCGGACTTGTGGGGTGCCTTTGCCGCCGGCAGCATGCGCTTCCAGGACGGCCGCGCCGCGCTGCATTACCTGCGCAAGATGGCCGACGGCAAGAACGCCGATCCGCTCTGGCTGGGTCTTGCCGCCGATGCCTACGACGCCATTGGCCAGACCAGCACCGGGTGGCGCCTGCGCCGCCAGGCCTGGGTCGACCTGCACAAGGACCAGTCCGCGGCCGGGCGCCGCGCCTCGGATCCCCGCAGCGTGGATCCGGCCGCCGAGGAGGAGGACGCGCAGGGCGGCCCCGCCCCGGCCGAGCTGCGCCGCCAGACCGTGGCGCTCGGGCAGATCTTTGCCTCGGGCGATGTGTCCCAGCGCCTGGTGATCGAGATGCTGCGCGCTGACCGCACCGTGATGGCCGGCACCAATGCCGCGAACTGGACCGGTCCCGCCAATCCGGCGTCGCGGCTGGGCGAGATTCCCGGCCTGCCGGCGCTCGATCCCAAGACGCCGCCGGGCGTGGCGCAACGCGAGGCGCGCCAGCAGGCCGTGGTCTCGTCCGCTTCCAAGGAAGTGGCGCTGGCCTGGGCCCTGTCCAACGAATCCAACGAACTGGCGCGTGCCTGGCTGGCCCGCCAATATGCCCGCCAGTTGCTGCGCCCGGCGTATGCCGAGATCACGCTGGCGCTGGCCAACCAGGACCTGGCCGCGCTCGACCGCGTGCTGGAGCGCCAGGCTGGCCGCATTCCGGTGGACAACCAGATCGAAGCCAACGTGCAGCTCGACCGGCTCGGCGCCGCGCAGACGCTGGCCTACGAAACCCAGGAGACCACCCGTACCGACGACAGCCTGCAGGAAACCCTGCAGGACACGCTGCTGTTCAACGCGCAAGCCATCGAGCCACGCGTGACGTACCAGCGCCAGAGCCCGCTGAGCTATTTCGACTACAGCCTGGCTGGCGGCGTGCGCCTGTGGGATGGCTACGACCTCAACCTGCGCGGTGCCTGGCGCACCCAGCGCAGCGTGGACCAGACCCAGCTCACCGGCGTGCCTTCGTCCGACAAGCGCGGCGAGCTGTCGCTCGGCTACCGCGACCAGCACCTGCGCTGGCGCCTCGGCGTGGGCCGGCGCGACGGCCTGGATAGCGTGACCACCGCGCGCTTCACCGGCGAGTGGCGCGAGAGCAGCCGCTTGAGCTTCACCACGCTGGCCGGCATCAACCAGAGCGCCGACGAATCGGCGGCGCTGCGGGTCGGCGGCGTCAAGGATGTGCTCGGCCTGGGTGCGACCTACAACTTCAGCCTGCGCGAATTTGCCGGCGCTCGCATCGAGTACGACCGCTTCCGCGGCCAGGACGGCTCGCAGCTGGGCCACGGCCTGGTGTACGACCTGGAACTGGGCTACCGCATCCGTACCGCGTACCCGGACTACACGGTGCGCCTGGTGGGCACCCATGTCACCTACAACGCGCGCGGCGGCACGCTCAGCAACAAGCTGGCCACGCTGGTGCCTGCCGACGACGAAGCCACGCCGGGGTTCTACATGCCCCAGGGCTTTACCCAGGCCGGCGTGACATTCGGCTTCGGCACCGAGCTGATCGACGACTACACGCACAAGTGGCGGCCGTTTGCCGAAATCGGCCTGCTGCACGACACCCGCGCCGGGCAGAACTTCCGGGCGCAACTGGGCGTGGCCGGCAAGGTGTTAGGCAACGATCACCTGTCCATGTATGTGCAGCACGAAACCGCGGCGCGCAATGGCGGCACGCCGCTGACCGAAGTGGGTGTTCGGTACAGATGGCTTTTTTAATCCGGGCAGGCACGCGGGCGTGCCGGTTCACTGTATGCAATCGAGAAGGGGAGAGAGTCATGGAAACAACTAGCACGAAGCAGAACCGCGCAGCACGACTGCTGGGCTGGTGCGGTGCGCTGGGCGCAGCGCTGTGGCTGGCCGGATGCGCGGTGACCGATATTGGTCGCGCGCCCGCGCTGCCGGCCGGTGAGTCGGTGGCGATACTGCCGATCGTCAACTACACCGAGACGCCGCAGGCAGGCCTGCGCGCCGAGGCGATCGCGGAAAGCCTGCTGAAGACCGGCGGCATTGCCAACGTCAAGCGCTATCCCGCCAACCTGAACCCGGAAACGCTGTTCGAGCCCGCCGAGCGCGAGTCGGTGGGCAAGGCGCTGGAGTGGGCACGTACGCAGAAGATGCGCTACGCCCTCACCGGCGCGGTGCAGGAATGGCGCTACAAGGTGGGCGTGGATGGCGAGCCGGCCGTGGGCATCTCGCTGCAACTGCTGGACGTGAGCACGGGCGAAGCCGTCTGGTCCGCCACCGGCAGCGACAGTGGCTGGAGCCGCGAGTCGCTGTCGGGCACCGCGCAAAAGTTGCTGCGCCGCCTGCTGGCGCCGCTGCGCCAGGGTTGAACCGCAGGAGAGCATGATCGTGGCCAATACAGCCGACAAGATTCGGGAAGGACAGGGCATTGGCGCGGGCGGCCGCTATTTGCGGTTGCTTGCGCCCGCCACGAGCGGACCGGTCTCTGCGGTCGAGCTGGTGGTGACGATGGCGCTGGCGATGGGGCTGGGATACCTGCTCCTGCCCAACAACCCCCTGCTGCTGGGACTGGGCTTTCCCTGGGCATGGCTGCTGCCGGTCATCCTGGCGCTGCGCTATGGCACGTTGATTGGCGTGGGCAGCGTGCTGATGATGCTGGGCGGCTGGTTCTTCTTCCACCAGATCGGTGCGCAGCCGGGTGAGTTCCCGCGCCTGTTCTTCCTGGGCGGGCTGCTCATGGTGCTGGTTGCCGGGCAGTTCGGCGATGTCTGGGGCACGAGGCTGGCGCGCGCGCGCGCCGTCAACCGCTACCTGGAAGAGCGCCTTGCGGCCCTGACCAAGAACCACTACCTGCTGCGCGTGTCGCATGCGCGGCTGGAGAACGACCTGCTGGCCAAGCCCACCACGCTGCGCGACACGCTGTCGCAAATGCGGGCGGTGACGCTGGAAGATGCCGCACCGGGTGGCGTGCTGGTGGGCGCGCGCCCCATGCTGCAAGTGGTGGCGCAGGCGTGCCAGCTCGAAGCGGCCGCGCTCTACGCTGTCGATGGCGAGACGGTATCCGCCACGGCGTCGGCGCAGATCGGCCCGGCATTCGAGTTCGATCCCGACGATGTGCTGGTGCGCCACTGCCTGGAGACGCGCCAGCTGGCGCACCTGCAGGCCGACGGATTGTCGCGCCAGTCGCCGGACTATCCGCAGACCCGCTACGTAGCGGTGGCGCCGGTGCTGTCCGGGGCCGACAAGCTGGTGGGCCTGCTGGTGGTCGAGCGCATGCCGTTCCTGTCGCTCAGCTACGAGAACCTCCAGTTGCTGATGGTGCTGATGGGCTATTACGCCGATGGCGTCGAGCACGCCGTGTCCACGCGCGCCATCGCTGCCGCGATTCCCGGCTGCCCTTACGACTTCTCGCTGGACTACGCCCGCCTGTCGCGCCTGCGCCGCGACAGCGGCATCGACAGCACGATCGTGGCGCTGGTGTTCGATCTCGACGAATCGCGCGATGCGCTGTTCGACCAGGTCATCCGCAGCCGCCGCGCGCTCGACGTGGCCTGGCCGCTGACCAGCGCGCACCAGCGTGCCCTGCTTACCTTGATGCCGCTGTCGGGCAACGAGGCGGCCTCGGCCTACCTGGTGCGTATCGAAGACATGCTGCGGGCCCAGTTCGGTACCGATTTCGAAGCGGCGCGCATTGGCGTGCATACGCTGGCCGTGCCTGCCAACGCGCCGGTGGAGCCGTTGATCCGCCTGCTGCATCGCTGCCATGTGGATGTTCAGCCGGCGCCGGTACCGGTGCCGGTGGCACTAGGCGAGGTTGGCCGTGGGTAAGCTCGGCATCGGCGGCATCGCCGCGCAAATCGCCGCCCTGGCGCTGCTGGCCCGCGCCGGGAACAGCACCGCGCTGCTGCTGACCTTCCTGATGATGCAGGGGCTCGCCGCGGCGATGATCGCGATGGTGCTGTGGCGCCTGCTGCCCCGGCGCTTTCGCGTGCCGTTCGCGTGGAGCTATGGCTACCTCTTCGTATTCTGCTTCCTGGTGCCGCTGGCCGGCGGCATGATCTGCGTCGGCAGCCTGCTGATCGCGCGCTTCTTTCCGGGGCGCCGTCCCACGGCCGGCATCGGCCTGGTCGGGCTGCCGGTGTTCGTCACCCACCTGATCTCGCGCGTGACCCACGGCGGCGGCGCGCGCTTGCGCGCCCAGTTGGGCAACACGCGCGCGCCGTTGCCCGAGCGCATGACCGCGCTGGTGGCCATGCAGTCGATGCCGGCGCGCACCTCCAGCCCGGTGCTGCGCGACCTGCTGGCCGACAGCGCCGACGACGTGCGCCTGCTGGCCTACGGCATGCTGGACGGCGCGGAGAAGCAACTGACGCAGAAGATCCTTCTCGAGCTGCCGCGCCTGGAAGCCGCGCAGGACGATCGCGAGCGCGGCGAGATCAACAAGCGCCTGGCCGACCTGTACTGGGAATTGATCTACCAGAACCTGGTGCAAGGCGACGTCTATCGCTACACCGCCGACCAGGTGGAGCGCCATGCGCGCGCCGCGCTGGAGGTTGACGCCGACCAGGCCGGCTTGTGGTACATGCGTGGCCGCCTGGCCCTGACCCGCGACGAGCCCGCGCAAGCGCGCGGGTGGCTGCAGCGGGCCGAGGCGCTTGGTTTTGCGCGCGAGCGCACGCTGCCGCTGCTGGCCGAAGCCGCCTATCTGGAGCGCGACTACGCCGCCGTGCGCGCCATCTTGCTGTCATTCGACAGCCCATCGCCGCTGCCATTGGTACGGCCCCTGCTGCGTTACTGGCAATCATGAGCGATACCCCTTTGCCCCGCGCCGACTCCGCCGATGTGGCCCTGCTGCTAGAGGGCACCTTTCCGTATGTGAGCGGTGGGGTGTCGAGCTGGGTCAACCAGATGATCCGGGCGTTTCCGGACGTCCGCTTCGCCATCGTCTTCATCGGCAGCCGCCGCGAAGATTACGGCGACATGGTCTACGCGCTGCCCGACAACGTCGTGCACCTGGAAACGCATTTTCTCTACGATTTCCCGCCGCCTCCGCTGGTGCATGGCAGCGACGGCGATCCCGTCACCTTCGCCGCCTCGGCGCAGTTGCACGAGGTGCTGCGCCAGCCTGGCCGCGAGCAGGAAGCCGGCGAGCTGATCCGCGAGCTGATGCCCGAGTTGACCGATGGCGGCAGCCTGTCGGAAGACGCGTTCCTCTACAGCCGCAACGCGTGGCGGACCATCACCGAGCAGTACCGCCAGTACTGCACGGACCCGTCCTTCACCGATTACTTCTGGACCGTGCGCATCATGCATAAGCCCCTGTGGCAGCTCGCGCGCATTGCCGAGGGGCTGATCCCGGCCAAGGTCTACCACACGGTGTCCACCGGCTATGCCGGTTTCCTCGGCGCCATGCTGCACTACCGCACGGGACGCCCCTTGCTGGTGTCCGAGCACGGCATCTATACCAAGGAACGCAAGATCGACCTGTTCCAGAGCCAGTGGATCCGCGACAACCGCAACGTGTTCGAGCGCGACATCTCGCAGATCAGCTATTTCCGCGAGCTGTGGGTGCGCTTCTTTGAAACGCTGGGCCGCGTCTGCTACGACGCCGGCGACACCATCGTCGCGCTCTACGAAGGCAACCGCCTGCGCCAGGTTACGGACGGTGCCCGCGCCGAGCGGACCCGCAATATTCCCAACGGCATCAACCTGCCACGGCTGGCCGCGCTGCGCGCGCAGCGCGCACCCGGCGTGCCGCCGGTGCTGTGCCTGATCGGCCGCGTGGTGCCGATCAAGGATATCAAGACCTTTATCCGTGCCATGCTGACCGTGGTGCGGCAATACCCCGATGCCCAAGGCTGGATCGCCGGTCCGGAGGACGAAGATCCGGAATACGCGCGGGAATGCCGCAGCCTGGCCGAAAGCCTGGGCCTCGCCGACAAGGTGAAGTTCCTGGGCTTCCAGCGCATCGATGAACTGCTGCCCAAGGTGGGCGTGCTGGTGCTCAGCTCCATCAGCGAGGCATTGCCGCTGGTGGTGCTGGAAGGCTTTGCCGCCGGCGTGCCGTGCGTGACCACCGATGTCGGCTCGTGCCGGCAACTGATCTTCGGCCTGCCCGGCGAGGATGCGGCGCTGGGCGCGGCGGGCGACGTGGTGCGCATCGCCGACCCGGCCGCGCTGGCCGAGAAGGCGATCGGCCTGCTGGGCTCGCCCGACGCATGGCATGCCGCGCAGCAGGCCGGCATCCGGCGCGTGGAGCGGTATTACACGCAGGAGATGATGGTGGGTAGCTACCGTGACCTGTACACGCGCCTGATGGCGCAGCCACGGGTGGAATCGTCCGCCGGCGGATCCCCCGCCAGGGCGGCGCAGGCCGCGGGCTGCCCCATGAAGGGAGGTCGCTGAGATGGCGGGGATTGGATTCGAACTTCGCAAGATGTTGCGGCGGGACAACCTGTCGGGCATGCTCGGCGCGTACGCCTATGCGGGCATCATCAGCTCCGGGCCTTGGGTCCTGTCGATCGTCGGCATCTTGCTGATCGGTGTGCTCAGCCTGCCGTTCGTGGTGCCGGGCAGCCTGGTGACGCAGTTCCAGGTCTCGGTGACCTACCTGATTGCGGTCAGCCTGATCCTGACCGGGCCGATGCAGCTGGCCTTTACCCGCTTTACGTCGGACCGCCTGTTCGAGAAGCGCGATGGCCTGGTGCTGTCGAACTACCACGCGGTGGCCCTGCTGGTCACCGCGCTCGCGGGCACCATCGGCATCGGCTGCGCGCTCTTTGCGTTCCCGGCGCAGTCGGTGCTGTATCGGTTGTTGATGACCGCGGGCTTCGTGGTCATGAGCAATATCTGGATCGCGGTGATTTTCCTCACGGGCATGAAGCAGTACAAGGCCATCGTCTGGACCTTCCTGCTGGGCTATACGCTGACGGTGGTGGCGGCGCTGGCGCTGCGCAACTATGGCCTGGAGGGCCTGCTGCTGGGGTTTGTTGCCGGCCAGCTGTGCTTGCTGACAGCCATGGTGGTACTCATTTACCGCAACTACACCAGCCAGCGGTTCATTTCGTTCGAGGTGTTCCAGCGGCGCTATGCCTATCCGAGCCTGATGCTGATCGGGCTGCTGTACAACCTTGGCATCTGGCTCGACAAGTTCATGTTCTGGTACTCGCCGTCCACGGGGCAGCAAGTCATCGGGCCGCTGCACGCGTCGATCATCTACGACATCCCGGTGTTCCTGGCCTACCTGGCAATCATCCCGGGCATGGCGGTGTTCCTGGTGCGCATCGAGACCGACTTCGTCGAGTACTACGACGCCTTCTACAACGCCGTGCGCGGCGGCAGCTCGCTCGAGCATATCGAGGATATGCGCAACACCATGGTGCAGACGATCCGCCTGGGACTGTACGAGATCGTCAAGGTGCAGGCCATTGCGGCGCTGGTGCTGTTTGTCCTGGGCAGGTTCGTGCTGGCGGCGCTCGGCATTTCGGAGCTCTACCTGCCGCTCCTGTATGTGGACGTGATCGGCGCCAGCCTGCAGGTGGTGCTGCTGGGGGTGCTCAATATCTACTTCTACCTGGACCGCCGGCGTGAAGTGCTGCTGCTCAGCGGCTTGTTTGTGATCCTCAACCTGGTGTTCACTGCCGTGACCCTGCAACTGGGGCCGGCCTGGTATGGCTACGGATTCGCGGTATCATTGTTGATCGTCGTGGCCCTGGCGATCTACCTGCTGGACCGCAAGCTGGACCGCCTCGAGTACGAAACCTACATGCTGCAGTAAAGGCGCGCGCGCCGGCTTTTGCGCCGGCGCGCTGCAATACCCTCCCGCGCCGTCCTTGGCGCGGCGACGCCGGATTCTGTACCATTCCCCTTTTGCGTACCTGGCGCCCGGCCTGCCCGGGTTATTGCGCGTTGCCTTTGCGGCGGCGCAGGAAGCGCGCGGTGGCATCTGGAAGAGAAGACGTGGCAAGCAAGAGGTAAGTATGAGAATCGCTTCGGTGGAAGACGACAAGAGCCAGTCCGAGCTGATCCAGCAGATCCTGGTCTCGGCCGGCCATGAGTGCGAGTGCTTCGCCAGTGGCAGCACGTTCCTGCGGGCCCTGCGCGAGCAAGCGTTCGACCTGCTGGTGGTGGACTGGCAACTGCCCGATACCAGCGGGCTTGAGGTGGTGACCTGGGTGCGCCAGAACTCCGGCCGCAATCCCCCCATCCTGTTCCTGACCAGCCGCTCACAGGAAGAGGACATTGTCGCCGGGCTGGGCGCGGGCGCCGACGACTACATGATCAAGCCGATCCGCCGCGCCGAGCTGGTGGCGCGCGTATCCGCGTTGCTGCGCCGCACGTATCCGCAGGCGCAGCAGGACAGCGCGCTGATCCGGGCGGGCAACTACGCTGTCGATCCGCAGGCGCGCACCGTGACCTGCGGCGAGAGCCGGGTGGACGTGTCGCCGCGCGAGTTCGACCTGGCGTTGTTCCTGTTCCGCAACCTGGGGCGCCTGGTGTCGCGCGAGGTGGTCGAGCAAGCCGTGTGGGGCCGCGCCATCGGAATCGGCTCGCGCACGCTCGATACCCATATCTCGCGGCTGCGGATCAAGCTGGCATTGCGGCCCGAGAATGGTGTGCGCCTGACTTCCGTATATGCGCACGGTTACCGGTTCGAAGCCGCGGGCGACGGGGATATGCAGGGCCAGCAGGATTCGCAGGATTCGCAGGATTCGCAGGATTCGCAGGATCTGCAGGACAAGAAGGAAGACTGAGTTTATGAAGCGGTTCGACATGGCGGCAGGCAGGAAGGCAGGCGTTGGAGCGCACTCGCGCGCGGCATGCACGAGGGGCGCGAGGGGTGCGATGGGTGTGGCCGGCACGATCGGCATGGCCGGATTGGTTGGCGTGCTGGGTGCCGCATGGTCCGCCAGCGCTGTGGCGCAGGCTGCAGGCGCCGAGGGCGCCAACTTCATCTACCAGGTGCGCCCGGGCGACACGCTGATTGGCGTGGCGGACCGCTTCATGGCCAATCCCGCCGGCTGGCGCGAACTGCAGGCACTGAACAAGGTGGCCGATCCTTACCGGCTGCCGCCCGGCATGCGCCTGCGCATCCCGCTGGCGCGCATCCCGGTGACCGAAGGCACCGCCCGCGTGGTCTTCGTGACGGGGCAGGCGAGCGCCGATGGCCGCACGTTGCAGGCTGGCATGGAGCTGCGCGAAGGCGCCCGCATCGAGACCGGCGCCGGCGGCACCGTCACCATGGAACTGGGTGACGGCTCACGCGTGACGTTGCCGCCGGTGACAGCCGTGGAAGTCAAGCGGCTGCGCGCGTTTGCCCGCACGGGCCTGACCGATGCCGTGATCGGCATCGGCCAGGGCGAGGTGGAGTCCCGCGTGGCGCCGCGCGGCACCGGCGTAGGGCGGTTCGAGATCCGGACCCCGTCGCTGGTGACCGGTGTGCGCGGCACGCGCTTTCGCGTGGGCACCGAGGACGGCGCCAGCCAGAGCGCCGTGCTCGAAGGCCAGGTGCAGGCCCGCTCGCGCCGCGGCCAGCAAGCGGTGGTGCATTCCGGCTACGGCGTCAGCGCATCGGCCACGGGCGCCCTGACGCGGCCCGCCGCGCTGCTGCCGGCGCCGGCGCTGGTGCCGCTGCCCCAGCCGCTGCTGGCAAGCCATGCCACCGTGAGCTGGGGGGCGGTTGCACGGGCCGCCAGCTACCGCGTGGTGGTCTCGCGCGATGCAGCCCAGACGGAGTTGCTGTCCTCCCAGGCCGTAGGCGGCACGCAGGCCGCGCTGCAAGACCTGCCCGAGGGCGAGCTCTACGTGGGCGTGAGCGCGCTCGATGCCCGTCACATCGGTGGCGCGGGCGCGGTGATGCCGTTGGTGGTGCGCTTGAATCCGCCCGCGCCTTTTACGCTGGCGCCCGAGCGCGATGGCACCGCCTACGGCGAGACGCCGATGTTCACCTGGGCCGAAGTCGCAACCGCGGCGCAATATGAATTCGAAGTGGCGGCCAATGCGGATTTCACGCAAGGCCTCATGCAAGTGCGCGGTGCGGCGCCCTCGGCCAGCCAGGCGCTTGCGCCCGGCCGCTGGTGGTGGCGTGTGCGCTCGGTTGACGCCGGCGGGCAGCCGGGCCCCTGGAGTGAACCGGTGGCGTTCGCGCTCGAGCCGGCACCGCCGCAGCCGCGCCTGGAGGACGATGGCGGCGACGCCTTGCGGCTCGCATGGCCGGCCGCCGGCGCAGCCAGCGCCAATGGCGCGGCGCAAGCCTACCGCGTGCAGATGGCATCCGACGCCGCCTTTACGCAGATCGTGGCCGACGTCAGCACCGAGACCAACGCGGCCCGCCTGCCGCGGCCCGGCAGCGGCACGTATTTTGTGCGGGTGGCTCGCCAGGACGCGGCCCGCGAGCCGCATTTCTCAGCGCCCCAGCGCATCGAGGTGGTGCAGTACATCCGCGATTCGCAGGGCCAGCCCGTGAGCGCCGGCTCACGCTGGCTCAATCGTGCCAACTAGCCTGGCGCAATTCGCCGCGCGCGCGCGCTCGTTGCGCCGGGTGCCCGGACGCATGATGGCCGGCTACCAGCGCCGTACGCTGGTCGAATGGGGCCTGTTGACGGCCGCCGTGCTGGCGCTGGTGGCGGCGTGCGCCGTGCTGGGTTGGAGCGAACGCGCCGACAAGGCGGTCTACGACCTGTCGGTCGCGGCCCAGCATCACGCGCCCAGCGACGAGATCGTGATCGTCGCTATCGACGACCCCAGCATCTCCGCCATTGGCCGCTGGCCCTGGCGCCGCTGGGTGCTGGCCGACCTGATCGATCGCATTGCCGCCGACGCGCCGCGCGTGATCGGGGTTGACGTGATTCTCTCCGAGCCGGACGCCTTGCATCCCGAGGACGACCGCGCGCTGGCAGGCAGCATGGCGCGCGCCGGCAACGTCGTGCTGCCCGCGCTGGCCGAAGCGGGGCGGGGCGGCTTGCTGGTGCGCTATCCGCTGACGGGCCTGGGCAGCGAGGTGGGGCACATCAATATCGCGGTGGACCTCGACGGCATTGCCCGCCAGGTGTTCCTGCAGGAAGGGCTGCCGGGCCGCCAGCTCAACCATTTCTCGGCTGCGATGGTCGGCTTCGGCAAGCCGCCGCGGCCGGTGTCCGCCTACCGTCACGACGGTCCCGCGGATGACAGCGGCGCCGACGGCTGGACCCGGGACTACCGGTTGCGCATTCCGTTTGCCGGGCCACCGGGGACGTTCCGGCAGGTCTCGGTACTCGACGTGCTGGGCGGCACGTTGCCGCGCGACTTCTTCCGCGGCAAATCCGTGCTGGTAGGCGCCACGGCGAGCGGGCTGGGCGACGTGTTCCCCACGCCGGTATCGCGCAACGGCCATGGCATGAGCGGCGTGGAAATCATCGCCAACACCATGCAGACGCTGCAGCGCGACACGGCCATCGTCACCCTGCCGGCGCCCTGGTTCTGGCTGTGCACGTTGCTGCCGGTGTTGCTGGCGAGCCTGGCCTCGCTGATGCTGACGCCGCGCAACGCGCTGTTGGTCACGGTGGTGCTGCTGGCCGGCACGCTGGCCGCCAGCCTGCTGCTGGTCGTGTTTGGCCACTTCTGGTTCGCGCCGGCCAGCGCCGTGCTGGGTTGCAGCCTGCTCTATCCGCTGTGGAGCTGGCGGCGCCAGGAAGCGGCGCTGCAATTCCTCACCGACGAGCTCGCACAGCTCGAGCAAGAGCCCGGCCTGCTGGCCATGCCTGCAGGCGAGGGCGAGTCGGGCCGCAATTCGGGCCGCAATTCGGGCCGCAAATCGGGCCGCAACCTCGATACCCGCATGCGTGCGGTCTACCGCATGACCACGCGCCTGCGGGACTTGCGGCAATTCCTGGCGGACGGGCTCGAAGGCTTGCCCGAAGCCACCGTGATCTGCGACCCCGGCGGCCGCGTGCTGCTGGCCAATCGGCGCGGCCTGCTGCTGGCGCCGCGCACGCTCGGGTCGCTGGGCGACATGAACGCACCGCGCCCCGGCATTCGCGAACTGATCAACGAAGTATTCGTCCAGCCCAAGGCCGGGCTGGACTATTGGGACCAGTTGCGCAGCGTCTATGCCGAGGGCGAGGCCGATGCCGCGCACCCGGTGCAGGCACCGCCCGGGGTGGAGCTCGAAGCGCGCGACGAACACCCGATGCTGCTGCGCGGCGCGCCGCTGCGCAGCGACACCGGCGGTGTCGCCGGCCTGATCGTCAGCGTCATCGATATCACCCAGGTGCGTATGGCAGAGCGGCGCCGCGAGGAGTCCCTGCGCTTCATCTCGCACGACATGCGGTCCCCACAGTCCTCCATCCTTGCCCTGATCGACCTGCAGAACGAGCCTGGCCGAGGGCTGCCGGAGGCAGCCCTGCTGGCCCGCATCGGCGAGCATGCCAACCGCACGCTGGACCTCGCGGACGACTTTATCCGGCTGGCCCGTGCGGAAGCGACGCACCTCAACTTCATCGAGGTCGACCTGGCCGGCGTGGTGCTGGATGCCACCGACGAGCTATGGGCGTTGGCCAGCGCCGCACGGATCGAACTGAAGGTGGAAGTCGACGTGGAAGAGGAGCGGTCGCAACTCCTGGCCGAGCCGGTGCTGCTGGTGCGGGCGATTGCCAACCTGGTGAGCAATGCCATCAAGTTCAGTCCGCCGCAAACGACCGTGACGGTGCGCCTGTATCGCGTGCCGCAGGGGCTGGCGATCGATGTGGCGGACCAGGGCCGGGGCATCGCCGAGGAAGACCAGGGCCGCCTGTTCCAGCCCTTCGCGCGCCTGCGCGACACCGAGCAGGATGCGCCTGCCGGCAGCGGGCTGGGGCTGGTGTTCGTCAAGACCGTGGTGGAGCGTCATGGTGGAGAAATCAAGCTGACCAGCGCCGCGGGTGCCGGCGCCACCTTCACGATCTTCCTGCCCTGCTGATCCGCTCGCTGGCGCTCAGCGTGATGCGCGCGTGGCCGCTGGTTGTCCAGCGTGACCTGCTGTGGTGACGGTGGCCGTGGCGCGGCTGTCCATCTGGCGGACCTTGCGCGCCGCGCGCTGCTCGTTGTCTTCCTGCAGCGTCACGCATAGCACGGTGATGAGCGCGAACGCCACCATGCAAAGCGCGACGTAGCCCAGCAACCTGTACCGTT
Organism: Cupriavidus sp. GW822-FHT02D05; assembly: GCF_058802485.1. Lineage (NCBI taxonomy): Bacteria > Pseudomonadati > Pseudomonadota > Betaproteobacteria > Burkholderiales > Burkholderiaceae > Cupriavidus > Cupriavidus sp. GW822-FHT02D05. The sequence goes on along the minus strand of NZ_JBXAOE010000004.1, from coordinate 210,692 downwards.
CGGATCGCGATCCCATATCTAAGCCTGCAATGAATAGCGCAGCATTCTATGGCGAGGCCGCGTCGGCTACTGTCAACAAATGCAAGGACGCTCACCCAAGGTCCGCCGGACCTGCTGCGCCGCGCATCGACGCTGGTCAGGCCTGGCGATACAATCAGCGCGCAGTGCCTGCACAAGAGCCCTTGCGCGCCGGGCCACGCCCACCCGCCGCCGATGGCGTCAATCGCCCCAACAGGCTGCCACCGATGCATAGCAACACCGAGCCCCTCGACACAGGCGCCAGCGGGCGCCCGGTACGCCACTTGGTCGCCACCGAGGCCGCCATGGCGGCAGCGGGCCTGGACGGCTGGCAGCAACGCTACCAGCAGCTCACGCCCGGGCATTTTCTTGCGCAAGTGCAGCAGGCTACCTATGGCGACGTCCACGTCTTCCGCGAACGCACCAACCAGGCGTTGCTGGAGGAAGGCGAGGCACGGCGCGGCTATCTTTCCATCGCCTTGCCCCACCGCGAGTGTGCCGATGGCTGGTTCTCCGGCTACCGGATGAGCGGCGACACCGTGCTGCGCGCCGGCAACGGCCAGCCGCTGGCCATGCGCACCCCGCCGTCGCTGGACCTGCTCGGCGTGACGTTGCCGCTGCCCGCGCTGCAACGCGTGATGGAGCGCGAGGGGGTTCCGGAGCTGATCGCGCGCTTGCAGCCGGCCACGGAGGTGCGGCGCGCCGCGTCCGATGATTTCCGGGCGACGATGCTGGCCGTGCTGGCTGCGTCAGCCATGCAGAGCGAAGTATTCAACCAGCGCTTTGTCGAGAGCGCCATGCGCGATGCGTTGCTGATGGCGGTGGTGTCCACGCTGACCCATGACATTGGGGATGCCCTGCTGCCTACGCCGCCTGCGCGGCGGCGGTTGGTCGCACAGGCGTATGAGATGGTGCGCGCTGCGCCCGAGGCACCCTGGAGTGTTCTGGCTCTGTGCGAACGGCTTGGGGTTTCAAGGCGCACGCTGCAATACAGCTTCAATGAAGTGACCGGGTTGGCACCGCTGGAGTTTGTTCGGGCCTTGCGGATGAATGGGGTGAGGCAGGCGTTGGGTGGACGGCAGGCGCAGGAGCCGGTGGGCGTGGTGGCGGCACGGTGGGGGTTTAACCATCTGCCGCGGTTTGCTGCGCAGTATCGGGCGTTTTTTGGGGAGTTGCCATCGGAGACCGCGGGCAGGGGGAGGTGAGTCGTTGATAGGGGTTGAGGGAGCCGGAACTGGAACTGGAACTGGAACTGGAACTGGAACCGCACGATGCCATCGGTTGTGGCGCGATTGCCTCTGACGGCCGTCATGTTCGTGGCCAGGATTCCATGACAGGCCGCTATGCCTCGGTCACTCACGGTCACGTTCGGCTTTCAGCAGCTTGAGGCGCGTCTGCCCATCGGGTGTGAAGTGGGTGCCGAATCGCACCAGCCCGGCCTGATGCAGCTGACAACTCATGGTAAAGCTGAGCAACATGCCCGGTTCGGTTTCTTCGATCGCGATGTCGATGGATTTCAGCCTCGGCTCATAGCGCAGCAGCGTCGTTTCGAACCATTCAGCCGCGAGACGGTGTGGGCTTCCTGGTATTCGGACAGGTTGATGGTGACAAGTGAACGCTCGCCGCCGAACATCAGGTCGTCCTGCGTCCCGATGCGAGCGTGAGCCTGAGCGAGCCGATGCATGCCGAGGCGGAGTATGTCGGGGTCATCGCGCTCTTCCGCAGTCCCGGCAAGGAGACGGTCTGGAAGCTGGTGGTGCCCAAGAAGCAGTGGAAGAAGACCGATCCGGTGAGGATCGAGGTGCGCGGCAGCACGCTGGAGCTGGTGGGGGCCAGCTTTGACGGTCCCGGCGCCGTGGATGGCGCTGTCATTGTGCGTTTCGCCAGCACGCTCCGCAATAGTGAGTACGTTGCACCACATGTAAGTTAAGCTGCGGCTTGCATTCCTGCAATTTCCTGACATATCGCTGTGCTACTCCCCATTCGCTATAAGGCCACTTCTGCCGCTTCCGCCGCTCTGGCCCTTGCTCTCGCGTGCATGCATTCGGCTTTCGCGACTGACTTCCTGGCGCCAGGCATTTATCGTGTCGAGCCAGACTCCTATCTGAGCCCGCCCAACAGAGTGCCGGAAGCCGAGACAAGCCGCTTCAAGGAGCGTTTCGAGCACGCCCTGCCCAAGTCGGCGGATATCACCTATGCGGTGGTGTCGCACGAACCCGGTTCGGGCGGCAACAGGGTGCACTTTCTTGTAGACAAGGACTACAGAAACTACAGGACCGACGTGACCTCCGCGAACAAGCTATGCGTGGCCTACGCCTTTCCGGGCTGGAACGACTACTCGGCATCCCAGCCGTTCTGCCGAACCAACATCAGTAACGAGTCTGAGGCACTGCTGAAACAGCGGACGGCGGCGGCGTTCACCGTGACCTGGCAGCCCAGGAAGACGTACCTGAGCACCGAGACCATTCGGCCGCAACGCAAGCCAACGGCCGACGAGGTCGGCGCTTGCGCGCTTGGCGTATGCAGCCCCGAGGCGTATGGCAAGGGGGTCAACCATTATGAGATGGCTTACTACGCGGATCGCTTTGCCCTCGACAGGGTCCGGCCTTACCAGACAATCTTGTATCTCACCAAGGCGGTGCCACTGTTTGCCCGAGCCGATCGTGAGACGATCCTGACCCGTCTCGACGCGGGGACTTATGTTCCTGTCCTCTCCACGGATGCGCAATGGTACGAAATCGAGCGCGTCGGGCGGGACGGCTCGATCACCCACGGCTGGGTCGACCGGGACGATGCTGTCGCGGTGAATTGGGTTGCGCAACGCGCCAGAACGCGCAATTTCCTGTTTCGCGTCGCATTTATCGAAGGCGAGCTCACATCCGACTCTCCGCACGCGGTCGCCATTGAAATCATCGATCGGAAATCCGGCGTTCGTACTCAGGTCATTCGTGACTTCGATTCCGATCCCGGCTTTGCGGCGCCCGCGGACGCCTTGCGCGTGGTCGACGCCAATTTCGACGGCTATCCGGACATTGCGATTTTTGGCATGTCGGGAGGCGCCGGGCCGAACAGCACCGAGAACTTCTTCTTGTTCGACGCCGCCCGGCGACGGTTCGTTTTTGATGAGACCTTGTCGGGACTGTCGCAGATCGTCACCGACTCCCGCTCGCGCAATGGGAAGCCGAATTACCAGACACGACGAACAAAGCCGGAGCGCTGATACAGCAGAGGCGGCGTGGCGCATCCCGCCTGTGGTTTGCGGGATGGCCAGTTGAATACGCAATCCTCAAGCGGTCCTTTACCCCATCATCGCCGACGGCAACCGCTTGCCCACCCAATCCCGCTCTTCTTCATAGGCCCGCGCCAGGCGCAACACCGACAAGTCGTCCCGCGGCCGCCCAATCAACTGCATCCCCATTGGCAACCCCTGCGGCCCAAATCCCACCGGCACGCTGATTGCCGGACATCCCGACAGCGTCCAGGGAAACACCACTTCCATCCAGCGGTGATAGGTATCCATCTCGCGGCCGGCGATCTGCTTCGGCCAGGGCTGGTTCACATCGAATGGGAAGACTTGCGCCGTCGGCACCGCGATGTAGTCGAACTGCTTGAACACGCCTAGCAGCGCTTGATACCAGGCGCTGCGCTCCATGCTGGCGGCGTAGACGTCGCTGGCGCTGAGCTTGAGCATGCCTTCGATCTCCCAGATCGCGGAGTCCTTGAGCTGCGCGCGCTTGGCCGGGTCCTGGTAGAAGGGCAGCATGCCGTTGCCGACCAGGAAATGACGGTGCACCAGCCAGGTCTTCCAGAGCCGTTCCGGCGAGAACGGAGGCTTGATGGCTTCCACCTGCACGCCAAAGGCCGGGAAGGCGTTGAGGGCATCCTCGCACAGCGGCAGGATGCCGGCTTCCATGGGCAGGTAGCCGTCCCAGTCGCCCAGCCATGCCACGCGCTTGCCCTTGAGGTTGGTCTTCAGCACGTCGGCCACATTGGCCGGGGTGAGCGTGGCCAGCACCGGGTCCTGCGCGAGTGCCTGCGGCGTGCGCGCATCGGGGCCGGCCTGCGTGGCCAGCAGCAGGGCCACGTCGGCGACGGTGCGTGCCATGGGCCCTTCGTAGCCGAGTTGCTGGATAAAGACTTCCGGGGCCGGGCCGTAGGGCACGCGCCCGGCGCTGGGGCGCATGCCATAGACGTTGCAGAAGCCGGCCGGGTTGCGCAGCGAGCCGCCGAAGTCGCTCCCATCCGCTACCGGCAGCATGCGCAGCGCCAGCGCGGCGGCCGCGCCGCCGCTGCTGCCGCCGACGGTGCGGCTGGCGTCATAGGGATTGCGGGTGGCGCCGTAGACAGGGTTGAAGGTTTGCGAGCCCAGGCCGAACTCCGGCGTGTTGGTCTTGCCGAGCAGCACGGCGCCGGCGGCGCGGGCGCGCTCCACGATGATGGCGTCCGTCGTGGGCACGTTGTCCCGAAAGATGGGTGAGCCGAAGGTGGTGCGGATGCCGCGCGTGAGCGCCAGGTCCTTGGGGGCTTGCGGCATGCCGTGCATCCAGCCGGCTGAGCGGCCGGCGGCGAGGGCCTGGTCGCAGGCGGTGGCTTCCTGCAGCAGCACTTCGGGCTCACGCAGCGCGACGATGGCGTTGGCGCCGGGATTCACCCGTGCGATGTGGTCCAGGTAGGCCGCCATGACTTCGCGGGCCGACAGCTTGCGGGCATGGATCTCGCGAGAGAGTTGCCAGGCCGGCATCATGACGATGGGATTCGGGCCGCCAGCCGTGGTGGCGGGGCCGGATGCGTCCGGTGCGCCGTTCTTGCCGGCGGGGGGCGCCGCGCTGGCGCTGCTGGCAGTGACGCTAGCGGCGATGCCGGCTAGCGTGGCGCCTGCCAGGTGGCCCAGCAAATGGCGCCGCGAAGGTTGTCCGGGGGCGGGGCCATTGACGGCGTTGCGCGCATTGTCGCTATCACGGTCACGGTCTGTGTTGCCTGTGGGGTTCATCGTGTCGTTCCTCGTTCCGGTTTTTTGTCTCGCGTATTTGTTTGCGTGAGTTTGTCACATTGGCCCGGGGCTCGCGCGGGCGGTCTTGTCCGGCGTCGGCGTTGCGCCACTGCCCAGGATCGCCGCGCGGTGCGCGCTCACGTCGTCGAGCGGCTGGCGGCGATAGCGGCCCACCTCCTCGGTGCTGAACGCCTGCACGTCGTTGTGGCCGGTGAGCGCGGGCATCAGCCAGTTCATCAGCCCTGCGATCTCTGCGTCGCTCAGGGCTGAGGCGGAGGTGCCCGGCACCTGGATCAGGAACGCGCGCCCGGCCGGCGTGGCAAGCAGCAAGGGCACGGTCTCGCGCATGTCGGGGATGCCGGCCGAGGGCTTGCCGCGCGCATCGGGCTGGTGGCAGCCGGAGCAGTGCAGCAGGTAGTTGTCGCGCGCGTGGCGCAGCTCGGCCTGTGCGCTTGCGGTCGTGGCCAGCGTGGCCAGCGCCAGCAGGCACAGCCCGCGCCGCGCGGCCGCGCGCAAGGTGCGTGCTCTGCGCGATGCCATGCTACTGCCCCGCCTCGCGCAGCTTGCGCACGGCGCCCGGGGTCTTGCGCTCGGCGCGTGCGCGGGCCAGCGTATCGGTGTTCACGGCCTGCTCGGGCGCGCCGTTGCTCGCCGCCAGCCACGACAGCACGGCGGCCAGCGATGCATCCGGCAGTGTGGCGAAGCTGGGCATGACGCCGTTGAACGACTGGCCCTGCGACTGGATCGGGCCAGCGAGGCCGTGGGTCAGCACATTGGCCAGGTAGTCCTGGCCCGCCGGCGTGGCGAGCCGCTCGCGCAGCGCGCCGGCCAGTGGCGGCGCCACGCCGGCGATGCCGGAGGCATCGGCATTGTGGCAAGCGGCGCAGTGCGTGCCGAACAAGGCCTTGCCCTGGTCAGCCAGCGACTCGGCAAGGGCGATGCTTGCAGGCGCCACGCATGCCAGGCACAGCGCTAGGTGTGAGAGAGACCGCTTCATTCCTGGACTCCGAGAATGATCGAGGTGGTGCAATGGAACATGGTGCTGTCGTTGCTCATGCACCAGTTCACATCGTTGTGCACGCCCAGCCGGTAGCCCGGCCGTTCGCGCTCGTTGGTGTTGCACTCGCAGCGCCCGCACGTGGTCTTGCCGCAGCAATCGTTGTAGCTGACCATGTAGTTCCTGCCGTCGGCCGGGTTGTGGCAGGTGCCGACCCACGACACGCGCGAGGGCTCGGTGCCGGGCGGGCAGGAGGTGGAAGTGCCGCCGCAGCATGCGCACAGAAAGCCATCCACCGCGCAGTACTTCCAGTAGTCGCAGGCGGTTTCGTCCTGCGCTTGCGCGCCGGCGGCCTTGCTGCTGTGTGCTCCCGCCGCGTGCGCGCTGCGGTCGAAGGGCAGCACCGGCAGCGCCATCGTCCCCACCATGACCTTGCCGAGCGTGGCCAGCACGCTGCGCCGGCCCGTGCGCTGCGCCGCGCGCCGGGTCTGGTGTTCGAAAAATCGGTCAATCCACATGGGTTTTCTCTCCCTGCCTTCAGGCACGCGTTTCCAGGAACTGCTGCACCGAGCCCACGTTAAGGTCCATCGCGGTGAACAGGCTCTCCAGCTGCTCGCGCGAATTCACCAGGCCCTTGGCGCGCAGCGTGCCGCGCTCGTCCATCAGCACGCCGTACGGCAGCTTGCCGATCTGCAGGTGCATGCCGAGCTCGGGCGATAGCACATAGGGGAAGGCTTCCAGCCCTGCCTGGCGCAGGAAGGCCAGGTGCTCGGGCTGTTCGCCGTCGGAGGCGAGCACCACGCGCAGCCAGCCAGCCTCGCTGGCCTGCATCGACTTGAGTACCGGCAGCAGCTTCTTGCAGACCGGGCAGGTCGGCGAGAGAAAGAACAGCAGCGTGCTGCGCGGCTGCGCGCCGCCCACCGCCACCGGGCCGCCGCGCACATCCTGCAAGGCAAAGGGCGGCAGCGCCTCGCCCACGCGCGGGCCGGCGTCGATCACCAGCGCGCCCATCGGCGCGACGCGCTCGAACAGGATGCCGACCTGGCGGGCCAGGGCATAGAAACCGAAGAGCAGCGCCAGCACGGCGATCCACAGCACGATATTGGCAATCACAAGGGCAGTCATGGGAGTCTCACGAGAGGGGGGAATGCGTAGGGTGGCTGGAAGCCCGGTGGCCGGTGCGGTGGGCAGCGCGGTCGGCATTGACCAGCAATTGCGTGGCGCCGAGCCAGAGCAGCAACAGCGCGAGCGCGCAGAAGCCGGCGGCGAGGGTGTCGAGCAGGTTGAACGCCCGGGGTGCCGTGCCCGCCGCCAGTCCGGCAGCAGCGATCGCGGCCAGCACCAGCACCGCGAGCAAGCCAAGGTTGCGCAGCAGCAGGCCGTGGGATAGCCGCAGGTTGTCGGCGTCGCTGCCGCAGCCGCAGCGGATGTCGCGCCGCCCGCGCAGCAGGTTGATGCCCACTGCACCGCTGGCTGCCGCCACCACGCATGCCGCCAGCAGCGCCGCGCCCGGGTGCAGCGGCGCGGCAACCAGCGCCGCCACGCTGGCCGTCTCGGCGCCCAGGTAGGCAAGCGCAACCGGGCGCGACCATGCGTCGGGCACCAGCCGATAGGCGCTGACGGCGCCCCAGAAGCCGGAGAAGTCGCGCAGCTTGGGCCACAGGGCGTGCGCCAGTACCAGTGCGGCAGCGGCGGAACATGCCGCTGCCACGACCGGATCGCGCAGCACGTCGGAGACCACGGCGGCGGCGCTCATTGATGCAGCTCCAGCTGCACCGCGTTCTCCGCCACCTGGTCCAGGCGCGCCACGGGCTTGAGGCCCCGGGCCGGGTCCAGCGACACCACGCCGGCCCTGGCGGCGTCCAGCACATACAGCGTCGGCTGCGGCCCTTGCGTGATGGTGAGCGCCAGCGCGTTCTGCCCCGGCGCGCGGGCGATGCGCTTGTGCTGCGCCAGGTCGATGGTCCAGATCTCGGCGGCGGGGGTCTTGTGCGATCCCTCCTTGCTGCGCGGATGCATGCCCAGGTACAGGCGGCCCGTGGCCGCGTGCAGCGCGAACAACTGGTAGCCGCCCGGCTTCCAGCCCGCCTTGCGGTCCGCCGCGTCCACCACGGGCCAGGGCTGCGCGAAGACTGGCGTCTCACCCGCGAGATCCGCGCTATAGACGTTGCCGTTGAAGGACACGAAGGTCAGCGTGTTGCCCACGCGCTCGCTGTGCAGGAAGACCGGATCAGCATCGGGATCGAACATGCGCGCACTGCGCTTTTGCCCGCTGGGCTGGCCGGCGGCGTCATGCGTCACCGTCAGCATCGTGCCGTCGCTGCACAGGGTGCGAAAACGCTGGCTGGACGCCTCGGTGGCAAATATGCCCCAGCAGCCCGGGGTTTGTGCCTCCGCCACGAACTTGCCAGCCTGCAGGTCGACGATGCTGACCGAGGTGGCGGGCGTGGCATTCTGCACATAAAGAAAATGGCCGTCGGCGGATACCGCGGCGATGCCCCGGTAGTTCAGGGACTGTGCGTGCTTGGGCGGGATCACGATCTCGCTGCGGTAGGCCAGCGTGGCGGTGTCATACAGGCTCACCACATCAGCCCGCTCGCCGCGCGCGAGCCGCGTGTAGAACGTGGAGATCACATACAGCGTGCGCTTGTCCGGGGACAGCACGCTCTGGCCGCCGAACGCGGTGGGCACCAGCCCGAGGTAGCGCATGCGCTTGCCGTCCACCACGTGCAGGCGCCCGTCCACCATGTGCTTGAACGCCACATCGGAGATATAGAGCCGGCCATCGTCGGCTGGCGCGAGCGGTTGCACGGAGAGGGTTTCCGGCTGCAGTTCGGCGGTGCTGGCGGCATCGCTGGCATTGGGGGCGGCGGCCGCTGGCAAGGCTAGCACGCTCAACATCGTCGCTGCGGCTACTCTGCGTACCACGCCGGGCCGTCGGGTGATGGCCCTGGTGCTTACCTCGTTCACTGGATGGCTCCTTGGGATGCGCTTTGCAATGGGGCCAGTCTACGAACGGGGGCGCGCGGGCGTTATCCGAAATCGGCAACGGCGGCACGGGGATATTCACCAATGCCGGCCGGGCTGCGCGGCACGCCGGCGTGTGCCGTCATGGCGGCTTGCGGTGCCTGGCGCTCACATGCCACGGCGGGTGCGCCTGCCGGCGGTGCGCGCCATCAGGCTTCAGGGCGAACCTGCACTGCTGCTGTGCACGCAGCGCCATGCCAGGGGGTAAACGCCAAGGCGCAGGCTTATCCGTTTTCGGAAACGGAGCAGAATGGCCAGTGGGGATGAAGAGGGCGAAGGCGGTGCAGCCGGGGCGGCAAAAGCGGCAGCAAAAGCGGCTGCGCAGCGGCGCCAGAACGGGCTGAGGCTGCCACCATGCTACGATCCGCGCCTAATACGGAGAATGAAGATGTTTTATACCTGCCAGAACCAGTCGTGCCAGACGCGTTGGGACCCCAAGGACGTCACGGTCAAGGACGAAGGCCAGGGCCCGCTGTTTCGCTGTCCGGTGTGCAACTCCCGCAACCCGGTCGTGCCCCAGCGCAAGTCCGACGGCACCATCGTCTACAAGCAGCGCACCCGCTAGGAGGCTGGCTAAGAGGCTGATCAAGGCCTTTCACGGCCTGTTGACGCGCGGCCCAGGGGCGCTTAGCCGCCGGCCCGCTTGACGGTCATCCCGCGCTGCTTGAGTTTCTCCACTACCGTGTCGCAGTGGTCGCCCTGGATTTCGATCACACCGTCCTTGACGGTGCCACCCGAGCCACAGGCGGCCTTCAGTTCCTTGCCCAATTGCGCCAGCGACAGCGCGTCCAGCGCCGCGCCGCGCACCAGCGTCACTCCCTTGCCCTTGCGGCCCTTGGTCTCCCGCGACACCCGCACGATGCCGTCGCCTTGCACGACCGGCCGCGCCTTGCCGCAGGTGCAGGCCGCCAGCGCATGGCCGCAGCCGGGGCACATGCGGCCGTGTTCGGTGGAGTAGACCAGCGAGCTGGCGGGTTTCGGGTGAGACATGACAGGCGTTCCGGGTGACGGGCTGGCTGGCGCAGCCCCGGGGCAGGCAGCGTACGACAAGCGCGCGGCGCCTGCAAGAGGGTGACGGCGCATTTCAGGTGCCGCTTGCTGCCCTCGCCAACAGCCGTGGCTCACTCACCGTAGCTCTGCCCCTGCGCGATCAGCTCCGGCGTACCGATGACGCCGTTCAGCCCGTCGAAATCCAGCATGGCATCGCGCATCGGCGCGGTGGTGCCATGTTCGAGCAGGCTGCCGTAGTAGCGCTTCATCTGCGCGCCGATGAAGCGCACCACGCCACCGGGGAAAATCACGATGCGAAAGCCCCGGCCGGCGAGTTCAGCGGCGCTCTGCACTGGCGTCTTGCCGCCTTCCACCATATTGGCCAGCAAGGGAACGCGCCCGGCAAAGTGCGCGCAGACGCGAGCCATGTCTTGCTCGGTGCGCAAGGCCTCGATAAACAGCGCGTCGACTCCGCATGCCAAATAGGCCTCGGCGCGTTCGATCGCCGCGTCCAGTCCCTCGATGGCCACCGCATCGGTGCGGGCCAGGATCAGGGTCCGCGACGAAGCGCGCGCGTCCAGCGCGGCTTTGAGCTTGCCGCACATCTCGGCTGCTGTGACAACGCGCTTGTTGTCCAGATGGCCGCAGCGCTTGGGAAAGGTCTGGTCTTCGAGCTGGATCATGGCTGCGCCGGCGCGTTCCAGCGTGCGCACGGTCCGGATCACGTTGAGCGCATTGCCGTAGCCGGTATCGGCGTCGACGATCAGCGGCAGGTCGACGCGGTCGGTGATCCTGCCGACGATATCCACCGTCTCGGTGGCGGTGGTCAGGCCCACGTCCGAGCGCCCGAGCTGCGTGTAGGCCACGGCGGCGCCAGACAGGTAGAGCGCTTCAAACCCCGCTTGCGCGGCGACCAGCGCCGAGAACGCGTCGTAGACGCCGGGCACCAGCAGCACGCGCGGTTGGCGCAGGCGCTCGGCGAGGGATGGAGTTGTCATTTTTTTTGCGGTGTGGCGGCCCATGGCCGGCGTGGAAAACGCCGGCATGGTGCTTGCCCTTCGAGGGGATGTGGTGCGGCATGATAGCGAATAACGAGCGAGCGCTCAGCCACTGGCGCGATGTGCGCCATGTCCATACATTAGGGGGCGAAAGTGTCAGAGCGAAAGATGCCCGGGCCTTCGTTGAAGGCGCTCGCAAGGCACGCAATGTCTGCATCGGGCCCGGGTGCTTGACGGTGGGGCGCTTGTGCGGCGCCCCCTTGCGCACTGTCGATGGCGCTGCCTAGCGCCCGGCAGGGCTCCCGTAAAACGCACCAGTGCGGGGATTCGAAACGATGTAGGTATTGCGTCTTGCCCAAGTCTGGGCAGCCATGAAGACTTCAGGCTCGCGCTGGCTCCAGTCACTCGTCATGAGTGGTGCAGCCTCCTGTTCCGTCGTGGCATACACAACGGCCTGGTGAAGGGCGGCCCGGCCTTGGCTTCCTGGAATGGTAATGGTGCGAATCGTCACGCGCATCGTCAAAGGCCTCAACGTGTTTGGACTGCAAAGTATGGCTGCCATTCAAGGACAGATTTGTGACAGCGTAGTGTCCTGGTCTGCCCTGGAAGGCTGCGCCATGGGAGCTTGGCGAAGCCGTGACAATCTGGTTTGCGGCCTCGCGGTGAATAGGGAGCATCCATGCCCGATCATACGCGCAAGCACTAATCGGGCCAACGACATCTGTTGTGGCGCGTCGACAGGCTGGGAACCGCGCGCGGCGGGCACCGCGGCCATTCGGTTTCAGGCTCCAGCGGGTTCGCGGACGGTCTGGGCGAAAAATAGATTACCCGGCACATTTCCACTGGCTGCAGAATGCGCTCTCCCCGCGTCTGCGCTCGCGACTAAAGCGCCGCTTTGTCGATCGCAATGCCGAGTTCGCCCGCCATGCGCTCCACCAGCGCCTGAAGCCGGTTCACCTTTTCCGCCAGTTCCTTTTGCTCGGCTTTGAGCGACTCGAATTCGGAGGGCGAGATGTTGTCGTCGGCACCGCCGCGCTCGGCGATGTCATCGACGCTGACTTCCCCGCACAGCAGGTGCATCCAGCGGTTTTCGCGTCCGCCGGGAGCACGCGGCAGCTTGACGACAAAGGGTGGCTCGGCGGCGGCCAGCTCTTCCAGGAACACCTCGACCGACGAGATGTCGGCAAAGGCGTGCAGGCGCGCGGAGTTCAGCCTCAGCTCCGCGGCCGTCTGGGGCCCGCGCAGCAGCAGCGTGGTGAGCAACGCGACCGACTGGCTCGGCACGCCCAGCACGCGTTTCATATTCTGCTCGAATCGCGGCACGCGGCTGCTGCTGCCTTCCATGGCCAGGCTCAGGCGTTTCAGGCCATCGATGGCGGTGAGGATCTCGGCCTCGGAGGCATTCATCACCGGTGAGCGCGCGGTCTTCTGGTTGCAGCCGGATGTCAGCGCGTTGAGCGATAGCGGATAGGTGTCCGGCACCGTGTGCTGCTTTTCGACCAGCACGGCCAGCACGCGCCCTTCAAGCTGCGTCAGGGAACGGATGGCCGGGCGTGCGGGGGTGTCGGGATTGGGATTCATGAGTGGTATCGCTAGGTGAAGCTGCTTGCCCCGGGCCGATGCGCGGATCCGCTGATCGTGGGCCGGCCGGGAGCGCCTTGTTTGGTGGGCATATGATATCCGGTCAGGGGGCGGGGCAATGTGAGTTTGCGCGAACCTGGCGCCCATCCGGCGCCCATCCGGCGCGCCCCTAAGGGTTGCCGGCTTGCCGCAGGGCGTTGGCGATCAAGGTGACCGCCGGCGCAACTGCTGCATCCCGTTGGGTAATGAACACCATCCGCCCGGAGGCGAACGGCGTGCGCAAGCGCACCTGGCGCACCATGGACGTCTCGCCGTAGTGACGCACGGCGCTGGCCGGCGCAACCGTCAGGAAGCCACTCGCGGCAACCATCGACAAGCTGCTGTGAAATGAGATCGATTCGATATGCGGCACGGGCGGCAACCGGCCGCTATCGAGAAACGGCTGCTCGAAGATCTCACGCGTGTGAGTGCCGCGCGGCGGCAGGATCCAAGGCCCTTCATGCAGCGCCGGCAGGCTTACCTCGCGGCGCCTGGCCAGGGGGTGGTCCCGCGCGCAGGCAATGGCCAGGTGTTCATCCCATAGCGGCGTGATGTCCAGCCGTTCCCGCGATGGCGCGGGATGATCGGTTTCCAGCCGCCCTATGACGCAGTCGAGCTCGCCACTGGCGAGCAGCCCGAGCAGGCCGCTGACGGTGTGCTCCCTAACCTGCAAGCGCGGCAGCACACCTTGCTGGCTCAGCGTGGCGACCAGCCTTGGCAGCACGTTGACCCCGACCAGCGGCAGCACGCCCATGCGCACCAGCGGGATCTCCGGCCGGGCCGCCAGGGCTTCGCTGGCCGCATCCAGGGCGCCCAGCGCAATGCGCAGGCGCTCCAGCGCGCGCTCGCCCGCCGGGCTCAGGCGGCCGCCTCGCGTAGTGCGCTCGATCAGCGTGCAGCCGAAGGCTTGCTCCAGCTCCTGCAGCATCTTGGTCACCGCCGGCTGGCTGATGTGCATGACCTCGGCGGCAGCGGTCAGGGAGCCGGTTCGCGCCACCAGGTCCAGCAGCCGCAGATGGCGGATACGCAGGCGGTCGATCCGGTTTGGATGGGCGGCGCGCGCCGCAGCCACGCGCGAAGGGGAAACCGTTGCCATAACCAATCCTGATGGATTCATAAGAACTGGATCATTGTCTCGAATGATGGCGCGGCGTGACAATCGGGCAAAACCAGAAAGGAGACCTGAGATGCCTGCATCCACCCGCCGCACGCGTCGCCTGATGCTGCGGACCCTGCTGACGTTGCCCGTTGCGGCAGCATCCGGCCTGCCGGCTTCGGCGTTTGCCGCGGACAACTACCCCAGCCGCCCGATTCGCCTGGTGGTGCCGTATGCCGCTGGCGGCGGCCCGGATATCCAGGCGCGCAAGCTGGCCGAAGTGCTGGGCAGGGAGCTTGGCCAGCCCGTCGTGGTGGAGAACAAGGTGGGCGCGGCAGGCATCCTTGCCGCCGAATCCGTGGCGCAGCAGCCGGCCGATGGCTACACCTTGCTGCTGGGCGCCTCCACCCATGTCGCGCAGAAACTCTTGCAGCCATCCGTCAAGTTCGATCCGGCGGCGTTCACCCATGTGATCCGCATCGGCGTCAGCCCCGCCGTGCTGGTGGTGGTGGCGAATTCGCCGTACCGCACCGTGGGCGAACTGGTGGCCGCCGCGCGGCGCTCGCCCGGCTCGCTGAACTATGCGTCGGGCGGCATCGGCTCGGCCGCGCATATCTGCGGCGCGGCCTTTGCATCGGCGACAGGCATCAACGTGGTCCATATCCCCTACAAGGGCTCGGTGGAGATCGTGCCGTCGCTGATCAAGGGCGACACGCAATTCGGCTTTCCGGTAGCGGCCACCGCCGTGCCGCAGATCGGCAACGGCAAGGTGCGCGCGCTCGCCGTGACCTCGGCGCAGCGGATCCCCGGGCTGCCAGACGTGCCGACCCTGAACGAGGCGCTTGGGCGCAGCGATCTCACGCTGGATTCCTGGAGTGGCATCTGGGCCCCGGCAAACCTGCCGAAGCCCTTGGTGGCGCGCTTGCATGCCGCCATGCTGAAGGCACTGGCGGATCCCGGGCTGCGCCGCTTCTATGCCGAGACGGGGGCGCTCATCGAACCGAGCCCCACGCCCGAATCCTTCACCCGCCTTGTCGCCGAGGAAACCGCCAGGATGCGGCAGGTGATCGAGAAAAACCACATCACGATCGAGTGAGCTTGCCATGCCTGTCACCGCTACCCATTCATTCACCCCGCTCGCGGGCATCCGCGTGCTCGATTTCTCGCACGTCATCGCCGGTCCCTTCGCCACCTTCCTGCTGGCGCAGCTCGGGGCCGACGTGACCAAGGTGGAAAACGCCAACGGCGGCGATGTCATGCGCCGCGCCGGACGGGGCCGCGAGGGCTTCGTGGCGCTCAACGCTGGCAAGTCGTCGCTTGCCCTCGACCTTGGCAGCGAGCAAGGGCGCCAGCATGCGCTGGAGCTCGCCACCACCTGCGATGTCTTCGTCGACAACCTGCGGCCGGGCGTGCTGGAGCGCTTCGGGCTCGGCTTCGAGGCCGTGCTTGCGCTGAATCCGCGCGTGGTCTATTGCAGCATCTCCGGCTTTGGGCGCGGCGCGCCGGCATGGCGCGGCCGGCCCGCTTATGACCACGTGGTGCAGGCCGCCACCGGCATGGCCTACATGGCGGGCAACGAGGGCGACCCGCCCATCAAGACGGGGTTCCCGGTCATCGACTCCGCCACGGGGCTGCTCGCCGCCTTCGCCATCCTTGCCGGTGTACGCGACAGCGAGCGCACCGGGCGCGGCATGCTGCTCGATATCTCCATGGCCAGCGCCGGCATGCAGCTGATGTACCCCATGGCCTGCGACGCGCTCACACGCGGGGCCACGCCGCCCCGGCAGGGCAACCAGGGTTATTCCGGCAGCCCCTCCGCCGATTTCTTCCGCACGCGCGATGGCTGGCTGGCCATCGGCGCGAACACGCCAGGCCAGTTGCTGGCATTGCTCGAAGCGCTGGGCCTTGGCCATCTGGCGCGGGATCCCGCCTTGTTCAATCCGCCGCTGGAACGCAACGGCCTGCCTGCCTTTGTGCGCTCGCTCGATCCGGGCGCGCTCAAGGCGGCGCTCGCCGCCGCGCTGGCCGATGGCCTGGCCGCGGAGCTGGAAGCGCGGCTTAGCGCGTGCGGCATTCCGGCCGCGCGCCTGCGCAACATCGCAGAGTTTGCCGCTGAATCCCGGGACAACGGCAGCCTGGAAACCATCGAGCTGCGCGATGGCGATGCCGCCGTGGTGTCGCCGGGGCTGGGCTTCCGGGTGCGCACCGGGCACTAGGCCGGGCCGCTTGGCTGCAACCGCGCGTTACCGGTCTTGACCCTCGGGATGAATGGGCATCATGACCAGTTCATCCCTTTTTCACAATACGAGATCGTGCGCTATAAGGCTGGCGGGTGGTTGATCCGTTTACCTACACTCCGCTAATTGTGTGGATCAGGCTAACTGACGTAGTCCACAGGCGGGGGGATGGAAGATGCGATTGACCATGGCGAAGGCGGGCTTTGCGGGCTTGACGTGTCTGGCGCTGAGCGCGGGGGCTTATGCGCAATCGGCGAGTTCTTGCAGCGGGGGCAGTTGTAATGGCAACGACAACTACAACTACAACAGTAGTCGCGGCCAGCTTCTCGATCACGGGACCACGCTGCGCCTGAGCGCGGCCGCGCTGGCCGGCGTTCTCAACGCGAGCGATTCAGGCCGCCAGCTATTGCAGGTCGCTGGCACCCCTGCGTGCGACCTGGAGATCGTCTATTTCCGCTACCGCACCATCGGCGGCGCCAATGAGCCCACCACCGCGAGCGGCGCGCTGATGATTCCAAGCGGCGGGCGCGCATGCAGTGGGCCACGCCCGGCGTTGATGTACGCGCATGGCACCACCACCTACCGCAAGTACAACCTTGCGGACCTGACGCAGAAGGACCCGGGCAATGGTGATGGCGCCTCGGAGGGCATCAGCGTTGCGGCCATGTATGCCGCGCAGGGCTATATCGTGGTGGCGAGCAACTATGCGGGTTACGCCGGCTCCGAGCTTTCCTATCATCCCTACCTGAATGCCCAGCAGCAATCGGCGGACATGATCGACTCGCTGCGGGCCGCACGGGTTGCGCTGGCCCGGGCGGACTCGGGCAAGGCGGCGCGGGAGAATGGCAAGCTCTTTGTCACCGGATATTCGCAGGGCGGCCACGTTGCCATGGCCACGCATCGCGCGCTTCAGGCGGCGGGCATCAACGTGACGGCGGCTTCCACAGGTTCGGGGCCCTATGCCATGGCGGCCACCGGGGACGCGCTGATCGCGGGTGAGGTGGATCTGGGTTCCACCATCTTCACGACCTTGGTGGCGACCAGCTACCAGAACGCCTACGGCAACATCTACCGCAGGCCGGGCGACCTGTTTGAGGCAACCTACGCGCGTGGCATCGAGGATCTCCTGCCGAGCGTGACACCAATCGACACGCTGATCGGCAACGGAAAATTGCCCGCCACGGCGCTCTTCAACCCCGATCCGCCGGCTGCGCAGTTTGCCTCGCTGACGCCGCCGACTTCGCCCCCGCTGGCGCCGCCTGAGCTGACGCCGATCTTTGCCCTCGGGTTTGGCAAAGGCAACCTGGTGCGCAACAGCTTCCGCCTCGGCCTGCTGGAAGACGCGCTGGTCAATCCGGATGGCGCGTTCCCGTACACCACGGTGGCGATGGCGCCGGCGGCCAACCCGGTTGCGCCGCTGCGCCAGGCGTTCAAGCGCAATGACTTGCGCAACTGGATCCCGCGTGCCCCGGTGCAGCTTTGCGGCGGTCGCTTCGACCCGACGGTGTTCTTCTTCAACGCGACCGTGCAGCAGGCTTACTGGCGCAACGCCAAGGTGCCGGTGGGGCTGACTTCGGTGCTGGATGTGGATGCGCCGGTGGCGGGGCCTGCCGATCCTTATGCGCCGATCAAGCAGGGCTTTGCGCTGGCCAAGGCAACGCTCGCCGCGCAGGCGGTGGCGGCGGGCGCGACCGATGGCGGTGCGTCGGCGGTGATCGAGGCCTACCACGGGAGCCTGGTGGCGCCGTTCTGCATGGTCGCCGCGCGCGGGTTCTTCGGGAATTTCTGAGCAAAGCGGCGCGGAAAAGACAGCGGCCAGTCATTGCGCATGACTGGCCGTTTGTTTTGTCGTGGCCGGGTCAGTCGCGCGCTTCCATCTTGCGATTGATCCACAGCGCCAGCAACGTGCACGCCACGCCGGACAGCAGGTAGCCGCTGACGGCAAACAAGCCGAACTCCGCCGACAGTCCCAACGCCACCAGCGGCGCAAAGGCGGCGCCGAACAGCCACGCAAAATCGGAAGTCAGCGCCGCGCCGGTATAGCGAAAGCGCGATCCGAAGTTTGCCGTGACAGCGCCCGCGGCCTGCCCGTACGACAAGCCCAGCAAGCCGAAGCCGATCAGGATGAACAGGTCTTGCCGCGCCGGGGTACCGTTCATCAGGTACGGCGCGAACAGGCCGAAGATGCCGATCAGGACTGCCATCAGCGCCAGCGTGGTGCGCCGCCCGATGCGGTCGGCGATCCAGCCGGAGGCGATGGTGGCCGCCATGGCGATCCCCGCGCCGATGATCTGGATGATCAGCACGTCATTGATGTCCTGCGTGGCGTGCAGCGCGACCCACGACAGCGGGAACACCGTGACCAGGTGGAACAGCGCGTAGCTGGCCAGTGCGGCGAAGGCACCGATGAACAGGTTGTAGCCCTGGGCGCGCATTATCTGCACCGGGCTGATCGGCTCCAGCTCGCCTTCTTCAAGCAACTGCGTGTACTCCTGGGTCACCACCAGCCGCAGGCGCGCGAATAGCGCGACCACGTTGATGGCGAACGCCACGTAGAACGGATAGCGCCAGCCCCAGTCCAGGAACTCATCGAAATCCAGGTTGGCGCGCAGGTAGAGGAACAGCGAGCCGGCAAGGAGAAAGCCGATCGGCGCGCCGAGCTGGCCCAGCATCGAGTACCAGCCGCGGCGGTGCGCCGGGGCGTTCAGTGCCAGCAGCGATGGCAGCCCGTCCCATGAGCCGCCCAGCGCAATGCCCTGCAGGATGCGCAGCGCCGCCAGGATGACGATGGCGTGGTTGCCGAGCGCATCGTAGCCCGGCAGGAACGCCATGCCCGCCGTGGCGGTGCCCAGCAGGAACAACGCGGCCGTCAGCTTGATGCTGCGTCCCCAGCGGTGCTGGATCGCCATGAACAAGGTGGTCCCGAATGGCCGGGCGATGAAGGCGAAGGAAAAGATGGTGAAGGAGAGCAGCAGCCCCTCCAGTTGCCTGACGAACGGGAAGAACACGCTGGGGAAGATCAGCACCGAGGCGATGCCGTAGACGAAGAAGTCGAAATACTCGGACGCTCGCCCGATGACGACGCCGGCGGCGATCTCGGCTGGCGCCACCTGCGCCCGGTGCGCCGCGTCTTGCGCGGGCGTGGGGGAAGACGGTGACGGCTGGTGCTGGTGCGCAACGCCGCTGCTGCTGCTGCTGCTGCTGCTGGACATCGTCAGGCCCTCTCGTCTCTCGTTGTTCGGGGTGGCGTTTTGTGTCACTCCTTTAAGAATGGCACTTCTTTGACTACAGTGCCATAGGAAATGTTGAGTTTCCGCGGCCAGCCCACCGGCGTAGTTCCAACGATCACTTCCACGGCTATGCAATTTCGCATTCGGATAGTGCCATCCCGCTACGCGACGCGCGGGTGTCTGTTGTTCGCTGCCATCCTGCTGCTGACGGGCTGCAATGCTGTCTTGCTAGCCCCGGCCGGGGATCTCGCGATCCGGCAGCGTGATCTAATCATCATTTCAACCGGGCTGATGCTGTTGATCATCGTGCCGGTGATCGCGCTGACGCTGCTCTTCGCCTGGCGCTACCGCGAGGCCAACAGGGAGGCCATCTACGAGCCCGACTGGGACCATTCGACCTTGCTGGAGCTGGTGATCTGGGCCGCGCCGCTCTTGATCATCATCGCCCTGGGCGCGTTGACCTGGGTCAGCACGCACAAGCTCGATCCCTACCAGTCCTTGAGCCGCATCGATGCCGGGCGCCCGGTGCCCATGGCCATGGAGCCACTCACCGTGGAGGTGGTGGCGCTGGACTGGAAGTGGCTTTTCTTCTACCCCGAGCAAGGCATCGCCACCGTCAACGAGCTGGCGGCGCCGGTGGATCAGCCGATCCGCTTCAAGATCACGGCGTCCACCGTGATGAACTCCTTCTTCATTCCTGCGCTGGCGGGGCAGGTCTATGCCATGCCGGGCATGGAGACCAAGCTGCACGCGGTGATCAACCAGCCGGGTGTCTACGAGGGCTTCTCCGCCAACTACAGCGGCGCGGGCTTCTCCGGCATGCGTTTCAAGTTCCATGGCATGAGCGCGGAGGAATTCGCGCGATGGGTGCAGCAAGCCAAGGCCGGCGGCGGGGCCCTGACGCGCGACGCTTACCTGCAGCTGGAGCAACCCAGCGAGCTTGAGCCGGTGAGGCGCTACGCCAGCGTGGCGTCGGGTTTGTACGACGCGATCCTGAACCGCTGCGTGCAAGCCAACCGGCCTTGCATCAAGGACATGGCCATGAGTGCGAGGCAAGTCCAGGGCAAGGACAAGCCGCGGACCCTCAACGTGGCGGCGCTCGAACGCGGCGCTGCTGGCGCGAGCCTGGGCGCCATCTGCACGGCAGGCGACCCTGCCGGCATTGGCAACGGTCCCCGTGTGGCGTCCGCCAGGACGTTGCCGCAATGACATTGCCCAATGATGTGGCAACAATGACCCGCTGCTCCCCGATTCCTGAAACAACGCCCTTGCGGCCCTGGTGACACAATGCCCGAGCACCTCGACCTGACGCAACTGGTATTCGGCCGCCTCACCTGGGAGGCAATCCCCTATCACGAGCCCATCCTGCTGGCGACCTTCGCGGCCGTCGCGATCGGGGGGCTGGCGCTGGTTGGCGCACTGACCTACCTGCGAGCGTGGGGCTACCTCTGGCGCGAGTGGTTCACCAGCATCGACCACAAGAAGATCGGCATCATGTATGTCGTGCTAGGCATCGTCATGCTGCTGCGCGGCTTTGCCGATGCGGTCATGATGCGGCTGCAGCAATCGGTTTCCTTTGGCGATTCGCTGGGCTACCTGCCGCCGCACCACTATGACCAGGTCTTTACCGCGCACGGCGTGATCATGATCTTCTTCGTGGCCATGCCGCTGGTCACCGGGCTCATGAATTTTGTCGTGCCGTTGCAGATCGGCGCGCGCGACGTTGCCTTTCCCTTTCTCAACAACTTCAGCTTCTGGATGACGGTTGGCGGCGCCGTGCTGGTGATGATGTCGTTGTTCGTCGGCGAGTTCGCGCGCACCGGCTGGCTGGCGTATCCACCGCTGTCGGGCGTGCTGCAGAGTCCGGACGTGGGCGTGGACTATTACATCTGGTCCTTGCAGGTTGCCGGGCTGGGCACGTTGTTATCGGGCATCAACCTGCTCGTGACCATCGTCAAGATGCGCGCGCCCGGCATGACCATGATGAAGATGCCGGTGTTCACCTGGACCGCGCTGTGCACCAACGTGCTGATCATCGCCGCTTTCCCGGTGCTCACCGCCGTGCTGGCCCTGCTGGCGCTCGACCGCTACGCAGGCACCAACTTCTTCACCAACGATCTTGGCGGCAACGCCATGATGTACGTGAACCTGATCTGGATCTGGGGCCACCCGGAGGTGTACATCCTTGTGCTGCCCGCGTTCGGCATCTTCTCGGAAGTGGTTTCCACGTTCTGCCGCAAGCGCTTGTTCGGCTACGCGTCGATGGTGTACGCCACGGTGGTGATCACGGTGCTCTCCTACCTGGTCTGGCTGCACCATTTCTTCACCATGGGCTCGGGCGCCAGCGTCAATTCGTTCTTCGGCATCACCACCATGATCATCTCGATCCCGACCGGGGCCAAGATGTTCAACTGGCTGTTCACCATGTACCACGGGCGCATCCGCTTCGAGGTGCCGATGCTCTGGACCATCGGCTTCATGGTCACCTTCGTGATCGGCGGCATGACCGGCGTGCTGCTCGCCGTGCCGCCGGCGGATTTCTCCTTGCACAACAGCCTCTTCCTGATTGCGCACTTCCATAACGTGATCATTGGCGGCGTGCTGTTCGGGTTGATGGCCGGCATCACCTACTGGTTTCCCAAGGCCTTCGGCTACCGGCTGGATCCGTTCTGGGGAAAATGCTCGTTCTGGTTCTGGCTGGTTGGCTTCTACGTTGCCTTCATGCCGCTTTATGTGCTCGGGCTGATGGGCGTGACCCGCCGCATGAGCCACTTCGAGGATGCGTCCCTGCAGATCTGGTTCCAGCTGGCGGCATTCGGCGCGTTCCTGATCGCGCTAGGCATCGGCTGCTTCCTGATCCAGCTGGTGGTCAGCTACCGCCGGCGCGAAGCCCTGCGCGACACCACGGGCGATCCGTGGGACGGCCGCACGCTGGAGTGGTCGACCTCCTCGCCACCGCCGCAATACAACTTTGCCTTTACCCCGATCATCCATGACAACGACGCGTGGTGGCAGATGAAAGAGCACCAATACCAGCGGCCACAGCAGGGCTTTATCCCGATCCACATGCCGAAGAACACCAGCGCGGGCATCATCCTGGCTGGGTTAAGCACCGTGCTCGGCTTCGCCTTGATCTGGCACATGTGGCTGTTTGTGATCGTGTCCTTCGCTGCCATCCTGGTCGTGGCGATCGGCCATACCTTCAACTACAAGCGCGATTACTACGTCCCAGCCGACGACGTCGTCCGCACCGAGGCAGAGCGCACACGCCTGCTTGCCAGCCATGGTTGATACCACCGCCCCCTACGGCCCCGGCGACGTGCGCATGCCGGACACCACGCGCCAGAGCGAGCTGCGTTTCTACGCGACCAGCGAGGTGCATGCGCAGAACGGCACGTTGCTCGGATTCTGGCTGTACCTGATGAGCGACTGCCTCATCTTCGCCAGCCTGTTTGCCGTGTACGGCGTGGTGGGGCGGCGCTACGCCGGCGGCCCCACGGGCGCCGAGCTGTTCGAGCTGCCGCTGGTGGCGCTGAACACCACCATGCTGCTTTTGTCGTCGATCACCTACGGCTTTGCCGTGCTGGAGATGCAGAAGGCGCAGGTGCGCACCACCCTGATCTGGCTCGGCATCACTGGCCTGCTGGGCGCGGCGTTCATCAGCCTGGAGCTCTACGAGTTCGCGCACCTCGTCCACGACGGCGCGGGGCCGCAGCGCAGCGCCTTTTTGTCCTCGTTCTTCACGCTGGTGGGCACCCACGGGCTGCACGTGACGGTCGGCATCGTCTGGCTCATCACGCTGATGGTGCAGGTGGGGCAGCACGGGCTGATCCCCGAGAACAAGCGCCGCCTGATGTGCCTGTCCATGTTCTGGCACTTTCTGGATGTGGTCTGGATCGGTGTGTTTACCTTCGTCTACCTGATGGGAGTGCTGCCATGAACGCGCATGACAATGCCCTTGCAGGCGATCCCCATGGCCACGGCCATGGCCATGACGACCATGGCCACGGACACGATGGCGAGGTCAGCCATAGCACCTTCAAGGGTTACATGACGGGCTTCGTGCTCGCGGTGGTCCTCACGGCGATCCCGTTCTGGCTGGTGATGGCCAAGGTTTTCGATAAATCCAGCACCACAGCGTTGTTCCTGCTGGGCTGCGCCGCGGTGCAGATCGTCGTCCACATGATATATTTCCTGCATATGAATGCGAGATCCGAGGGCGGATGGACCATGCTGGCGTTGATCTTCACGATCGTGCTGGTGGTCATCGCGCTGAGCGGCTCGCTTTGGGTAATGTTCCACCTCGACCAGAACATGATGCCAATGCACGACATGAAGAACCTGCCTTGACGGCCCGGCAGCAGGGCGTAGCCCAATCCAACCCGCCTTCCCGCAAGCGCGCCACCGGCGCGCTTGTGGCGTTTGCCCTGCTCGCCATCGTGGCGGTAGCCGGGCTGCTTTCGCTTGGCGTCTGGCAAGTCGAACGCCGCGCGTGGAAGCTCGACCTCATCGAACGCGTGAACGCGCGTGTGCATGCTCCCGCCACGGCCGCGCCCAGCGCCGATCAGTGGCCGCGGCTCACCAAGGCCGCCGACGAGTACCGCCGCGTGCGGCTCACCGGCACCTTCCTGAACGACAGCGAGACCCTGGTGCAGGCCGTCACAGAGCTGGGTGGCGGCTTCTGGGTGGTGACGCCGTTGCGCACGGCGGACGGCAATGTGGTGCTGGTCAACCGTGGCTTTGTGCCGCCTGAGCTGAGCGAGCGCGCCAAGCGCGGCGGGGGCGACCCCACCGGCGAGACCACCGTCACTGGCCTGTTGCGCTTTAGCGAGCCAGGCAACGGCTTTCTGCGCACCAACGATCCGGCGGCCGGGCGCTGGTACGCGCGCGATGTGCCGGCCATTGCTGCCGCGCGCGGCCTGCGCAACGTGGCGCCTTACTTCATCGATGCAGACGCGGCTGTGCCGCTCGGGGACGCCAGCAAGCGCACCTGGCCGGTGGGCGGGCTGACTGTAATCACGTTCAACAACAACCACCTCGTTTATGCGATCACCTGGTTTGCACTGGCGCTGATGTTTGCCGCTGGTGCCGTCTACGCCGGGCGGGAGGCGTATCGCCGGTCGCGCGCCGGCGATACGCAGGGTGAAGGCAAGCCGGGACAGCGTACGCGGTAGGCGCGCACGCCGGCGCTAGCCGACGGATGCTTCGAATACCCGGCGGTAATTGCCGCCGAGCAGCTTGCCCACTTCCTCGTGCGTGAAGCCCGCCGCCAGCAGCGCGGCGGCTAGCGCTGGCAACTGGTCGTAGGCGCGCAATACCGGCGGCGTGATGAAGCCGAGCATGTCCGTGCCCAAGCCCACATGATCCACGCCAACCACGTCGGCCATCCGCTTGAAGCCAAGCGCCATTGCGGCCAGGTCGCGGAAGGTGCCCGCGCTGGGCCAGACCCCGATCACGCCACCGGTGCCCGCGATCACGCGCGCGTGGTCGGGCGTGATCAGCCGGCTGCGCAAGCCGGGGCGCGTGGCCAGCGCGGAGTGCGAAATCACCAGTGGCTTGGTGGAGATGGCGGCGGCACGCTTGACGAGGTCATAGGTGCCGTGCGCGACATCGACGACGATGCCCAAGGCATTGCAGCGCCGCACTACATCCGCGCCGAAATCCGTCAGGCCCCCGTGCACCGGCGCCTCCGTCTGGATGTCGCCCAGCTCGTTGACGCGGTAGTGCGTGAGCTGCAGGTGCCGCAACTGGTGCATGCCGTACGCTTCGTCCACGCGCTCCAGCCTGCCTTCCAGAAAGTCCGCGCCTTCCGACGCGATGATCACGCACGGCCCGGCCGGCCCCCGTGTGGCCAGCGTAGCCGCGTCGGTCACCACTTGCATCTGCTCACGCTCCACCAGCTTGTGCGCGCGCGCGAATTCGGCCACGCCAAGCGCGTAGAGTTCGCCTTCGGACGGGGTTCGCCAGGATTCGAAGCGCGTGCGATCGGCGGACACGCGCGTGACGATGGTATCCGTCACGATTGCCAGGCAGATCACGTTCACGCCGCCCGCGCGCATCGGCGCGGCCAGCGGAAGAAAAGGCCGGTCCGCGCCGATGGCGGGATCGCGCGACACGATCACGCGCCCGGCATGGCTGTGCATGTCGATGACCAGCGCGGTAGGGGAGGGCTTCCAGGGGGAGACGTCCTGGGTGGCTTTCGTGCCGGGCGAAGCCGGCGGCTCGGTGTGGCTGGCAAAGCGTTCCGGCGCGCAGGCGGCCAGCCCGAGTGCAGCACCTGCTGCCAGGAACATGCGGCGGCTGATCATGCCTGGTGCCTGCCCGAGCCGCGCATCGGCATCGCCCGTACGGTTGGTGGTCCAGTCAATCTGCATCGTTGCTCCACGCTGCATCGTTGCTCCACGCGCTTGCGTTCGGGCCTGACCCGGGATGGCTGTCAGGCTTGGTGTGCCTGCCGGCAAGCCCCATGATATCGCGGCGCAAAGTGGAGCGCGCGCGGCAGGCCGCATTGCCCAAGCCGTAGGGGGTGCTTATTCCGGCTCGATATTCGTCACCGTTGCCACGCCGTTGACCTTGTCGAAGGTTGCACGGACCCTGCTCCCTTCTCTCAGCCTGGCCAGGCTGGCCTTGTCCTTCACGGGAAAGCTCATCGTCATGGCCGACATGCCGAGATTCTCGATGGGGCCGTGCTTGAGGGTGACCTTGCCGTTAGCCGTATCCACCTTGCGTACTTCCGCTTGGACGGGCTTCGGGGCGGACGTCGGGGCGGATGTCGACGCCGCCGGCTTCATCTGCATGCCGGCCATGTCGTCAGCCGCCCGGGCGGGCAGCGTGAAGGCGAAGGTGGCGCATACGGCTGCAAGGCCAATCAGATTGTGTTTCATGGTGAACTCCTTCTTCGATGTTCAAGGTACAAGGTTCAAGGTTTTGGGAATGTGGACTCCGCCTTTGGACGGCGAAGCAAAAAGAAAACCGCGGGAATCACGAACAGCGACAAGAGTGGCGCGGTGACCATGCCGCCGACCATGGGCGCGGCAATGCGCTGCATGACCTCGGAGCCGGTGCCGCCGGACCACATGATGGGCAGCAGGCCTGCCAGGATGACCGCCACGGTCATGGCTTTGGGGCGCACCCGCAGGACGGCGCCCTCCTGGATCGCCTCAAGCAACGCGGGCACATCGGCCTGGTCACTCTCGACTGTCTTGAGCCAGGACTGTTTCAGGTAGAGCAGCATGATCACGCCAAACTCCGCCGCCACGCCGGCCAGGGCGATGAAGCCGACGACGCTGGCCACCGACAGGTTGTGGCCGAGCAGGTATAGCAGCCAGAACCCGCCCACCAGCGCAAATGGCAGCGTCGCCATGATCAGCAACGCTTCATCGAAGCGTCCGAACGTGACGTACAACAGCAGGAATATGATGAGCAACGTGAACGGCACGACCACCTTCAGCTTTTGCGTGGCGCGCTCCAGGTACTCGAACTGCCCCGACCAGCTGACGGCGTACCCCGCAGGCAGCGGGACCGCCTTGCCGACGACAGCCTGCATCTCCTGCACGGCAGAGCGCAGGTCGCGCCCCCGGATGTCCACGTAGACCCAGCCGGAGAGCCTGGCGTTCTCGCTGCGCAGCATGGGCGGGCCTTGCGTCACCTGGATGCGGGCCACATCCGACAACAGGATCTGCTGTCCGCTGCTGGTCACAACGGGAAGCTTGCGCAATTGCTCGACCGAGTCGCGGTAGTCCCGCGGGTAGCGCACGTTGATGGGGAACCGCGCTAGTCCATCGACCACCTCGCCGATGTTGTCTCCGCCCACGGCCGATGCCACGATGCCCTGGACGTCGTCGATATTGAGGCCATACCGCCCGGCCGCCGCCCGGTCGACATCGACATCGACATAGCGCCCGCCCGTGAGGCGTTCGGCCAGTGCGGAGGTGACGCCCGGCACGGACTTCACGGCCTGCTCGATGCGGCTGACCAGCCGGTCGATCTCCTTGAGGTCGGTCCCGGCCACCTTGATGCCGACCGGGCTCTTGATGCCGGTAGCGAGCATGTCGATGCGGTTGCGTATGGGCGGCACCCAGATATTGGACAGGCCCGGCACCGTGACGGCGCGATCGAGTGCTTCCACCAGCTTGTCGGGCGTCATGCCCGTGCGCCACTGGTCGCGTGGCTTGAACTGGATGGTGGTCTCGAACATCTCCATGGGCGCCGGGTCGGTGGCGGAGTCCGCTCGTCCGGCCTTGCCGAAGACCGTGGCGACCTCCGGGACGGTCTTGATCAGGCGATCCGTTTGCTGCAGCAACTGCGCGGCCTTGCCTGCCGACAGCCCGGGCAGGGCAGACGGCATATACAGCAGGTCGCCTTCGTCGAGCGGCGGCATGAACTCGCCCCCGACCCGCAGGATCGGCCATGCGGTTGCGGCGAGCAGCACCGCGGCGACCACCAGCGTGGCCTTGGGAAAGCGCAGCACCCGAGCGAGCAATGGCTGATAGATGCGGATGAGCAACCGGTTGAGCGGATTGGACTGCTCCGGCGGAATCCGTCCGCGGATCAGAAAGCCCATCAGCACAGGAATCAGCGTCACCGCCATGCCCGCCGCCGCCGCCATGGAATAGGTCTTGGTGAAGGCCAGGGGCGCAAACAGGCGGCCTTCCTGCGCTTCCAGCGTAAACACGGGGATAAACGACAGCGTGATGATCAGCAGCGAAAAGAACAGGGCGGGGCCCACTTCCGCCGCCGAGTCGCTGATCACGCGCCATTGCTCGTCGCCGGCCAGATGCCGGCCGGGATGTTCGGCCCGCCAGTGCTCTATGTGCTTGTGCGCGTTCTCGATCATCACCACGGCCGCGTCGACCATGGCCCCTATGGCAATGGCGATGCCGCCGAGCGACATGATGTTGGCATTGACGCCCTGGTACCGCATCACCAGGAAGGCGGCGAGGATGCCAAGCGGCAGCGACACGATCGCGACCAGCGCGGAGCGCAGGTGGAACAGGAACACGAGGCAGACCACCGCCACCACGATGAACTCTTCCACCAGCTTGTGCGTGAGGTTGTCCACTGCCCGGTTGATGAGGCTCGACCGGTCATAGACCGGCACGATCTCCACGCCGGGCGGCAGGCTGGGCTTCAGCGCCGCAAGCTTCGCCTTGACCGCTTCGATGGTCTCCAGTGCATTCTTGCCGGAGCGCATGATGATGACGCCACCAGCGACTTCGCCCTGGCCGTCCAGCTCGGCAATGCCGCGCCGCATCTCCGGGCCGAGCTGGATGGTGGCCACGTCGCCAAGGCGCACGGGGATGCCTGCACTGTTGACGTTGAGCGGTATCTGCCGGAAATCGTCCAGCGTCTTCAGGTATCCGGAAGCGCGGACCATGTACTCGGCTTCCCCGAGTTCCAGCACGGAGCCGCCTGTCTCCTGGTTGGCCCCCTTCAATGCGGCCAGGATCGTCGCTTGCGGGATGTTGTAGGCGCGCAGCTTGTCAGGCATCAGGACGATCTGATACTGCTTGACCATCCCGCCGATGGATGCTACTTCGGAGACATTGGGCAGCGACTTCAGCTCGAAGCGCAGGAACCAGTCCTGCAGCGCCCGCAGCTGTGCCAGATCGTGGTGGCCGGTCTTGTCGATCAAGGCGTACTCGTAGATCCAACCCACGCCGGTCGCATCCGGCCCAAGCGCCGGCCTGGCGGCGGCAGGCAGTTTCGACTGGACCTGATTCAGGTATTCCAGCACGCGCGAACGGGCCCAGTACAGGTCGGTGCCGTCCTCGAACAAGACATAGACAAAGGAGTCGCCGAAGAACGAGTATCCCCGCACCGTCTTTGCCCCTGGCACCGACAGCATGGTCGTTGTCAGCGGATACGTGACCTGGTTCTCGACGATCTGCGGCGCTTGCCCGGGGTAGGGCGTGCGGATGATGACCTGCACGTCGGAGAGGTCAGGCAAGGCGTCCAGCGGCATGCTGCGCGCCGCCCACATGCCCCAGGCCGTCAGGATGACCGTGGCAAGCAGTACCAGGAAGCGGTTCCGGATCGACCAGCGGATGAGGTTGGCGATCATGGCTTGTCCCCCGCGCCAGCGGTGGCTGGCTGCACGGAAGACAGGACCGGCACGCCGTCATCGTTTATCCGGAAACGGAAGCGCACCTCCTGGCCCGCCTTCAGGTTTTTTGGCAGGCCCGCTGCCGGCGCTGCGAAGTCCATGGTCATGGCGCCCCACTGGAGCGTGGGGATCGGTCCGTGAGACAGCGTCAGGCCCTCCGGCGTGACGGCTTCGATACGGCCGGCGCCTTCATGCTCCGCGCCGGCTGCCGATGGTGCCAATGGTGCCAATGGTGTCGATGGCGCGGATGGCGCGGATGGCGCGCTCGCGCTCTCCATGCGTGTCGTGGTGCCGCGCAGGCTCGCCTCGGAGTCGAGCAGGAACTGGCCAGAGACCACCACCGCCTGGCCTGCCTTCAGGCCTTCGGTCACCTCGGTCTGGCCACCAGCTTCCGCGCCGGTTCTTACCTCCACCGGACTGAAGCCGCCGTTGCCGGTCGCGACCATGGCCACCGTGCGCGAGCCGGTACGGATCAGCGCTTCGGTCGGGACCAGCAACTGGTCGGCACCCGGCCTCGCGCCGAACCTGGCACTGACAAACATGCCGGGCAGCAACTGCCGGTTCTTGTTGGCGAGCTCGATGCGCACCTTGAGCGTGCGCGTGCCTGGATTCACGTCGGGCAGGATGGCGTCTATCTTGCCGGTTAGTGTCTGCCCCGGCAGTGCCGGCGCGGTAGCCGAAACCTGCTGTCCGGGCCGGGCGGCTGCAGCCTGGCTCTCCGGCAGTTCCGCCAGGACCCAGACGGTGGAGAGATCGGCCACGCGGAACAACGTCATGCCGGGCGAGACAGTCATGCCATCGCGCGCGCCGACTTCCGTGATGACTCCATCGACGGGGCTCGTGATGGTGAGCCGGGGCTGCAGCTTGCCGGTGGTCTCCACCAGCCGGATCTGGCTATCGTCCATGCCAGCCTGACGCATGCGCGCGCTGGCGGCGCCGCGCAAGTCGCCGTACAGGTTGCCGCTCATGCGCGCGACCGCAAGGTACTCCTCCTGCGCGGCGACCCACTCGGGCGCATAGAGGACGATCAACGGCTGGCCACGCTTGACGGGGTCAAGGGTGGTCCTGGCATAAGCGTGCTCGACGTAGCCCGCGGTGCGCGCCTGGACGACGGCGATACCGCGCTCGTTGATGGCCACGTTGCCCGGCACCTCCAGCACGGCATCGAGCCGGCCGGGCTTGACCTGCGCGGTCCTGATGCCCAGGTTCTGCGTGACGCGGCTGTCGATGGTGACCGCCGCGGCGCTGGTGCCGGCATCCTCAAACACCGGCACCAGCTGCATGTCCATGAAGGGGGATTTGCCGGGCTTGTCGAACCGCTGGCCGGGCACCATCGGGTCATGCCAGTACAGGATCTTCCTGCGGGCCCGAGGATCCGCGTCACCGGCCGCGGATGGGTTTCGCGCTGCCGTCGAGGGTGGCTTGCGTGCTTCGCCCCGGCTGACGCCCAGTTGATAGGTGCCATAGAGGACGCCCCCGGCGGCAGCGAGTGCCAGCAGGGAGAAGATGACTTGTTTCTTCATTTGGAATCCCTCGCGGCGGGTTCGGTCTGCGCGGTGGGTAGCGGGACGAGGAAGGCCAGGTCGGCCCAGCCCCTGGCTGTCTTCGCTTCAAGGGTCAGCCGGTCGAGCGCCGTGTCGATGACCCGGTGGTTGGCTTCGGCCACCGCCAGCAGCGATCCGGTGTTGGCCCGGTAAGCCGTCAATGCCGCGTCCGCCTGGGCGTTTGCCAGCGGCAGGATGGATTCGTCATAGCGCTTGAGCCGATCAAGGTTGCGCCGCAACTCAGAGAGTTTCGCCCCAAGCGCGGCCTTGGTATTGCGCGCAACGATCTCGGACCTGGCACGGGCTTCCTGCGCCTGCGCCAGCTTGGCCGACACTTCGCGGTCTTGCCGGCTGCCCCGGTCCCATGGCACCGGGAAGCTGACGTTCAGCGAACCCATATTGGAATAGGCGGAACCCCGTTGGCTGTACATCAGTTCGACGGTCACGTCCGGCTTGCTGGCCTCGGTTGCCGCCCGGACGTCGGCTTCGGCCAACGCGATTTCGCGCTGCGATGCCACCATTTCCGGCACCGCGTCCAGTTCGGACCCGGCCAGCGCTTGCACGCGCGGGGGAATGGCAAGGGTTGGCCTTTCCGATAGGGGGCGACTGGCTGCCTGCCCGACCCAGCGGGCGAGCGCCACCTGGGCGGCGTCGATGGCGGCCTGGTTCTCGTCGAGCCGGTCCTGCAGTTTCTGGATTTCCATCTCCGCGGCCAGTACGTCCGCCCGCGTGCCACGACCGCTGCGATAGGCGGCCTTGGCGGCCTGCAGCTCTAGTTCCAGCGGATGGCCGTGGTGCCCGAGCAGCACGCCGGCCTGTTCGGCGTACCAGCGATCGAGCCAGGCCGTGACCGCGCTGCGCTGCACATTGGCCAGGCTGACCGCGCGCCGCGCCTGCGCTGCCGCGGCTTCTGCCTCGAAGCGCTCCGCGCGGGCGCGGCGCTTGTCCGAGCGCGTGAACTCTTGCATGACGCTAATGGAGCGCATGGTCATGAAGTCGCGGGTCAGGGAGAACTGGTCCGGTCCGTTGACCGGCACATTGTTGAACCCGAGCTTGAGCACCGGGTCAGGCAACTGGCCGGCGGCCACGGCCATTTGAACAGCAGCTTCAACGCTGCCGTGGGAAGTCTCGCCATTGCCGGCGCGCGTGGTGGCCAGCGCAACGGCTTCCTCGACGGACAAGGTGGGTGCTGGCTGGGCGTGCGCAGCAAGTGGCGCGCCCAGGCCAAATGCAGGCGCGCACAGGAGCGCCTGCATGAAACGACGAAGGAAATGCATAAAGCCTCCGGGAAGCAACGACGACCCGGCCGCTCAGGCGGCAGGGCACGAAACAAGCGTGGCTTCGGAGGCTAGGTTCGGAAACAGCAGTGCAGGATCGGGATGGGCGGCGGTGGCGCGCGCGCGATGGCTTCGCCTAGCAGAACCGTGTGCCGGGTGAGTTCGGCAACGGGAGCGGGTTCAACAAGGCTGACAAGGACCGGCAGGAAGCCGGGGATCTGCGGGGTGGCGTGGTCGACCGACTTGGCGCCTAGCTGGCAATGTTCGAGGCAAAGCCCGTCATGGCTGCCGAGCGTTGTCTGTTTGGACTGCTCGGCCATTTCGGGACACGACGCCATCATGCCCGCCATGTCTACCATCTGGCCCGCCGATACAGGCGAACCGGGCGAACCAGACGAGTAACGGCTTCCCATGCAGGCGTAAGCCGCCGCTGCCAGTTGCACTGTCAGGAAGGCGGTAAGGAGGAGTCCGGTAATCCAGAACCGGCGGGGAAAGGCGCGCACGCGAAAGGTCGGTGAATTGACGACGATATTATCAGCCTTCAGCGATTTCAAACGCGCCTTTACCGTGGCACGTTGTCGCAAGGATGCGGCATCGGTCACAGCGGCGTCCTCCGTGCGCCTTGACCCGGATCCCCGGGCTTGACCGGGGCGGGTGCCGGTCGCACCGTTCGCAGTGCAAGTACAATGCTGGGCGTTGTTCCATCCTGTCCGGGCTCGTCTCGCAATATCCCATCCCATGTCCAATCTCATCGTGCACGGCGGCAAGCCGCTCCGGGGGCGTATTACCCCTTCCGCCAACAAGAATGCAGTGCTTCCTGTGCTCTGCGCCACGCTTCTGACCGATGAGCCCTTGCGCCTGCACGGCGTGCCCGACATCACCGATGTGCGCAAGATTCTCGACATCTTCCGCGCGCTGGGCAGCAAGGTGCATATGGATGACGCAAGCGGCACGCTGTCGCTGCACCATCAGGAGACCGTGTTCGACGCGGCCCGCCATCGCCTGCCGGAAGAGATGCGCTCGTCCATCATGCTGGTGCCGCCGCTGCTTGCCCGCTTCGGTGTGGCCCGGCTGGAGGACAACGTCAAGGGTTGCACGCTTGGCGTGCGCGAGATCGATCCGCACGTCGATGTCTTCCGCCGCTTTGGTGGCGAGGTGGAGCGCGCCGACGGATCGCTGCTGGTGCGCAGCGCCGGCCAGCTGACGCCCATCGACCATTGGCTCGACTATGCATCGGTCACCACCACGGAGAACTTCGTGCTGTGCGCCGCCGCCGCGGGTGGCACCTCCACGCTCACCAATGCTGCATCGGAGCCCCATGTGCAGGAATTCTGCCGCTTCATGGCGATGATGGGCGCGCGCATCGAAGGCATGGGCACCTCGCGCCTGACGGTGCATGGCGGCAACAAGCTCAAGGGGGGCGACTTTACCTTCGACGAGGATTTTCACGAGATCACCACCTTCCTGGCGCTGGGCGCCATCACCGGCGGCGATGTCGTGGTGCGCAACAGCGCGCCGGGGAATTTCCCGCTGATCGACCGCACCTTCGCCAAGTTTGGGGTGCAGATCACGCACGAAGATGGCTGGTCCCGCGCCACCAGCGCTGGCCCCCTGAAAGTGCAGACGCCGTTTACCAGCAACGTGCTGACCAAGGTCGAGGCTGCGCCGTGGCCTTACTTCCCGGTTGACCTGCTGCCCATCTTCATCGCGCTGGGCGTGCGCGCGCAGGGCAACGCCATGTTCTGGAACAAGGTGTACGACGGCGCGCTGGGCTGGACCGGCGAGCTGTCGAAGTTCGGCGCCCATGTGTTCTCGTCCGACCCGCACCGGCTCATCACCTTTGGTGGCAATCCCCTGACGCCGGCGGTGGTGGAAAGCCCGTACATCATCCGCGTGGCCATCGCCTTGCTCATGGTGGCCGCGAGCATCGACGGCCGCTCGGAGATCCGCAACGCCGCGCCCATCCGCCGGGCCCATCCGCGCTTTGTCGAGAACCTGCGCAGCCTTGGCGTCGAGGTGGAGTGGACCAGCGAGGAGTAACGGCTACCAGCTTCCGGCTACCGGCGGCTGGCAGCGACTACTAATGGCTGCCAACCGCTGGTGTGGCGAGGTTCAGGTCGCCGGCGTGGCAGGCAACAGGCGGTCGAACTCACGCTTGACCACCGCGTAGCATTCGCAAGCATGTTTTTCCAGCGCTGGCCGGTCGAGCACCGCGATATGGCCATGGCTGTATTGGATCAGGCCGGCGCTCTGGAGTTTCAAGGCCGCTTCGGTCACGCCGGAACGGCGCACGCCAAGCATGTTCGAAATCAGCTCCTGCGTCATCGTCAGTTCATTGGACGGCAGCCGGTCGATGCTCAACAGCAGCCAGCGGCAGAGTTGCTGCTCAATGGAGTGATGCCGGTTGCAAACCGCGGTCTGGGCCATCTGGGTGATCAGCGCCTGCGTGTATCGCAGCAGCAAATGCTGGATGGGGCCGCCGCGCGTGAATTCCTGCTTCAGCACTTTGGCACTCAGGCGATAGCCATGGCCGGCACTTTGCACGATGGCCCGGCTGGGCGTTGTCTCGCCGCCCATGAACAAGGCAATGCCGACAATGCCCTCATTGCCGACGACGGCGATCTCGGCGGAGGCGCCGTCCTCCATCACGTAGAGCAGGGAGACGATCGACGTGGTCGGGAAATACACATAGCCGAGCTGGTCACCCGACTCATACACCACATGGCCCAGGGGCAGCTCGGTCAGGATCAGGTGTGGTGCAAGACGCAACCACTCCCCTTCGGGCAATACGGCAAGGAGATGATTGGCCCTCGGATCGTGGGTGGATGTCATCTTTTGCCTCCCAATGCTGAGTTGGGTTATGAGGGTTATGTGCCAGGCAATTTGCGCCAGCCGCGCAAGTGAGAACCCCGGGACGATCCCGGAGCCACCTGCAAAAAAAATATAGGTCAGCAATGTGGGAGATCAAAGGCGCTGGCAGCGGGCGTCCGGGCAACGTATTCGTTGCCCGGGAGGTTTGCCGCTTGCCCGTGCCTTGCCTGGCTAGCGGAT
This sequence comes from Cupriavidus sp. GW822-FHT02D05, assembly GCF_058802485.1. Taxonomy (NCBI): domain Bacteria; kingdom Pseudomonadati; phylum Pseudomonadota; class Betaproteobacteria; order Burkholderiales; family Burkholderiaceae; genus Cupriavidus; species Cupriavidus sp. GW822-FHT02D05. The sequence goes on along the minus strand of NZ_JBXAOE010000004.1, from coordinate 175,512 downwards.
TTGCAGGGGGAAGAACAGGCTGATGCCGGGCGCCGGCTGGGGCACGTAAGCTACCGGCGGTGGCGCGTAGATATAGCGCTGGTTGTCATGGTAGTTGCCGCGATAGCCGCGATAGCCGCGATAGTTGTGATGGTCACGGGAGTGATCGTAGTGTTGGTTGCCCTGCCCGTTGCCGTTGTGTCCCTGATGGGACGAAGCATGCTGGTTGCCTTGGTTCTGGCCGAAATGGTGGTCGTCGCCGAGGGCCGGTGCCGTCGACACGACGCCGAGTGCCAGCGCCAGGCCGAATGCCGCGGCGGCCTTCATGGTCGCCGCGCGCATCCAGCGCGAGCGCGTTGTTGAGGTGTTCATCTTGCTCTCCTGTTCTTGAGCGAAAGCCCGAACCTTGCCGCGTTGCTTGTACCTGCGCCTGCCGTCCGGGCCCGGGGCTTCAGTTCTTCATCGACGCATGCTGCTGCCGGTTCCGGAAGATCAGGTCGGCATTCTTCTTTTCGATGCGATCCTGCTTCGCGACTCCCACGGACAGCACCTTTCCCCAGTCCAGATCCACATCCAGGCCGCCAAATCTGTCCGCGACGTCCGGCGCATGGCCGATCGAGCCGGCGCAAATGCAGTTGGCTTTCTCCGCTGGCGCTTCCTGGCGAGTCTTGTTCAGCCGCCGTAATCAAGGCTGGATCCAAGGCTGAATGTCGCCTGGCACCGCCCTCGCTGCGTGCTGGAAGTTCCCGCGCGCAGCGATGCGCTTTCCGCGTTCAATCCATGGCGCCTTGCGGCCCGGCCCGGCCTCTAGCACTTCTTTCTCGATGCCCAGCACAAAGCTCTTGCACTGGACGTCGAGCGTGAGCGCGGACCAGGGCACGGCGAAGAGCTTTCCGCCCATGCCGAGGAATCCGCCAAAGGACAGCACCGCATAGGCGATGCGCCCGCCCGGTACGTCCAGCATGATGTGGTCAACTTTGCCAAGCTTGTCGCCGCCGCGGCCGATGTCGCTCATAGCATCGCCAACCGGCTCATGGGTGGGATTGATCAACGACATGGATCGGCCATGGCGTCGGTACGATGGCGGACACGGAGATGTCTTTCATCGCACTTCGCTTTGCGCAAGCACTTGCTGGACAGGCGCCGCTCAAGCGTGGCTCAGGCGCGCATGGTCACCAGCATCGCGCAGACAGCCAAGGCCATCATCAGCGTGGCGAGCCACCCCAGCACCTTCAGCCTTGTGCTGACGACGAACTCGCCCATGATGTCGGTGCGCGCCGCCATCAGCATCGTCACCGCCATGATCGGCACGGAGATCACGCCGTTGATGACGGCGCTCCAGTACAACGCCTTGATCGGGTCGATCGCGGTAAAGCCCAGCGCGATGCCGATCAGGGTGGAGACGGCGATGATGCCGTAGAAGGCCTTTGCCGTCATCGGCGTGCGCTCCAGGCTGTTTTTCCATTTGAAGGCGCCCGCCATGGCATAGGCGGAGGATCCGCCCAGCACGGGAATCGCCAGCAAGCCGGTGCCGATGATGCCGGCACTGAACAGCATGAAGGCGAAATCGCCGGCAATCGGGCGCAGCGCGGTGGCTGCCTGTGCCGAGGTCTGGATATCGGTGACGCCATGCAGGTTGAGCGTCACCGCTGTCGTCAGGATGATGAAAAACGCCACCAGGTTCGAGAAACCCATGCCGACATAGGTATCGATCTTGATGCGCCGCAAATTGGATTGCGCCTGCCAGGGCGCATTGATCAGGGGCCGGGCCTGGGGGTTGGCGAGCTGATCCTCGACTTCCTGCGATGCCTGCCAGAAGAACAGGTAGGGGCTGATGGTGGTGCCGAACACCGCCACCACGGTCGTGACATACTCGGGCTTCCAGGACATATGCGGCAGCAGCGCCTTCGACAGCACCTGCGACCACGGGATATGCACGACAAACGCCGTGGCCACGTAGGCCAGCAAGGCCAGCGTGAGCCATTTCAGCAAGCGGACATAGCGCCGGTAGGGCACGAACACCTGCAGCAGCAATGAGATCATGCCGAACACCACGGCATAAAGCTGGGCCGGCCCGCCCACGATCAGCCGCAGCGCCTCGCCCATGGCCGAGACGTCGGCCGCAATATTGATCGTGTTGGCAACCAGCAAGAGGCTGACCACGGCATACAGGAGCCACGCGGGGTAATGCCTGCGGATATTGGTGGCCAGCCCATGGCCGCTCACCCGCCCGATCCTGGCGCTCACCACCTGGATGCCCACCATCAACGGGTAGGTGAGCAGCACCGTCCACAACATGTTGAAGCCAAACTGCGCGCCCGCTTGCGAATAAGTGGCGATGCCGCTGGGATCGTCGTCCGCCGCGCCGGTGATCAAGCCCGGGCCGAGCTTGCCGAGCCATGATTGTTCAGCGTCTTGCGGGGCGGATGCCACATCTTTCACCGATGCCTCCATTAGCTGGCTTGCCGCTAACATAGCAGGTTCCGCAGTTGCGCACGCCACGTTATGGATACGTGTGCGGACAGCGCGCGCAGGGCGAACCGCATCGAACCGCATGCCCGTGCCTTTGCCTATACTGAGAGCCGCAGGTCGAGCGCATCATTCGCCAAGCGCCGTGCGCGTTCCGCACGCCAGTTGCCCGGGGGCATTCATGGAGTACAAGGATTACTACGCGATGCTCGGGGTGGAGCCCACGGCCACGCAGGATGACATCAAGCGCGCCTACCGCAAGCTGGCGCGCAAGTATCACCCGGACGTCAGCAAGGAGCCGGATGCGGAGGCTCGCTTCAAGGATGTGGCCGAGGCGTATGTGGCACTGAAAGACGAGGAGAAGCGCGCCGCTTACGACGACGTGGGGGCGCGGTACAAGAGCGGCCGCGAGTTCACCCCGCCGCCGGGATGGGATAGCGGCTTCGAATACAGCGGCGGCGAGGCGGATTTCGAGCAAGACCTGGATCGCAGCGACTTCTTCGAGTCGCTCTTCGGCGCCAGGCATGCGCAGTCTCGCGGCGGGCGAGGCGCTGCCCGCATGGCAGGGGGCGATCACCATGCCAAGGTGCAGATCGATCTGCAGGACGTCTACCGGGGCGGGCGCCGCACCATCACTCTGCGCGCGCCCCAGGCAGACGCCAGTGGGCACGTGCGACTGCAGGAGCGGCAGCTGGAAGTCAATATTCCCAAGGGCATTCGCAGTGGACAGCATCTTCGGCTTGCAGGCCAGGGCGGCCCCGGACTTGGAGACGCTCCCGCCGGCGACCTCTATCTCGAAATCGAGATCGCGCCGCACCCGCTGTTCCGCGTAGTCGATCGCGACGTCTACCTCGACCTGCCCGTGGCCCCATGGGAAGCCGCCTTGGGCGCCAGCGTCGGCATACCCACGCCGGACGGCAGCGTGCAACTGAGCGTGCCGCCGGGCTCGTCGGCGGGCCGCAAGCTGCGCCTCAAGGGCAAGGGCCTTCCCAGCACGCCGCCCGGCGACTTGTACGCGGTGCTGTCGATCGTCTTGCCGCCCGCGGACACGGAAAAGGCCAATGATGCGTACCGCGAAATGGCCAAGACCTTTAGCGGCTTTGCCCCGCGCCGTTCACTGGAGGCTTGATGCGATGAGCGATCAAGGCATATCGATGCTGCATGGCGTCCTTGTCGAAGAAGAGGTGCAGTTCACGCTGGTGGAGCTGAGCGTGGCCTGTCATGCCGACATTGGACAGGTGGTGGCACTGGTGGAGGAGGGCGTGCTGACGCCGCGCGGAGAGGACGCGCCGCGCTGGCGTTTCGACGGCGCCACGCTCAAGCGTGCCCGCACGGCGCTGCGGCTCGCGCGCGACCTGGAGCTCGGGGTGGCCGGCGCGGCCGTCGTGCTCGACCTGCTGGACGAGATCGAGACGTTAAGGGCAAAGCTGCGGCGGGCGAACCTGGCTTGAAGAGGAGTGCTTCGCACTCCCAGTTAATTGATTACTTTTTCTTCTGAAAGGATAGAAAAAATAAGCTGGACGCAATCGGTCCGGCAGAGAAGAATCCGCCCACGCGGCACGTGGCGTTCAGGTTCCCGCGGCCATACCAACAGGCATCAACCGAGGAGACATGGATGTCATTTACTACATTGACCACGCGCGCGGCCAACCGCAGCAGGTTCGTACTGGCGGCGTTGGCAACCGTTTGCCTTCCCGCACCGGCCCTTGCGCAAGCCGCTCCTTACCCCTCCAAGCCGATCAGCCTCGTCGTCGGCAGTGCGCCGGGCGGCTCTGTCGATCTCTTCGCGCGTGCCATCGGCAAGCATCTGCAGGACGCATTGGGGCAACCCGTGCTGGTCGAGAACAAGCCAGCGGGTGGCGGGGTCATTGCGGGTACCTATGTCGCGAGGGCGCCGGCGGACGGCTACGCCTTGCTGATGGTGACGTCGACCTTCACGACCGGGGCGGCCATCCGGACCAACCTGCCTTATGACGCAGTGAAGAGCTTCAAGCCCGTGGGCATGCTCGCCAAAGGCCCCTTGCTGGTGACGGTGTCCGCCAATTCGCCGTTCAAGTCGGTGGCCGATCTGGTGGCCAACGCAAAGGCCAATCCGGGCAAGCTCAACTACGGGACTTCGGGGGCGGGCAGCATCAACCAGTTCGCCAGCGAACTGTTCGCGGACGCGGCCGATATCAAGCTGACCCATGTCCCATACAAGGGTATCTCGCCGGCTGTGACCGACATGGTAGGCGGCCAGATCCAGATGATGGTGGCCAGCGCGCCGTCCATCCTCTCACAGGTCAAGAGCGGGCGGGTCAGGGCGCTGGCCGTTACCACGGCCGAGCGCTCGCCCGTGGCGCCGGATCTGGTGCCGCTGGAGCAGGCCGGCTACAAAGGCAGTGCCGTGGAATTGTGGTGGGGCATACTGGCGCCTGCCGGCACGCCGCAAGCCCTGGTGGACAAGCTCAATGGTGAGATCGGCAAGATCGTCCAGTCGCAGGACATGAAGGCGTTCCTGCTCAAGGAAGGCGCGGAGCCGGCGGTGATGAAGCCGGCTGAGTTCGCCGCTTTCATTGCGTCCGAGGTGGAGCGCTGGAGGAAGGTCGCCAAGGTGGCGGACATCCGGCCCGAGTAGGCGCCGGCGCGCATCGCGGCGTTATGCCCGCCATTACGTGCGCCATTACGTACGCCATTGCGCCATGCTCGCCTGGCGTGCCTCATGCGCCTGCAGGGCAAGCGCCGCCGCAAGGCCCGCGCCGCAAAGCGCAGCCGTGAGCAAGAAGGCGCGGCCGCCCACGCTGGCAAACAGGTAGCTGCCGAGGAACACGCAGGCAGCGGTCAGCAAGCCGGCACAGGCCGAGTAGAGGCCCGTGCCGCTGGAGATGACCTGCGCCGGCACCCGGGTGCGGATGTACTGCGCCGCGCCCAGTTGCGTGAAGCCTAGCGTGGCGCCCTGCAGCAGTTGCGCCAGCATGGCCACCCCGGCGCTCTCGGCCAGGCCGATCATCGACCAGCGCAGGATGCCCGCCGCGCAGGCCAGCGCGATCAGCGCTGGCGCCGATACCCGCGCCAGCAGCCGCGAGCCGAAGGTGAACGCCGTGATCTCCGCGATCACGCCCAGCGCCCACAGGTAGCCGATGGTCGATGCCGGGAACCCCACGCTTTTCCAGTACAGCGCGCTGTAGCTGTAGAAGAAGCCGTGGCACGCTTGCGACAGCGCGGCGCTGGCCAGGAACAGCGAGAAACCGGGCAGCCGCAGCACCTGTTGCAACGGCGCTTTCACCGCATGGCGCGCCGCTAGCGTGTCGTTGGGCAGCGCCAGCGCCAGCAGGCCCTGTGCCAGGTACGCCGCCACGAACACGATCGCGATCACCTCGGTCCCCGCGCGATCCACCAGCCAGCCAAGCACGATCGACATGGCCACCACCGACATCGACCCGGCGCTGCGCAAGCGGCCAAAGTCAAAGCCATAGCGCGGCATGCCGGCCAGCGCCATGGATTCGCTCAGCGGTATCAGGCCCGCCGAGCAGGCCTTGATGGCCAGGAAGACCAGCAGCACGCCGATGAAGCCCTGCGCGCTGAACAGCAGCCCGGCGCTCAGCGCGGAACTGGCCACCAGCGCCAGCAGGATCACCTTGCGGCTGCGGTACTGGTCCGCCATGGCGCCCACGGCCGGATTGACCAGCACTGCCAGCGCGGCGCCGAGCGCCAGCACCATCCCGGTCTGCTGCTCGCTCAGGCCCTGGGCTCGGATCCAGAGGGGGAAGAAGCTGATGGTGATCGCAACCGGGGCATACAGCGCGACGTAGTAGAAATAGAACGACGCGATGGCGTTCCGGGAGGGTTGGGCGTGGGCGGTCACGGGTAAAGGCCGGGTGGCTTGGAGGGAAAGCTGCGATAGGTCGGGGGAATGCGCAGCATGCATCATCGTGCCAGAGTGGGCGCAGTGCAAGCCATTGCGCCGCCCGCCTCCCGCTTCCCGTTCGGCGATGGTCCTGTCGCAAGCATCCACGCTGACCTAGAATCGCAATAGCGGCACGGGCGAGCGGTTCTTTGAATTGGTGGGAGACTGAAAATGGCGCTTGATGGCGGGACTCCGGGCGATTCGATCCAGGTGGGTCAATTGCACATCCAATACCTGATCGATGGCGCCGCAACGGGTGGGATGGGCGTATTCGAATTGACGGTGCCGCCCGGCTCGCAGGTGCCGCCAGCGCACAGCCACACGCACAACGAAGAGTGCGTCTATGTGCTGGCGGGCAGGCTTCGGTACGCTGTCGACGGGGTGGCCCTAGACCTGGCGCCGGGAGAGTGGATGCATACCCCGCGCGGATCGGTGCATCAGTTCAGTAACCCGCACGGCGATGTGGCTCGCGCACTGGTTGTTCTCACGCCGGACATCGGGGCCCAGTACTTCCGCGACGTCGCCGATGTTGTCAATGCCGGCGCGCCACCCGACCGCGCGGCGCTGGTTGCGGTCATGTCCCGCTACGGGCTCATACCGGCGGCACCACCGGCGGCACCACCGGCGGCACCGGGTCAAGCGCAATCCATTGCCTAGGCCTGCGTCCAGCCCATCTCCACAAACACCCGGCACAGTGCTTCCATGCCCGCCGCGTCTTCGTCATCGAAGCGGGCAATCACGGGGCTGTCCACGTCCCACACGCCGATGAGCGTGCCGTCAGCAGCGATCAGCGGCACGACGATTTCCGATTCGGAGGCCGCGTCGCAGGCGATATGGCCGGCAAATGCATGCACGTCCCGCACGACCTGCGTGCTGCGAGTTTGCGCCGCAGTGCCGCAGACACCCTTGCCCAGGCCGATCCGCACGCAGGCGGGCTTGCCCTGGAATGGCCCCACTACCAGTTCGGTGCCGTCGTAGAAGTAGAAGCCCGCCCAGTTGAGATCCTTCAGCGCGTGGTAGACCAGCGCCGAAAAGTTGGCGGCCTTGGCGATGCGGTCGGTCTCGTCCGCCAGCAGGGAGCGCGCCTGTGCGGCCAGTTCTTCATATTGCGCGGCCTTGGAGAGTGGGGCGGTGTCGCTGGATAGCTGAAACATGGTGCGGGTCCGGTGGCCTTGTCATTGCGGGGTCGAAGCCGAGATCCTAATCCCAAACCGAAACCTGCGCGCGGGTGGCATTGCCAACGCCATCCTGGTCAAGCCCAACCAGATCGGCACCCTGAGCGAGATGCTCGATACCGTGGGCGTGGCGCACGCGGCCGGGTACAGGGCGGTGATGTCGCATCGCTCGGGCGAGACCGAGGACGTGAGCATCGCGGACCTTGCGGTGGCGACCCGGTGCGGCCAGATCAAGACGGGGTCCATCTCCCGCGCGGATCGCACCGCGAAGTACAACCAGTTGATCCGCATCGAGCGCACGCTGGGGGCGCAGGCGCGCTACGCCGGCAGCGCAATCCTCAAGGGCCGGGGCTGAGCGGCGGCGCTGCACCGCGCAATACGGCGCAGCGCGTGGCCATCACGAGCCCGCCACCTTCAGCAGCACCGGGTCGTTGCGATACAGGTCGGGGAACATCTGCTTCAGGTAGCCGATCTTGGGCATGTCGTTGATGACGATGTACGGGTGCGAAGGATGGAGGGTCAGGAAATTCTGGTGATAGCTCTCCGCCGGGTAGAAGGCTTTGTAGTCCTCGATGCGGGTAACGATGGGTGCCTTGAACGCGTTGGCTTTGCCCAGTTGCGCGATATAGGCCTGCGCCACGCTGCGCTGCTCGGCGTTGAGCGGGAACACCGCCGAGCGGTACTGCGTGCCGTGGTCCGGGCCCTGGAAGTTGAGCTGCGTAGGGTTGTGCGCGACCGAGAAGAAGATCTGCAGCAGGCGGCCGTAGCTGATCTGAGCCGGGTCGAACGTGACCTGCACCGATTCCGCATGGCCGGTGCCGCCGCCGCTGACGGTCTCGTACTGGGCAGTGCTGGCTGCGCCGCCGGCATAGCCGGACGTGACCTGCTTCACGCCGCGCACGTGCTGGAACACGCCTTGCACGCCCCAGAAGCAGCCGCCGGCGAACACGGCCGTTTCCGTTGGCGCCGCGCTGGCTTTTTCATCGAGCGCGGGCGGCGGGATCTTGACGGCGTCTTCAGCCGAGTTGGCCACGCGCTGCCAGGCCAGCAGGCTTGCCGCCAGCATGACGAGGCCAGCGACTTTTGCGGCGGACGAGCGCGTCCACCAGGAGAAACCGGTTGATGTTTGCGTGGTCATGATTGCCTGTCCTTGAACGTTGCAGTGTCGTAATTAATGCGTGGAATATGGGTGGAATATGGGTGGAATAGGGCGGCTTGCGCGCGCATCAACCGAAGGTAAAGGCATAAGCCTCCACGCCGGGGTCCAGGAATTCGATCGTGAACGTGCGGTCGGCCACCTTGCCCGTCTGCCGTACCAGCTGGTATAGCCGCTGCTCGGTCACCGTGCCGCTGCCATCCGCCGCCACATCGGTGCCGCGCGCGCCGCCTGGCGCGGCGCCGTCCACGCTCACCCGGAACCGCACCGGCTTGCCGTCCTTGCCCGGCCCCAGCACCAGATGCAGGTCGCGTGCGTGAAAGCGGTAGACGATCCGCCCGGAAGCGCCGGCCAGCGTGGCGTGCTCCGCACCCACCTGCCAAGTGCCGGCCAGGCCCCAGTCGTTGAGCGCAGGGCTGGCGGGCGCGGTATAAGTGTGCGCCTTGTCTTGCGCCTCGCCGCCGGGCGAGGCGAAGTTTTGCGCCCGCTCATAGCCAAGGTAGGTTTCGCCGGACTGGATTTCCGCTTTGTCGGCAGCCATCTGCACGCCTTGTACGCTTTGCGCATCGGCATGGCTGACGCCCATCGCCACTTTCGCCGCATCGGCATGGCCCGCTTGCGCCAGCAGTTGCTGGATCACCTGCTCGGATTTCGCGTACTCGCCCTCGCCGAAGTGGTGAAAGCGGATCTGCCCCTGCGCGTCGATGAAATAGTGGGCCGGCCAGTACTGGTTGTTGAAGGCGCGCCAGATCGCGTAGTTGTTGTCGACCGCCACGGGATAGTCGATGCCGAGGTCGCGCGTGGCCTTCTTCACGTTGTCGAGGTTGCGCTCGAAGGCAAACTCCGGCGCATGCACGCCGATCACCACCAGCCCCTGGTCGCGGTACTTCTGCGCCCAGGCCTTCACGTAGGGCAGGGTGCGCAGGCAGTTGATGCACGAGTAGGTCCAGAAATCGACCAGCACCACCTTGCCGCGCAGCGCCTCGGCCGTGAGCGGCGGCGAGTTCAGCCACGCCACGGCGCCGCCCAGCCCGGGCAGCTGGCCTTCCACGGGGAGTGCCGCGGCGGCGCTCTCGCTGGTCTTGCCGGTCTTGAGGCTGGTGGCGCGCATCATCGCGCCGGACGACGTGGCCATGGCCGCGCCATTGCCGGCTTCGGCCTGTTTAGCGGAAAGCTTGTCGACCAGCTGCTGCTCGATGCCGCCCGTGGCCACGGTCGAGACGCGGGCCAGCACACCGGTGTCCAGCCCCAGCCCGATGGCAACCACGCCGAGCAACATGGCCGCGCCAAGGCCGCGCCGGACCCATTCCCCCGCGCCCAGCGAGCGCTTCATCGCGGTAAAGACCCGGCCGCCGATCAGCAAGGCCACCGCCAGCGACGTGGCCGCGCCCCCCGCGTAGGCCACTAGCAGCAGCGTGGTGCCGACGCTGGCGCCGCGCAGCGCCGCACCGGTCAGCACAAGGCCGAGGATCGGGCCAGCGCAAGGCGCCCACAGCAGGCCGGTGGCAATGCCGAGCAGGAACGAGGAACCCGGCCGGACCTGCCCGCCATCGGCCTGCGCAAACGCGGAGAGCCGGCTGCCCGCGCTTACCAGCGGCTGCATCAGCCGCTCGGCCAGGCGCGGCAGCAGCAGCGTCAGGCCGAACACGGCCAGCAAGGCAATGGCCAGCCAGCGTCCGTACTGGTTGGCCTGGGTCACCCAGCCGCCGCCCACCGCCGCCAGCGTTGCCACCGCCGCGAAGGTCAGCGCCATGCCGGCCAGCAGCGGCAGGCCGCTGCGCACAAAGGGCTGGTCGGCCCGCGAGAACACGAAGGGCAGCACGGGCAGGATGCACGGGCTGAGGATGGTGAGCGCGCCACCAAGGTAGGCGAGGATAAGAAGGAACATGGAATGCTTCACTCTGGTTGTTGTCGGCGTTGGAGGCCCGCGCGGGCTCAGGCGGCTTGCGGCTTGAACGTCATCGCCACGCCGTTCATGCAGTAGCGCAGCCCGGTCGGCTTGGGGCCGTCGTCGAACACATGGCCCAGGTGGCCGCCGCAGCGCCGGCAATGCACCTCCGTGCGCGATATGCCGAAGGACCGATCCTCGTTCGTGCGCACGGCGTTGTCCAGCGGCGCCCAGAAGCTGGGCCAGCCGGTGCGGCTGTCGAACTTGGTGCGCGACGAGAACAGGTCGAGCTGGCATCCGGCGCAGGCGAAGATGCCGGCGCGATGCTCATCGTTCAGCGGGCTGCTGTAGGGCCGCTCCGTGCCTTCCTGGCGCAGCACGTTGTACTGGCTTGCGCTGAGCATCTGGCGCCACTGGGCGTCGGAGCGTACTACCTCGAAGGTTTCGGCGGGCTTGCCCGCGTTCGCCGTGCCGGCGGCCAGCGCGCGCCAGCCGCTAACGGCCGCGAGCGCCGCCACGGCGGCACCGCCCGATACCAAAAAGCGCCTTCTGCTTCCCATGATGTGCTCCTTGCCTCAATGTATCGATCGCTGCGACCGACTTGCCGTCGATCGCTGCCATGGATCGTTGGCCGCATCGTATGGCTGGCACCATCCCGGAGTCCTCACCAAAGGTTAAATTAAATGTGATAACTCGCCGCCTCAAAATTTTGCACAATAGCCAGGCCGGCGCTTTTCCTGTGCCCCCCTGTCACGCGCGAGCCGGCTCGCGCCTCTAGGCTGAACATGGATCACCCCAAGCGCATCCTGATCGTCGAAGACGACGTCGACATCGCCAACGTACTGAGCCTGCACCTGCGCGACGAGCGCTATGAAGTCGTGCACAGCGCCGACGGCAACGAAGGCCTGCGGCTGCTGGCGCAGGGCAACTGGGACGCGCTGATCCTCGACCTGATGCTGCCCGGCGTGGACGGGCTGGAGATCTGCCGGCGCGCCCGCGCCATGACGCGCTACACGCCGATCATCATCACCAGCGCGCGCGCAAGCGAAGTCCACCGCATCCTTGGCCTGGAACTTGGCGCCGACGACTACCTGGCCAAGCCGTTCTCGGTGCTCGAGCTGGTGGCCCGCGTGAAGGCGCTGCTGCGCCGCGTGGATGCGATGGCCAAGGACTTGCGGATCGATGCGGGCAGCCTGGAGCTGGGCGGCCTGTCGATCGATCCGCTCACGCGCGAGGCCAGCGTGGACGGCCGGCGCATCGAGCTCACCCCGCGCGAGTTCGACCTGCTGTATTTCTTCGCCAGGCATCCCGGCAAGGTCTTCTCCCGCATGGACCTGCTCAACGCCGTCTGGGGCTATCAGCACGAGGGCTACGAACATACCGTCAACACCCATATCAACCGGCTGCGCACCAAGATTGAGGCCGACCCGGCACAGCCCAGCCGCATCCTGACCGTATGGGGGCATGGCTACAAGCTCGCGGCGGGAGCCCAAGGAGGCGCGCCGTGAGCCTTGACCTTGGACTGAACCTGAGCCGCCGCCTGACCCTGACGCAGCGGCTGTCCCTGGTGTTTTCCGTGCTGCTGCTGGCCTGCTGCGGCGCCTCCGCGTGGCTGCAGGTCCGCTCCAACGACATGCGCGAGAAGGAGGTCATCCAGGACCTGTCGCGCGGGCTGGCCGGCCATATTGCGCGCAATGCGTCGCTGATGGACGCCAACGGGCTCAAGCCGGATGCGTTGCGCCGCCTGTTCGGCCAGTTGATGGTGGTGAACCCGAGCGTGGAGGTGTACCTGCTGGACAGCCAGGGCCGGATCCAGGGGCACGATGCGCCGGCCGGGCACCTGCAGCGCCAGCAGGTAGACCTCAAGCCGGTGCAGCGCCTGCTGGCCGGCGAGCCGCTGCCTATCCTTGGGGACGATCCGCGCAGCGCGGGCGGGCGCAAGGTGTTCAGCGCCGCGCCGCTGCGCGTGGGCGGTGCCGAGCCCGCCGGCTACATCTACGTGGTGCTGCTGGGCGAGGCGCATGACGAACTGGCGGCGCGCGCCTCCGCCAACTCGGTGCTGCGCACCACGCTGTGGTCGATGGGGCTGGTGGCGCTGCTGGGATTGCTGGCCGGGTTGATGGCGTTTGGCCTCATCACGCGGCCGCTGCGCCGCCTGACCGAGGCGATGCGGCGGTTTGATGCCGATGGTGCGCCCGAGACGCAGCCGCGCGTGCCGCGCTCGCCGTGCGGCAATGCGCGCGATGAAATCGTCGCGCTGGAAGCGGCCTTCGCGCAAATGGCGGACCGCATCGCCGAGCAATGGCGCGCGCTGACCAAGCAGGACCAGGAGCGGCGCGAGCTGGTTGCCAATATTTCCCATGACCTGCGCACGCCGCTGACCTCGCTGCACGGCTACCTGGAAACGCTGTCGCTCAAGGCCGATACGCTTAGCGAGGCCGAGCGCCAGCGCTACCTGGCCATCGCGCTGGCGCAAAGCGTCAAGGTGGGGCGGCTGGCGCAATCGCTCTTTGAGTTGGCGCGGCTGGAGCACGGCATTGTGCAGCCGGCGCTGGAGGATTTTTCGCTGGTGGACCTGGTGCAGGACGTGTTCCAGAAGTTCGAGCTGCCGGCCGAGGCGCGCCATGTGCGGCTGCGCGCCGGCATCCCGCAGCGCCTGCCCGCCGTCACGGCCGATCTCGGCATGATCGAGCGCGTGCTGACCAACCTGCTGGACAACGCGATCCGCCATACACCCGCCGAAGGCGCCATCGATGTCGATCTCGCCCTGCGCGACGGCAAGGTGGCGGTCACCGTCAGCGATACCGGCCCCGGCATTCCGGCGGAACTGCGCGAGAGCCTGTTCCAGCGGCCGTTCAGCGCCGGCGGCGCGCATCGCGGCGGCGGGCTGGGGCTGCTGATCGTGCAGCGCATGCTGCAGCTGCATCACAGCCAGATCCGGCTGGTGGAGCGCGCCGGCAGCGGTACGGTGTTCAGCTTTGAGTTGCCGGTGTCCAGCGTCGCTGCCGGCAATGCCCGCTAGCGGCGGGCAGGTTCAGCCCGCTGCCTGGCCGGAGAAGCGTTCGATCAGCCATGCGGCAGCGGGGCCGGGTGGCGTGTCGGTCCGGTAGATCGCATCGAAGGGGTAGAAGTTGCCGTGATTGTCGGGCAGGTCGAGCAGCACCAGACGGCCCGCGTCTAGGTCTTCCTGCACCATGGGCATCGGCATATTGCCCCAGCCTATGCCTTCTCGCAGCAGCATGTGCTTGGCGCCAAGATCGGCCAGCCGCCAGGTATGCGTGCTGACCACCGCGAAATCCATGCCGCGCGTCAACGCCGAGCGGTCCGACAGCACCAGTTGCACATGATGGCGCGCGGCGCCCGGTGGATTCGGGTTGCCGCTGGCCAGCGGATGGCCCGGCGCCGCAACCGGCCATAGCATCACATTGCCGATCCGGATGCGCTCGATTCCCGCTACGCCCGAGCTGAGCGGCCCGCTAACGCCAATGGTGGCGGCGCGGTCCAGCACCATCTGCGTCACGGCGCCAAGTGCCTCCATGTGCAGGTGCAGCGCTACCGTGGGAAATGTCTCTCGAAAGGCCTTCAGCGCGTCCACCACCCGGGATGCCGGCAGCATCACGTCCAGCGTCAGGTGGACCTCGGCCTCCAGGCCTTGCAGCAAGCCCTTGACCTTCGCGCGCAGCCCGTCGATGCCCATGGTGACTGTGCGCGCCTCGGCCAGCACGGTGCGGCCCGCCTCGGTCAGTTGCGGTTTTTTGGTGGTCTTGCGGTCGAACAGCGCCACGCCGAGCTGATTCTCCAGGTTGGCGATCGTATAGCTGATGACCGAGGTCGCCCGGCTGAGCTTGCGGGCCGCGCCGGCAAAGCTGCCGACGTCCACCACGGTCAGGAACACCTTCAGTTGATCCAGCGTGGGCGTACCGGGATTTGGCATCTTATCGATTTTATCGAACGTTTCGATCCATATTATCCCAGTTTCGCGGACGTAAAAATCCGCCTACATTTAGGCCCATCGGTTGCAGTACCCGATTCAGACCCTGAACCCGAACCTGAACCCGAACCCTGATCCCCTGACTCAACCGGCCTGCCATGACCGTGCGGCCGTATCAAATGGAGAACCACCATGTCCCAAGCCGCCCAACTCAACGCCCAGGCCAACTCCCAGGCCAACTCCCGTGCCGACACACCCGCCGCAGCCGGCGTGGCAGTGCTGGGCCGTGTTCTGATCAGCGCCATCTTCTTACTCTCCGGCGCGTCCAAGCTGGCCGCGCCGGCCGCCATGATCGGCTACATTCAGTCGGTCGGCCTGCCGCTGCCGCAGGTGGCGCTGGCCATTGCCATCGTCGTGGAAGTGGTGGGCGGCATCGCCTTGGTGTTGGGATACCGCACCCGCCTGGTGGCTGCCATCCTGGCTGTCTTTAGCGTGGCGACCGCGCTGGCCTTCCATGCCAACCTGGCGGACCAGAACCAGTTCATCCACTTCTTCAAGAACATTGCGATGGCCGGCGGCCTGCTGCAGATCGTGGTCTACGGTGCAGGCCGCTTCAGCCTGGATGCTCGCCGCGGGAACGCTTAACGCGCGGGGCGGGTTTCAAGCGCAGCCATGCGCATGGGAAACGCCAGCACGAAGAGCAGCGCGGCCAGCACCAGGGCCGCGCTGAGGATGTACAGGCTATCCGTGAAGCCGCCGGTGGCCGCCTTGATGGTGCCCACCATGACCGGCGCCACCAGGCCCGCGCTACTGCCGATCGTGCTGATCATGGCGATGCCGGCAGCCGCGCCCCGGTCCGCGAGGATGCTGCCCGGCACGGACCAGAGAATCGTGAAGGCGCTGGAGATGCCCGCCGACGACAGCGCCAGGCACAGCACCGCCGCCAGCGGGTTGTGCATGAACAGCGTGGTGAGCGACAAGCCCAGCGCGCCAACCAGCGCCGCCACGGCAAAATGCCAGCGCCGCTCCCCCGTGCGGTCTGAATGGCGCCCCACGACGATGGACGCCACAATCCCGGTGACCGCCGGCACCACCGCGTAAAACCCCACTTGCAGCACGCTCAGCCCCATCATCTTCAACAGCGTGGGCTGCCAGAACGACAAAGCATAGATGCCCAGGATGGCGAGAAACGAGATCAGGCCGAGCATCCACACGCGCCGGTCGCGCATCGCGGCGCCAAAGCCGTGGGTCGCGCGGATGCCGTTGGCGGCCTGGTCCTCCTCCAGCAGCCGGGCGACGCGTTGCCGCTCAGGGGCGCTGAGCCACCGTGCCTGCGCAGGGCCGTCCGACAGGATGAAGAAGGCCAGGATGCCCAGCAGCGCGCTCGGTATCCCCTCCAGCAGGAACAGCCACTGCCATCCCTGCAAGGACCACGCGCCATTGAGGAACGTCATCACCAGGCCCGCCAGCGGCCCGGCCACGATTGGCGCGGCGCCATAAGCCATGAAAAACAGCGCCGTCACCTGTGCCCGGCGGCGCGACGGGTACCAGAGCGTGAAGTAGAACAGCACCCCCGGCGCGAACCCGGCCTCCAGCACCCCGATCAGGAACCGCAACGCATAGAACTGTGTGGGCGTGCTCACGAAGATCATGGCCGCGCACGCCAGTCCCCACAGCCCCATGATGCGCAGCAGCGTGGCCCGCACGCCGATCTTTGCCAGCATCAGGTTGCTGGGCACCTCGAACAGCGCATAGCCGAGAAAGAAGATGCTCGCGCCCAGGCCAAAGACGGCATCGCCAAAGCCGAGGTCCTCGCGCATCTGCAGCTGCGCATAGCCAACGTTGGTCCGGTCCAGGTAATTGAAGACATAGCACACGCATAGCAGCGGCAGCAGCCGCCATGTGATCTTGCGGAACAGTTCGGCGTCGCTGGCCGGATCGGCGGCGGCCGTGCCGGCGGGCTTGGTGAGGGTGGCGGTGTTCATTGCGCGGGCCCCCGGTCTGCCCGCGTGCTGGTCGGGTGGCCGAACTCGGTCTCGCCCCACAAGTGGCTG
The DNA here is from genome assembly GCF_058802485.1 of Cupriavidus sp. GW822-FHT02D05. NCBI lineage: Bacteria > Pseudomonadati > Pseudomonadota > Betaproteobacteria > Burkholderiales > Burkholderiaceae > Cupriavidus > Cupriavidus sp. GW822-FHT02D05. The sequence continues at coordinate 158,974 of NZ_JBXAOE010000004.1, read as the reverse complement.
GATGGCGCGCCTGGGAACAGCCAGTACGGCGTGCACTCGGACGACGGCACGACGTTGCAAAACGGATGCGCTTCGGAGGCGCCCGCGATGGTTTTCTCCAGCACCATGGACAGGTACTGGTCGTTGCTGCCCTCCTGCGTATTGCCATTCAGGATCACCTCGGCGCCGGTGGCGCGCGCAAAGCGCCGGATGCCGTTGTGGCGCGAGTGCTCCGGCGACCAGCTGTCCGCGCTGACACCGTTCTCGCTACTCACGCGGATGCCGTCGGGCGTGCGATAGACCAGCGAGTGATTGCCTTCGGTGTGCCCCGGCGTGTGCACCAGCGCCAGGCCGTGGCCCAGGTGCACGCTGCCGTCGAAAGCGACGATGCGCTCCCGCGGCACGTCCGCGAGGCCATTGGGGCAGTACCAGTCGGCCTGCACCGGCAGCAGGCCGTGCACGCTGGCCAGTTCCTGCCGGTGCACCAGAAGCCTCGCGTTGGGCAGCAATCCGCGGCTCGCGCCGCTGCCGAGCCAGCGGCGCACGTCCTGCGTGTGCAGGTGATCGTAGGTGATGTAGTCGATCTGCTCGGGCGCCACGCCGCAGCGTGCCAGTGCTTGCAGCACCGTGCCGTAGACGGGGGCGATGGTGCTGTGCAGGAACCGCGGCGTCTGCGCGCTCATGCGTTTGAAGTAGGGCGTCTCGGCGCCGGCCTCGAAGTCCGCGGGGGTGAACAGCAGCGTGCGCAGGCACCCCGCGAAGTCCTCGTACTGGATCAGCGCCATGCGCGACAGCAGGTGGATCAGGTGCGGCTTGAGCATCTGCTGCGAGTACACGCCGTTAAAGGCATACCAGGCGGGGTAGGGAACCCGCAGCAGGTTGAAGCTGCGCGCGAACCGGACCGGCGGTGCTTCCAGGAACTGCTCGCGGAAGCGCGCTGCGCCGCGGCGCAGCGCGCGCAGGCGGTCCTGTGGCGCGCTGGCGCTGCGGGCGCCGTCAAAGTCGGAGATCGGCAGCAGGCCTGTCGGATCGGGTTCGCGTTTCATGGGTTGTCTCCTGTGGTTCTTGTTTTTCTTTTTATGCGGCTTCGGCCTGGCGCGCTTCTGGCTGGCCCAGCAGGCTGCCGATCAGCTGGGGCAGCATGTCCGGCGGCGTGCCGGCAAGCAACTGGCGCAGCATCGTCAGCGTGTCGAAATACACGCGCTCGCAAACCAGGCGCTCGCCCTCGAAGATGAACAGCGCGATCATGCGGCAGCGAAACGCATTGCCCGTCGGCGGCAAGCCGCGCAACGGGCCACGGTGCGTGCCCAGCAGCCAGAACTCCACGATCACGGCATCGTCCGTGTGGCGCAACTGGATGATCTCGTGGCGCTGGTCGGGGAAGGCCAGGCGGCTGTCGATGTAGTACTGGCGCACGGTGTCGATGCCGTCATGCACTTCGCCACTGGGAATCAGCTCGTAGTGCGGGTGCGGGAAGGTGGCGAGCACGGCGTCGAAATCCTGCCGGGTTTCATCGGCGAAGTGGTCAAGCACCAGGCGCTCGCGGCGCGCCTTGAGATCGGGGGAGAGGGGTGTGGTCATGCTGAAAGCTCCGTGGCGGGCAATCTGCGGAACACTGCGGCCGATGCCGCAGTCCGTTGCCTGGAGCGATTATCTGCAGCGTGCCGGCGCAAGACTGTCGCCGCTTGGCAGTTGCCGATCCGGATAAACCCCGGGTTTGGCGCGCGCGTGCCAGGCGCCCATTTCTTCTGTTTGATTGACGGTGGAGCCGGGGGGCGTTACGTAACGCGTAACGGAACGGCCACGCGCAGGGCGCGCTTCAAACGCACGATCCCGGCTTCATCCATTTCCCGTAAAGCCAATCCACAAGCGGGTTCCAGGGCTATGGGCACGGTCGCGAACGGCGCGGGAAAAAGCGCCTTTCATCTCGGGCATAACTATTGCTCCAGGCCACTATTTGACGATTCAACGCAATAACCAGAGAGGTCTGACCGTGCGCAATCAGCAATATTTCGTTGGTATCACATTGGGCGCGTTGGTGCTGCTTGGCGGCTGTGCCAACGGATCCGACGGCGCCATGGGCAAGACAGGCGCCACAGGCCCGACGGGCAATACGGGAGCGGCTGGCAATGCCGGTGTCACGGGGGCGGCCGGTAGCGCAGGTGCCAAGGGCGATGCCGGGGCTACCGGCGCCACGGGGACCAACGGATCGGTGGGCGCAGCGGGAGCTACAGGCGCCACCGGCGCCACTGGCACGAACGGAGCGGGCGGCGCTACGGGAGCCACAGGGGCAACTGGCACGACGGGTGCCAACGGCCCCTCGGGCGCCACTGGCGCTACCGGGCCTGCGGGGTCCACGGGCGCCACCGGCGGCACGGGGCTCACCGGCGCGACTGGCCCCTCGGCACTGAATCAGCTCGGCATGGCAATCAGCGGCGTGGGCAGTGCCGTCGGCGCGGTGGGCACCGGCCCGCTGGCTGCCGTCACCACGCCTGTGGGATCCATCGTCAGCCAGGTTGGCCAGATCGTGGGTGGCGCGGGACCACAGGCCATCACCAATCCGGTGACACAGATCACTGGCACGCTAGGCCAGGCGATCGTGCCGCTGACCTCCACGCTGACCGGCGCCACGCAGACCCTGGGCGCAGCGACCGGGCTGGGTTCCGTCGTCGACAATTTGCTGCGCACGGTTGGCGGTACGGTGGGCACCGTTGGCACTACGGTCACGCAGACCAACGCGCCGGTGGTATCCGGCCTGGGGGGCATCGTGACGTCCACCGGCAATACGGTCTCCGCGCTGGGCGGACTGGTCAACGCCCCCACGGGTGGCACTGGCACTGGCAATAACCCGCTGGCTCCGGTCACGAACCTGCTTGGCGGGCTGACGGGTGGCCTGGCACCGGGCAATACGCCGGCGTCGGGCCTGCTCGCGCCAGTGACCAGCCTGCTCAACAACACCCTCGGCACAGTGACGCATGCCACGGGCAGTGGCGGCGGCGCGCTGCCTGGTGCCTTGCCTGGCTCGCTGACCAGTGCATTGGCTCCGGTCACCAACGTGCTGACAGGCGCCACTGGTGCAACTGGCGCGGCGGGCGGTGGCAACGCGGGCACGGGTGGCCTGCTCGGCGGACTGCTTGGCGGGTTGGGTGGCACCAAGCCCTGATACTTGCCGACAAAGCCGGATCTGCCTTGCCGTGCTTCCCGCTCCCGCGTGGGGGAGCGGGTGAGCGCTCGTTACGCCTGCGTGCTGGAAAACACCAAAGGCTTCGCTTCAAGTGGCTCCTAGCTAAGCCACCCCTCTCCCCGGCCCTCTCCCCCTGAGGGGCGAGGGAGAGACATCCGTCGTCATGGCGCGCGGCGTTTGCCCGTTCGGCGGCTTCGGCTAAAGCTCCAGGTTTGTCAGCCCCCCGAAGCCGATACCATGGCGCCGGCTTCTTGCCACGCCGTTGTGCTGACGCGCGTGGTCAGCTCGACAAAGCTGGCCACGCTGGCGGTTCGCAAGGGATAGTAGGCCACCTGATGGCGCTCGCAGACGCGCTTGAGCATGCTCATGGAGTCATGGTCGATGCAGTCGACGGGAAACACCACCATGTCCGCGCGGGCCACGGTTGCCGCCAGCAGGCCCTTCCTGTCCTCGATGCCGCCGTCGTGCAGCACGAGCTGGCCGCCGGTGGATTCCACCAGCGATTTCAGGGTGTGGTTGGAGCCAGGGCGTCCGCCGACATAGACAATGCGTTTTCCCTGTAGCTGGCGCAGCCCGGCGTGGCGCTCCTCCCCTTGTGCCGCGGCGGGGAGCACGGCGCGTTCCATGGCTTCGGATTCGGCGCGGCTGATCTTCAGCTGGGCCAGTGCGTCGTCAAGCTGCGCGCGCACCGCTTGCATCTGCTCGTGTTCGCGCATGGCGCGTTGCTCCGCGGCTTCGCGGCGGCTTGCCTGCAGTGCGAGTTCCGCGTCGCGTGCCGCCAAGCTCTCTCGCAGCATCTGCAATGCCGTATCCGTATCCGTGTCGCGCGGCCCCGCTTGCCGGTCCGCGCGCACGTTCAGCTGGCTGAGCTGATCGCTCATCTGGCGGATCGCCATTTCATGCCGTGTGCTCAACGTCTGCAGGCGCTCCTGCTGGCGCTCGAGCTTGTCCCGCAGCGTGGCGTTTTCTTCTTCCAGCGCGATCAGCCGGCGGATGTCGGCGCGATTCGCCGCACCCACCAGGTGCGACAGCATGTGCACCTCGCCAAACGCCGCCTGGCGAACCGCGGTGCTGGCTTCAGGGTGCGTCATCACCGCCCAGTAAGCCGGCGGGATGTCGCCGCTGCTGACGGCGTCGTCCCAGAGCTTGCGCACGGCATCCGCATCCTTGGCTGCGCCGAAACGCTTCAATGTGCTCGCGTAGCGCTCATCGAGCGCTTTCTGGAACGCCTTGCAACCCTCGCCGCCCGCGCTGGAAAGCTTGACCGCTTCGTGGTGGATTTCGAGGTCGGTGGCGCGTTGCCGGTCCAGCGTGGTGAAGCGCGGTACCAGCTTGCGCAGCTCGCTGGTGGTCATGCAGGTGCCGATCACCGAGCAGTGCAGGTGCGAGTCCAGTTCGGCAAGGCGCGTGCGCCGCCGGACTGCGCGGCCCTGCGGTTCGGCTGGCGAGCGGCAACCGGAGGCCGGTGGCTGCTCGTGGCCAAGCGCGGCCCCAATGCCATTGGCGCGAGCAAGGCGAAACGGTGGCGTGTGCATGCGGACCTCGCGTGGGAGAAGACGGACAGGGTGGCGCGTTGCCATGCCTCGAGGAGGGGCAACGTCGGGATTCCCGTTTGGTCAGCGAAATATATCATTGAATATAACGGGTGTGCGGCGGCGCAGGCGCGTAAGGCACCAAGGCACCAAGGCCGCGCTGCCGGCAACCACCGGGTATGCCCTAGAATTGCAGCGCCAGACAGGCAGATCAAAAGGAGCGGCAATGATGGTGGATGCGAAAGATACGGCTGTACTGCTTTTTTCCTACGGGACGCTGCAAGACAAGGCGGTGCAGATCGCCAACTTCGGCCGCGAACTGGCTGGTCGCCATGACGCCATCCCCGGCTACTCGCAATCGATGGTCGCCATCGATGACCCTGCCGTGGTTGCTACCAGCGGAAAGACGCATCATCCGATTGTCCAGCCCAGCCCGGATCCCAACGATGAGGTGGCCGGCATGGTCTTCGAGATCACCGCGCAGGAATTGGCATCCGCCGATGCCTATGAAGTCTCGGACTACAAGCGCGTCGCGGTGACGCTGAAATCGGGCGTTCAGGCGTGGGTCTACGTCCGGGCCTGAGCCAGAGTGGTTATCAGGAAGGACGGCATGGCGAAGGGATGTGAACGCGCTATGATCTGCCGATCAGCCACCCGGGCGCCACAGGCCGGGACCCATGCGGCCGGGCGATGGCCGCGGACATGACGAGGCGAGGACAAGATGAATACCAGCGCAAGAAACCAATTGAGCGGCAAGGTCAGCGCAGTCCACAAAGGCGCGGTGAACGACGAAATCGAGCTGGAGATTGCCGGCGGCGTGCGGATCGTGGCGACCATCACCGCCGAGAGCACGAAGCGTCTCGGACTGGCTGTCGGCAAGGAAGCCGTTGCGCTGATCAAGGCATCGTCCGTGATCGTGGGTGTGCCCGACCCGGACATCCTGCTCTCCGCGCGCAACCAGCTTGCCGGCACGGTATCGGGCATCAAGATCGGGGCGGTGAATGCGGAGGTTTCCATCGGCCTGGCGCAGGGCGGCGAGATCGTGGCCATCATCACCAATGACAGCGTGACCAGCCTCGGACTGGTGCAAGGTGGCGCGGCCGTCGCCATCTTCAAGGCCTCCAGCGTCTTGCTGGCTGCGCGCGCATAAGCCTGCCGCGCAATGGTGCCTATTGGGCGGCAGGCGCCGCGAACACTTGTAACGCTTTGCGGATCGTATGGTGCTACCCGCATAGGCGCTAGCGCTATTGCAAAGCGCGCATATTCCGCTGGGGATCCCGCCGGGGTACCATGCCGCCATGGTCAAACTTGCTCGCTCCCGAACCTCGGTCAGCCCGGATACGCCGCAGGCGCTGTTTCGCATGCGCGTGATGCTGGGCGATACCATCGCCATTGGCCCCGGCAAGATCGCGCTGTTGGAAGCGATCCGCGAATGCGGCTCCATTTCCGCCGCGGCGAAACACCTCGACATGTCCTACAAGCGGGCCTGGGATCTGCTCAACGAAATCAACCGCTCGATGGCCAGGCCGGCAGTGGATTCCGAGCATGGCGGCGCGCAGGGCGGCGGCACCGTGCTCACGCCGGTGGGCGAGGAAGCGATCCGGCTCTACCGCGCCGCGGAGCTACGCGCGGCCAAGGCCTGCGAGGCCGAGATCAACGGCCTGATCAAGCTGCTGGCCAAGCCTTGAGCTTGCGGCCCAAGTCCTGAGCCCTAATCCGGCCACTGCCGGACCTCGATGCCACTGACCGCCAGCGCCTGGCGCGGGCCAAGCTTGAGGTCGCGCAATGACACCAGGTGCAGGCCGCCAAGGTCGGGATCGAATGCCATGCCGTCCTTTTCCACCACCAGGATCACGCCGCTGCCCACGGCCGTGTTGTACAGCTCGTGCCAGGTGAACAGGCATCGGTAGCCGTCTTTCGCGACCACGGCGACCACGCTCTGCTTGCGCCGCCCGATGGGCAGCGCCTGCATGCCGGCGAGGTCAAGCAACTGCGTCACGCGCACGCCGCGCCAGTGCCGCACTTCGCGGACATGGCGCCCCGAATAGCATTGGATGGTTGCCGGCCCGCCCACCACATCAGCGCATCCCGCCAGGGCTGCCGCGTCCAGGCTGAGCGTTTGCGCCAGCCCAGAAATCGTCAGTGCATCGGACTGGTATTGCCGCACCTTGCTCTCGTCGCCAGTTCTGGCGGGCAGCGCTTCATTCACGGAACTCTCTCCTTAGGTGGGCAGGGCGCCTGTTTTGACCCGCGTTATATACATCGCTATATTTCGCTAACCGAGGCATGGTACGAGGTTCGAATAGGCGTATCAAGTGCCGGCGGCGTTTGCGCTATGCTTGGCGCCGCGCACGCCGCACATCTCCCATGGACTGCTGTTTCTCCGAGCCCCAACGCATGCAAGAACCGAACTCCACCGCTCTGCCCACCCCACGTTTTGAAGCCGGCCGCACATTCTGGATAGCGGGCCTCGGCGGGCGCTTCACGCTGGAAACGAACGGCGGCATCCCCGCGCTTTGGGAAGCGTTCGGCCCCTCCATTGGCGAAGTCCCTGGCCAGGTGGGCGGTTTGACCTACGGCCTGTGCTGCAATCCCAGGGACGATGGCAGCTTCGAGTATGTGGCTGGCGTGGAAGTGAGCAGCCCGGACGGACTGCCGTCATCGTTTCGCTGCATCAAGGTCGAGCCGCAGCGCTACGCCGTATTCGTGCATGCAGGCGATGTCTCGACGCTGCATGAGACGTTTCACCGCATCTGGCATCAATGGCTGCCCGCGTCCGGGTTCCAGGCCGGGCATGCGCCTGAGTTTGAGCGCTACAGCGTGGACTTCGATCCGGTGGCGGGAACGGGCACCGTGGAAATCTGGCTGCCGGTCAGGGGTGGGGCGGACGCGGCGGCCTGAGGCGGTACCCGTCACGGGCGCGAACACCACCATGCATATAAAGACCGTCAACGCATTGATCCTCGCATTGTTTTCCGCGAGCAGTTTTTCCACCACGCCGTGCCCGCCCGATGCGCCGTGCGGCCCGTTGCCGCCGGAATTCAAGGTGGCGATGTACGCCTCCATCGTTGCCTTCCCGATGGCTTGCGCGAAGCTGGATCCCGCGAACGCGCCGCGCTACGAGGCAGCCTTGTCGGCGGAGCTTGGCAAGCTGGGTGCCGACGATCAGGCGGCCATGGATGAGGCAAGACGCGATCCTGCCTTGCCCGCAATGCTGATCTCCGCGTCAAAGGCGCTTGAGGCGGAGCAATCGCCCGCGCGGCTTCTGCGCAAATGCAGCCGTGCGCTCCAGCGCACCGAGGCGGCGGAGCCGGCAAGCCCGAAGTGAGCGCAGGCAGGATTGCGCGCCGTGCTTTGTTACCTCGCCCGCCTTGAGTCCCCCGCCGCGATGAACAATACTGGCCCGTAGGCCGCTGCGGCGCGAGCGGGCCGGTTTTGTTTCCGCATGCGCGGAAGTGATTTCAAGGAGTAAGCCATGTTGCGCGACAGTCATGCATTCAGCGGATTCTCCGTCGACGACATCGCCAAGGCCACGAATTTCTATGGCGGTACGCTGGGGCTGGAAGTGTCCGCGAGCGGGGGCTTGCTGACCCTGTATATCGCCGGCGGCAACAACGTGCTGCTTTATCCCAAGCCGAACCACGTGCCTGCGACGTTCACGGTGCTGAATTTCCCGGTGAAGAGCGTGGACAAGGCCGTGGAGGCACTCGGCAAGCTCGGCGTGCGCTTCGAGACCTACGACCTGCCCGGGCTGAAGACCGACGAGCGGGGCATCTGCCGCAGCGAGGGCGGCCCCGTCATCGCCTGGTTCAAGGACCCGGCCGGCAATATTCTCTCTGTGCTTGAAGCGACATAGGCTGTTTTGGCCGGGCACCGGGCGGCTCGCGGGCCGCCTAATGTGCCTATCCGCATTATTTTAATGATTGTTGAAATATTGAAATGATGGCGTTATGATCCGGGGCATGAACCCGAACCTGGTCGTACGCGCCCTTGGCGCCCTTGCCCACGAATCCCGTCTTGCCATCTTCCGCGCGCTGGTGGTGGCAGGCCCCAGGGGCATCGCCGCCGGCGACATCGCCCAACAGGTCGGCATTTCGCCCTCCAGCCTCTCGTTTCACCTGAAGGACCTGTCCCACGCGGAACTGGTGGCTTCCCGCCAGGACGGCCGCTTCGTGATCTATTCGGCCAACTTCGCCGCCATGAGCGGCCTCGTTGCCTTCCTGACCGAGAACTGCTGTGGCGGGGCGCCATGCGAGGTGCCCGCCGCGCCGGCGTGCTGCGACGCCAAGCCGGAGGCCTCCGATGCGGCACGCTGAATCCGCGCGGCTCGCTGTGGCGGATGCGCCCGCCCAGGCCATTGGTTTTTTCGAGCGCTACCTGACGCTGTGGGTGGCGTTGTGTATCGTCGCGGGGATCGTGCTGGGGCAGGCCATGCCCGGCTTTTTCGCCGCCGTGGCCAGCATGGAGGTGGCGCAGGTCAACCTGCCGGTGGGCGCGCTGATCTGGGTGATGATTATCCCGATGCTGATCCGGATCGATTTCGGGGCGATGGGCCAGGTGGCCGGCGTTTGGCGTGGCATTGGCGTGACGCTGTTCGTGAACTGGCTGGTGAAGCCGTTCTCGATGGCGCTGCTGGGCTGGCTGTTCGTGCGGCACGTCTTTGCCGGATGGCTGCCCGCCGGACAGCTCGACAGCTACGTCGCCGGGTTGATCCTGCTGGCGGCACGCGCCGTGCACGGCGATGGTGTTCGTGTGGTCGCAGCTCTGCAAGGGCGATCCGTATTTCACGCTGTCGCAGGTCGCGTTGAACGATGCCATCATGGTGGTCGCCTTCGCGCCGGTGGTGGCGCTGCTGCTGGGCCTGTCGTCCATCGCGGTGCCGTGGGACACCCTGGTCACCTCCGTCGCGCTCTACATCATCGTTCCCGTGGCCGTGGCGCAGGTCATCCGCCGGGCGCTTCTCGCACGAGGAGACGCGGCGTATCAGCGGGCGGTGGCGGCGCTCGGCCCTTACGCCATCTGCGCGCTGCTGGCCACGCTGGTGCTGCTGTTCGGCTTCCAGGGGCAGGCCATCGTCAACCAACCCCTGGTGATCGCGATGCTGGCCGTGCCGATCCTGATCCAGGTGTTCCTCAACTCGGGGCTGGCCTATCTGCTCAATCGCAAGCTTGGCGTCGCGCATTGCGTGGCCGGCCCGTCCAGCCTGATCGGCGCGAGCAATTTCTTCGAGCTGGCCGTTGCCACGGCCATCAGCCTGTTTGGCTTCCAGTCGGGCGCGGCGCTCGCTACCGTGGTGGGCGTGCTGATCGAGGTACCCGTCATGTTGCTGGTGGTGCGCATCGTCAACCGCTCGCAGCCCTGGTACGAAGCCGGCATCCAGAAGCATCCATCAAGGTAGTCAAGCATGCACGTCCAGATCTATCACAACCCCGACTGCGGCACGTCGCGCAATACGCTCGCGATGATTCGCAACGCCGGGATCGAGCCCGAAGTCATCGCGTACCTCGCGCAACCGCCGGAGCGCGCGGTGCTCAAGGCGATGATTGCCAGTGCCGGGCTGACGGTACGCGAAGCGCTTCGTGAGAAGGGGACACCCTACGCCGAACTCGGCCTGGGCGATCCGGCGCTCACTGACGACCAGTTGCTCGACGCCATGCAGGCGCACCCGATCCTGATCAACCGGCCGTTTGTGGTGACGCCGCTCGGCGTGCGGCTGTGCCGGCCATCCGAACTGGTGCTGGACATCCTGCCATCGCCGCAGCGCGGTGCCTTTGCCAAGGAAGACGGCGAGCGCGTGATCGATGCCGACGGCCGGAGGGTCGGCCGATGACGGATGCGTTGCGTAACGTCGCGCTGCCGCTGCTGGACATACCCACCGAGCAAAAGCTGGAGCCGCGCAGCGTCTCAACGCATGCGCCGCGCATTCTCCTGCTCTACGGCTCGCTACGCCCGAACTCCTATAGCCGCCTGCTTACGCTCGAAGCCGAGCGGATCCTTCGGCACCTCGGCGCGCAAACCAAGGTCTTCGATCCGCATGGCCTTCCCATCACGGACAGTGTGCCGGCGGATCATCCGAAGGTGGCCGAGCTGCGCGCGCTGTCCGCATGGTCGGAGGGCCAGGTCTGGTGCAGCCCCGAGCGGCACGGCACGCTGACCGCGGTGTTCAAGAACCAGATCGACTGGTTGCCGCTGGAGATTGGCGGCATTCGTCCCACGCAGGGCCGCACGCTGGCCGTCATGCAGGTTTGCGGCGGCTCGCAGTCCTTCAATGCCGTCAATGCGTTGCGTGTGCTCGGGCGCTGGATGCGCATGGTGACGATCCCGAACCAGTCATCCGTGCCGAAGGCCTACCAGGAATTCGACACGGATGGCCGCATGGCACCTTCCGCGTTCTATGACCGCGTGGTCGACGTGATGGAGGAACTGGTCAAGTTCACCTTGCTCGTGCGTGACCGTTCCGCTTACCTGACGGACCGGTACAGCGAGCGCAAGGAGAGCGCGCCGCCGGTTGCGGCGGCGCTTGCCCAGGCCGCGATGGATCACGAGCGCGCTGCGCAAGCGCTGGGAAGCAACGATAGCAACGATAGCAACGACGGCAGCGACAGCGAAGTCGAGTAGCGTCGCCGATGTGGCTGCTGCGCGGGAAACATGGCCTGAGGCGCCATGCGCTAGGCGGCGACCAGCCCGAGCGAGCGCAGCTTTGCCCCCTGGTCGAAGTACGGCCGCTCGCAAACGATCTTGTCGCTGTCGGGCGCGAACTCGAACGACGCGGCCATGCGCACGCGAAACGCGCGGCCCGTGGGCGGGTAGACGGTGCCGTTCGCCTTCAAGGGCCCAAGGTGGGTGCCGGTGAGCCAGAACTCCACCAGCACCGTGTCGCCGGCCGCGGCGATGCTGATGATCTCGTTGGCCTGGTCGGGGAAGGGCGTGCGCGAAGACGCGAAGTAGCCGCGCACCGCTTGCTCGCCGTCGAAGACCGCGCCGCCTCCGTGCATCTCGTAGCGCGGATGGGCAAAGGTGGCGATGACGGCGTCCCATTCCTGGGTGCACTCCAGGGCCATATGGTCGCGTACGGTCTGGATGCGGGCGAGAGACAGACTATCCATGTTCAGGGCTCCGTGATTTGGGTTCTGTGGTTTTGGGGTTTGCAGGTTTGTCGAGTGATTGATGCATTGAAGCGTGCATTGACGCGTGCATAAGGCGCTTAGTCCTGCGTCACGCCGGCGTTTTTTGCCACTTCCTTCCACGCCGGGATATCGCGTGCATTCAGCTTGCCGAGTTCCTCGCCGCTCATCGGCGTGGCCGCGATGCCCATCTCCAGCAGGCGGGCCTTGATCTCCGGCGTGGCCAGCGCCTGGTTCAAGGCGTCCGACAGCTTCTGTACGATCGGCCTGGGCGTGCCAGCGGGCACATACAGGCCCCAGCGGAATACGCGGTCAAAATCGATGCCTTCGTCGACATAGCTCTTCACCCCGGGCAGGCTCGGCGAGCGCGAGGTGCAGGTGCCGATCGCCTTGACCTTGCCGGACTTGACGAAGGGCGTGCCCGAAGTCATGTCCACATAGCCCAGCTTGATATGCCCGGCAACGATGTCGTTGAGCACCTGCGGCACGGTCTTGTAGGGGATATGCGTCATCGAGGCGCCGGCCAGTTGCTTGAGCACCTCGCCGCAGAATTGCCCCGTGGAGCCGGAGCCCCAACTGGCGTACTGCACTTCGTTGGGATGGCTCCTGGTGTACGCCACCAGCTCCTTGATGTCGTTCGCGGGAAAATTATTGCTGGCCACCAGCAGGATGGCGGCCGTGCCGACCTGGCCGATGGCGGTGAAGTCCTTCACCGGGTCATACGGCAGCTTGGTGTAGACCGCGGCGTTCAGCATATGCGTGGTGGCGCCGCCGAGCGTGAAGGTGTAGCCGTCGGGCGCCGCGCGCGCGACCGCTTGCGTGCCGATGATGCCGGAGGCGCCACCCTTGTTCTCCACCACGATGGGCTGCTTCAGGATGGCCGACATGCGCTGCGCGAGCACGCGGCCAAGGATGTCGCCGCCGGAGCCGGCCGAGATCGGCAGCAACAGGCGGATGGGGTGGGAGGGATAGTCGGCGGGGGATTCACTGGCCTGCGCTGCGATTGCGGGCGCGGCAAGCGCGACGACGAGCGTGGCGGCGGCTAGGTGGCGGGGCATGGGGCGTCTCCTGATTCATTGTTATGTGCCGCGGCGCGGCCTTTGATTCGCTGTCTGTTTCCGTCAAAGCCCCAGTCCGCCATCTACCACCATCTCCAGCCCCGTCACATAACGCGACTCATCGGAGGCAAGGAACAACGCCGCGTAGGCGATATCCCACGGCGTGCCTTGCCGGCCCATGGGGCAGCGGCTGTTGCGAAACTCGCGCGCGGCCTGCACGGCGGCTTCGTCGCCATCGGTCAGGTGGGCCGCATGCGGCGTATCGATCAGGCCGGGCAGGATCACGTTGCAGCGCACCTGGTCCGCGGCGTAGCGGCGCGCGAGGATCCGCGTCATGTGGTTGAGCGCGGCCTTCGATGCGTTGTAGGAGAGAAAGGGCATCGGGCCCCATTTGCGGCTGGCGATCGACGAGATGTTGATGATCGAGCCGCCGCCCTGCGCGATCATGTGCGGCATTGCCTTCTGGCAGGCGAGCATGGCGCCTTTGAGGTTGATGTCGAACACCCGGTCCCAGGATTGCTCCGTGATGTCCTCGAGTTCGCCGATTTCCTCGATGCCCACATTGTTGTGCAGCACGTCGATGCGCCCAAAGCGCTCGCGGCAAGCCTCCACCATGGCCGCCAGCCGCGCGCCGTCGCGTACGTCGGCCTCGAAGGCGCTGGCGCTTCCGCCCGCATCCTCGATCTGGCTCGCGGTCCTGCGGGCCAGCGCCAGGTCGCGGTCCACGCACAGCACCCGCGCGCCTTCGCGGGCGTAGACGATGGCGGCCGCTGCGCCGTTGCTGGTCTCGGCGCCGATCGATCCCGCGCCTACGACGATGGCTGCCTTGCCGGCAAGCCGGCTCATTCCTTTGCGATTGCTGTCCGGCATGCTATGGCTGTCTCCGTGGTGATCTTATGGTGATCTTTGGGTGATCGTTCTTATGGTCCCCGCTACGAGGGATGGGAAAAATATAGCATGGAATTGAAACGTTTCATATAAAGGGTAAACGACCGGCTGCAAGGGGCATGAGCTTGGGGAGGGGATGCTGCAAGGGCGGCATTGCGCCGCCCGGCAGGTGCTTGCGCGATGGGTCTGGCGATAACGCTGCAGTCTTAGCTGGCGAGGCTCTTCGCTCGGCCTCGCGCCGGTTTTCTGCCTGCCCCCGTGTCGACGGCGGCGCAGGACTCGCGCAGGATCAGATCGCAGGTCAGCATCAGGTGCCCGGTTGCGCCAGGGCTGCCTTGCGGATCGATGCCGGGCTCCATCTCGGCAAGGAGCAGGCGGGCGGCATGGCGCCCCAGGTCCTGCAGGTTCCAGGTGAGCGTGGTCAGCTCGGGTGTGTGCACCTGGGCCAGTTCGGTATCGCCCACGCACACCACCGACAGGTCGCCTGGAATGTCCCTGCCGGTCTGGCGTGCCGCCTTGAGCGCGCCGGCGAGCAGGGTGGTGCCCAGCCCAAAGATGGCGGTCGGCGGCGCGGCCTGCTGGAACAGCGCCAGGCATTGCGAAAAGGCGACGTCCATCGAGCTGGTGTCGATGCGCACAAGCTCCAGCGCATCGCCGATGCCGCGCGCGGCGGCAGCCGTTTCGAAGGCGTGCCAGCGCTCGCGCGCGGGGCGCAGGTGCGAGCTGGGGAAGAGCAGGGCAATGCGGCGGTGGCCAAGATCGAGCAGATAGTTGGCGGTCTTCAGCGCGCCGCTGAAGTGGTCCACCTTGACGCTGGGCCGATCCGGGGCGATATCGCGGTCCAGGATCACCAGCGGCACATCCACCTGCGCGATCTGCTGCTGCAGCTTTCCGGAGCTCTCGGAGCCGGGCGCGAACAGCACGCCGTCAACGCCGACGCGGGTCACGTCCAGCAGCAGCTCGCATTCGCGTTCGGTGTCGTTATGGGTGTCGACCAGCAGCAAGGTGTAGCCGGCTTCGCGCAGCACATGTTCGGCCGCGCGCACGATCACGCCGTAGAAGCGGTTGGTGATGTCCGGCACCAGGCAGGCCACCAGGCGCGAGCGCCGCGAGCGCAGGCTGCGGGCCGCGGCGTTGGTGACATAGCCGATCTTGCGCGCCACCTCGAACACGTGGGTGACGGTCTCGGCGGACGGGCCGCCTCGCCCCGCCATCACGTTGGAGGCGGTGCCAACCGAGACGCCCGCTTGCTCGGCCAGGTCCTTCAGGGTCGGCTTGCGCTGCGCTGCGGCTTTTTTCTGCATGGCACTCCACGGATATCGTCGTTTCCTGTGGCATGCAGTGTAGCACGCTATGAAACGTTTCAATCACATGGAGCGCATGGGTGCGCAAGCCCTCAGGCGGCCTTCTTCAGCGACGCCAATGCCGCGCGGCCAGCCGCCAGTTGCTGCGCCACTTCCGCCACGCGCGCACCCAGATGCTCGGCCGTGCGCAGGTCTGCCAGCGGCGGCACCACATCAGCGCTTTCGTCCGCATTCGACTGCGCTGCCGCACCCAGGAAGAAGCCGTGGCGATTGAGCGAATCCTCGGTCGACTTCGAGTTGTTGTGGCCCGGGGGCAGGCCAAGGTTGACCCAGTGCATGCCGTGTTGCGCGGAGAAGATTGCGATCTGCTGCAGCGTGGCAAGCTTGTCGCCCGAACGCGAGGCCGAGTTGGTGAAGCCTGCCGCCACCTTGTTGGCCCATTTGCCGCCCTTGGCGAACACGTTGCGCGAGGTGGCGTCCATAAAGCCTTTGAACTGCGCCGACGCGCTGCCCATGTAGGTGGGCGCGCCGAAGATGATGCCGTCCACGTTTTCGAGCGTGTCCCAGTGCTGGTCGATGTCGTCGACGCTGATCAACAGGCTCTCCACGCCATCGACGCTGGCGGCGCCGCGTGCAACGGCCTGTGCCTGCCTGGCGGTGTGGCCGTAGCCGCTGTGGTAGACGATAGCGATTTGGGTAGCGTTGGGGTTCATGATGCGGTGCCTCGAAAAATTGGAAATATTTGAATTTGGCTCGCATCGCGTGGATCACTGGATCTGCTTGATTGCTGGGCCGGTGAAGCAAGTCTAGGCGCCGGCCAATCGCGTTGGTGACTGAAATCTCAATTATTCATTGAAATATTTTGAATTATCGGGCGAGGCGGGAGATTCGGTTCGCCTGGCATTTCGTGCCCACCGTGCCAGGCGCCGATGCCGGTGGCGAAACAGCCATTTCACGACGGCTGCCATCGCGCAGCCACCGCCTGGCAGCCAGGCCGCGGGTCCGCGCAAGGCAAAGGTGAGCCGGTCGCGCACCTCGCAGCCGCCGGGGGTGTCTCGAACCGTTCGTTCGTGCACCCAACTGCGCATGCTCAGCATCCGCGACGTTTCCTTGAAGCGGTAGCCCGGCCCTACCTCCGCCAGCATGATGTCGTCCGCGTCCACGGGAAACACGCCGAACGCCAGTAGCCAGCTGCGGCCAAGCCGCTCGCCAAGCGGCAGCTCGCTGATCGCCTTGCCGCGCATGGCGGGCGGCGCCGTCATGCGCAGCCAGGGAAACAGCTCGTCGTTGATGCCTTCAGACGTGGTCGCGCGCTGCCATGCCTGGCAGGCACTGATCGGCAGGGTGGATGCAAGCTCGAACATCAGGGACATGGCGGATTTCGATTAGCGGGTGAGCGTGTTCGCCATGATAGCGAGCCGAGCCATGCGCTCCGCTGCCTCCCCGGCTTTGCCTGTCAGGTTGTCGCCGCGCTGGCCTCGCATGGCACATGCCGAATCACGTTGAAACCCTCGTCCGCCGAGGGCGCCACGAAGTAACGCGTGATGGCATCGAACTGCGCATCAGTCGTCTCGAACGGATGCGTGCCGCTGGCGTTGCGCGCGCGCAGGCGGGCCTTGCACACGGCGTCAGGCACGTCGAGGTAGTGGAGTTGATGCGCCACGCCCGCCTGCTCGAAGATGGCCCTGGCCCAGGTTCGGGTGGCCGGCGTGTTGGCAGGGAAATCAAGCACGACCGACATGCCCGCCAGCAGCAGCGCGTCGATGTGGCTGGCCATGGCGTCACGCAATCTTCCGGCACAGCGGGCATAGTCGGCGACCTCCCGGATCTCGCCGGGATACAGGCGTGGCAGCCAGTCGTCCTCGCTGATCCGCACGGCGGCTGGCCGGGCAGCGAGCTGCCTGGCCAGTGTCGATTTGCCGGAGCCGATCTTGCCGCAGACCATATAGAGGACGGCGGGTGCTGCTGCTTGTGCTGCTGCTGCGGGGCGGGCTGGCTGCATCTTCAGGCTCCTTGGTGTTTGCAGGCCCCAAGGAGGCGGGCACAAAAAACCCGCCTCGTTGGGCGGGTCGCTTTGTGTGCTCAGTCCACGTGCGCTAACCCACCATCCCAGGGACGGTGCGAATAATCGACGGGTTTTGCGCGCGGGTCATGGCGCAGATGTTAGCGGATTGCCGGCTTGCCCGCAATCGCGTTCGCGCGGCGCCGCCGCCCTTGTCCTATCGGTCCGGCCATTGCAGAATACGGCCACACCAGAACAGATATACCTTCTACCGCCGCCGCGCGTTTGCGCGCAGCCGGTCCGCCTCGCCACGCGGACAGGCAACCCCTCCCGGCTTCCTGCTCATGACAACGTCACCGCAACCGATGCGCCGCTTCGCCCTGATCGCTACTCCAGTCTTCCTGGCGCTCGCCGCCGCCAATGCCAGCGCGCTCGATGCCCCGCAGCTGCTCGCCAAGCTCACGCCAAGCATCTATGCCGTGCGGGCAATGGGCGCCAACAATGCGCCGCTGGCGTCGGGCTCCGCCGTGGTGATCGGCCCGGGACAACTGGTCACGGCTTGCCACGTGCTGGCCGGTGCGCGCGCGATTGCCGTGCGGCGCGACAACGTGAGCTACGACGCCACGCTGGACGCGCCGGACGTGGATCGCGACCTGTGCCTGCTGCGGGTGGCGAACTTCAATGCGCCGGCCGTCAGCGTGTCGGCGGCGGCGGCACCGTCGTTCGGGCAGAAGGTGCTTGCGGCAGCCAGCCCGGAGGCCACGGGCGTGGTCGTGCTGGACGGCAGCGTGTCCGGGTTGCGCGCGGGCTTGGACGGCAAGCTGGACCGCATCGAGCTCACGCTTGATTTCCCGGCGGCGGCCAGCGGTGGCGGCCTGTTCGATGAGACGGGCCGGCTCGTGGGCATCCTGTCGGCACGGCGCGCGCCCGGCGAAAAGCTCAAGGCGTTGCCCGCCAGCTGGATCGCTCAGATCAAGGCGCGCGGCGCGGCGGCGATGGCCAGCTATCGCTCGTCCGCGCCTGCGCCAGTGGCTGCAGCGCCGGTGGTGGACGAGGCCGGCGCTGCCCCGGCTGGCGGCGAGTCGCCCCGTGTTGGCGAGGTCTGGCGCTACGAGCTGGTCGACAAGCTGACGCGCAAGCGGCGCGATGTGGTCTACCGTGTCGACCGCGTCGAAGGTGAGCGCATCACGTTCAACCAGGGCGCCCGTGTCGAGACGCTGGACGGCCGCGTCGAGCGGATCAGCACGCCCAGCGGCGGCGAGTTCGATGGCGCATCGCCGCCGCGCGGCTGGGTGCCGGAAGACGTCAAGCCGGGCGCCCGATGGAAAACCAGTTACAAGCAGGCCGGCACCGACTTGCGCACGGAACTCACCGGCGAGGTGACCGGGGAGTCCACCATCACGGTGCCCGCCGGCAGCTTCCGCGTCTTGCGCCTGGCCTACAAGGGCTATGTGGCGCGACCGTTCTACGGCGTCTCGTATGGCGCACCATCCTCCGTGCCTTACACGGCGGTGGCGTGGTATGCCCCGGAGCTCAAGCGCGTGGTGCGATTCGATGCCAGCTTCGCGTCCAAGTACGAGCGCCTGGACGAGAGCCTGGTGCTGAAGGAGCACCGCTTCGACTGAAGTGGGCCCGATCCGGCCTTGATTCCCAGGCGCGGGACGATATGCCGGGGTGCGGCAAGCGATTTTGGTAGGATGCAGGCCTTTCTTCGTGCCGGAATGTGACTCCGCCCCATGCTGCTTGCTTCATGAATCTGGCCCAGATCAAAACCCTGGCCGCCGAGCGGCTTGCCCGCCTGCGGCGCCCCACGCGCCGCGGCGTGGCCAAGGCGGTGGCCGCCGTGCCGGTGCTGTTCCTGCTCTATGTGCTGGTGCTGATTCCGTTCACCCCGGGCATCAGCGATATCCGCAAGGCCAAGTCCGACCAGCCCGCGCAGATCCTCTCTGCCGATGGCAAGCCGCTGGCCGTGTTCAAGTGGGCCAACCGCGAATGGGTCCGCCTGGCCGATATCTCGCCCAATGTGACGACCGCGCTGATCGCCACCGAGGATCACCGCTTTTACCAGCACTTCGGCCTGGACTGGCGCCGCATGGGCTCGGCCGCGCTGCATACCTTCTCCGGCGACCGGCAAGGTGGCTCCACCATCACGCAGCAGCTGGCCCGCAATCTCTATCCCGACGAGATTGGCCGCGCGCCTACGCTCACGCGCAAGCTCAAGGAAGCCATCACGGCGCTGAAGATCGAGGCGCTCTACACCAAGGACGAGATTCTCGAGACCTATCTCAACACCGTGCCGTTCCTGTACAACGCTTACGGCATCGAGATGGCGGCACGTACCTACTTCGATAAATCCGCGGGCCGGCTGGACGTGCTGGAAAGCGCCACGCTGATCGGCATGCTCAAGGGCAACAGCTACTACAACCCGGTCATCAACCCCGAGCGCGCCGTGCAGCGGCGCAATACCGTGCTGGCGCAGATGGTCAAGTACCAGAAGCTGGAGCCGGCGAAGTACGAGTTGCTGAAGAAGCGCCCGCTGCGCATCGACTTCGAGCGGCAGACCGAGCCGCCCGGTCCGGCGCCGCATTTCGCCCAGCAGTTGCGCAAATGGCTGATCGCCTGGGCGGACCGCAACGACTACAACATCTACACCGACGGGCTGGTGGTGCGCACCACCATCGATTCACGCCTGCAGGCGCTGGCCAACCAGGCGGTGGCGCGCCAGGGCAACCAGCTGCAAGGGATTGCCGACGCGGCGTGGGCGCCGCGCTCCGGCTGGGCGGCCAACAAGGACCTGGTACAGGCCTTTGTGCGCGAGACGCCGGCGTACCGCGCGGCCAGGGAAGCGGGGCAGACGCCCGAGGCGGCCATGAAGCAGCTGCTGGCGGACACCGCTTTCATGCAGGCGCTGCGCCAGTCCAAGACCCGCATCCAGGCCGGCTTCCTCGCGCTGGACCCGCGCACCGGCGAGATCAAGGCATGGGTAGGCAGTCGCGACTTCACCCTGGATGCCTTCGACCACGTCCAGCAGGCGCAGCGCCAGCCGGGTTCCACGTTCAAGCCGTTCGTGTATGGCGCTGCGTTCGAGCAAGGTGCCAAGCCCGACGACACCTTCGTCGACCAGGCTGTGGAAATCCCGCTCGCCGGCGGCGAGGTCTGGCGGCCCTCCGACGATGGCCCCCCGAGCGGGCGCGCCATGAGCCTGCGCGATGGCCTGGTGTATTCCAAGAACACCATCACCGCGCAACTGATGCAGAGCGTTGGCCCGGCCAAGGTGGCCAAGCTGGCGCGCGCCATGGGCGTGCGGCAAAGCCGGCTCGATCCCGTGCCCTCGCTGGCGCTGGGCACCAGCCCGGTCACCTTGAAGGAAATGGTCAGCGCCTACGGCACCATCGCCAATCAGGGCGCCTACCTGGAGCCGGTGATGGTATCGCGCATCGAAGACCGCAAGGGCGAGGTGCTGGAGACGTTCCGTCCCGCGTCACCCGAGCAGGCACTGCCGGTTGCCACCGTGCAGACGCTGCTCGGCGTGATGCGCGGCGTGATCGACCGCGGCACCGGCGCGAGCATTCGCACGCGCTTCGGCATTCGCGCGGACGTCGCCGGCAAGACCGGCACCACGCAGGACAACGCCGATGGCTGGTTCATCCTGATGCATCCGCAACTGGTTGCCGGCGCCTGGGTTGGGTTCAACGACAGCCGGGTGACGCTGCGCAGCGACTACTGGGGCCAGGGCGCGCACAGCGCGCTGCCGATGGTGGGTGACTTTTTCCAGCGTTCGCTCCGGTCCCGCATGATCGATGCGAACGTCCGCTTCGTGGAGCAAAAGGAGACTGGCCTCTTTGAAGCCTTGGGCTGGACGATACGCGGCTGGTACCAGCGGTGGTTCGGGCCGGCGGCCAAGCCGGAAGCCCCGCCCGCGCCCAAGCGGGCCGCGCGCCCCGCACCGGAGCCGGCGGCGGCTGCCGAGCCAGACACCAGCGTGGCGGCATCGGCGGTGCCGCCCGCGTTGCCGGGCGTGAGCAGCCCGGCCGTTGAGCAAGGCGCCGTCGATGTGGCACCGGCCAGTGCGCCGGCGCAGGTGCCGGCCAGCGCGCCGCCAGCCGCGGCGGCGCCATCCTTCACGCAAGACGATGCCAGGGCACGGGCCAGCGAAGGTAGCCAGCCCTGACCGGGCCGGGCCCGACGCGACGCTGACCGCCGCAACCCCGGGCTCCCCTGCGCCAGGTTCGGCCTGCCGGTATGCGGAAGGTAAAACGCGTCTGCGATGGCGTGGAGGCCACTTCCAGGTCGCCGCCGTGCACGCGCGCTTACCGTTGCGGGTCACATCGCTTAACATAGCGGTTTGACTGGCGTATGCCCCCAAAAGCGGCCCGGCCGGCCTTTCGGCGTTGCGCCCGCGCAATGCAAGGTGCGCAAACCAGCGCTAGTATGCGAGCCGTGCGGCAGCTTTCCTGCCGGTGGACCTTTTTCCAGATGAACAAAAATCCAAAGAATTCTCGTGGCGAGCCTCCCGCTCCGCGTACCTGGGACGCCCGTCTGGCGCGCGCGCTTGTCCGCCCGCTCAAGGACTCCTGGATCACTCCGAACCACTTGACCACCCTGCGGCTCGTGATCGGCCTTGCCGGGGTAGCGTGCCTGATGCAGGGCGGTTTCGCGTGGACCAACGCCGGTGCGCTCCTGATCGTGGTGTCCAACTTCGTTGACCACACTGACGGAGAGTTGGCGAGAATTAGCGGTAAATCGAGCAAGATAGGCCATTTTTATGACCTGGCGAGCGATGCGCTGATTACCGTCCTGCTCTTCGTGGGCATGGGCGCAGCCATTTCCGGGCAGGCCGCGGCAGATACGATGTCGCCGGTGCTGCAAGGCACGCTGGCAGGCGTGGCGGTGGCGCTGATCTTCTTCCTGCGCATGCGGATCGAGTCGCGTGTGGGGAAAAGCGGGACGAAGCAAGCCTCTGCCGGCGGTTTCGAGACAGAAGACGTGCTTTACCTGCTTCCGCTCGTTACGCTGACCAGCGGCATCGCGCCCTTCCTGATGGCGGCGTCGATCGGCGCTCCCCTGTTCGCGGCCTGGGTCATCATCGATTACTGGCGTGTGATGCGGCGGCCCCTGCCGGCCACGGCTTCGACGGAGATCTGAGAAACCCGATGAGCGAGCAAGCCAACGACATCACGCTGGACGACCCGTCCCCCGCTTCAGTTCCCTCCCGCCAAAGGCCGGCCGCGGAACCCGCCCCCGGCGCCATGCTGCCCAACCCCGATGCCTGCGTGGCCGAGCGCACCGCCCGGCTCGACAGCAAGCAGCTGCGCGCCGATTTCGTGCGCCAGGGCGCTTTCCTGCACCTGGAGGATTTCCTGGCGCCGGAAGTCACCGCGCAACTGGTGGCCAGCGCCCGCGCGCTGGTGCCGCAGATCAACCGCAATTACCTGCCCGGCCACAAGCAGGGCGGCAGCGTCAGCCGGCACACCATCGACGAGCTCGCGCCGTTTATCGCCGAGCTGTACCGGTCGAAGGCGCTGATCGGCTGGCTGGAGCAGATGTGCGGCGAGAAGCTGCTGCTCTCCCCCGACTCCGATCCCCATGCCTACGCGCTGTATTACTACACGCGCCAGGGTGACCACATTGGCTGGCACTACGACACCTCTTATTACGACGGCCGCCGCTACACGCTGCTGCTGGGCGTGATCGAGGAATCGTCATGCCGCCTGGACTACGAACTGCACACGCGCGACGCGCAAGTGCCCGATGAGCCCGGCTCGGTGCAGACCACGCCCGGCGGGCTGGTGTTCTTCGATGGCGACAAGCTGCGCCACCGCATCACGCCGGCCGGCGCCAACGAAATGCGCGTGTCGCTGACGTTCGAATACGTGACCGATCCGGGCATGCGTCCGTGGCTGCGCTTCATCTCCAATATGAAGGATGCGGTCGCCTATTTCGGCTTCCGGCAAGTGTTCAAGAGACTGGTGCCGGGCCAGAAGCCCCGCCCATGACCCGTGCTGCCATGCTTTTCCTGTCGATCGGCGCGGCGCTCTTTGTCGCGCTGCTCGCCTGGCAGGGATTCGGCTCAGTCGCGTCGACGTTCATGTCGGCCGGCTGGGGCCTGGTGCTGGTCGCCGCGTTCCACCTGCTGCCGCTGGTGCTGGACGCCGGCGCCATCTACGTGTTGTTCGACCGCCGGGCCGGCCACGGCACCATGCGCGACGCGCTGCTGGCGCGCTGGGCCGGCGAGTCCGTCAACAGCCTGCTGCCGGCGGGGCAGATCGGCGGCCCGGTCCTGATGGTGCGCTACCTGGCGCAGCGCGGCACGCGCATGCGCGACGCCGCCGCGGCCATCACGGTGAGCACCACCATGCAGGCGCTGGCGCAGATGGTGTTCGCCTTTATCGGCCTGGCGCTGTTTGGCCTGTATGGCGGCCACGACGCGCTTGCGGACCTGCGCACGCCGACCCTGGTCGCTACCGCCGTGCTTGCGCTGTGCATAGCGGGCTTCTACGTGGTGCAGAAGCGTGGCCTGTTCGGCCGGGTGCTGCGCCTGCTGTCGAAGGTATTCGGCAAGCGCGACTGGTCGGGGTTGACCATGCGCGCCGATGCCGTGGACGCGGCCGTGCAAGGCATGTACCGCGACCGCCGCAAGGTGGCGTCCACCTTCGCGCTGAGCCTGGTGGGCTGGCTGGTCGGCACGGGCGAGGTCTGGCTGGCCCTGCATTTCCTCGGGCATCCCGTCAGCTGGCTCGACGCCTTGCTGCTGGAGAGCGTGGGGCAGGCTATCCGTGGCGCGGCGTTTGCCATTCCCGGCTCGCTGGGCGCGCAGGAAGGCGGCTACCTGCTGCTGGCGCCCATCGTCGGCCTGCCGCCCGATGCGGCGCTGGCACTGTCCCTGGCAAAGCGCGCCCGCGAGATCGGGCTCGGCGCGCCGGGGCTGCTGTATTT
Organism: Cupriavidus sp. GW822-FHT02D05; assembly: GCF_058802485.1. NCBI lineage: Bacteria > Pseudomonadati > Pseudomonadota > Betaproteobacteria > Burkholderiales > Burkholderiaceae > Cupriavidus > Cupriavidus sp. GW822-FHT02D05. The sequence continues at coordinate 134,967 of NZ_JBXAOE010000004.1, read as the reverse complement.
ACATTTGAGTGAACGAAAATTCCAACGGCGGCGTGCAGCAGGTGTGCAGCAGGCCGCCGATTGATCGATGGCAATTTGCATGGGTGCGGAGAACGAATGCGAGCAATCATCCTTGCCGCGGGCCTAGGCCTGCGACTTCAGCAACAACCCGGGGCGCAATTCCCCAAATGCCTGCTGCGTTTTGAGGGCATCACCCTGCTGGAGCGGCATCTGCGCATGCTCGACGCGGCCGGGGTGGACGAGATCGTGCTGGCGCTGGGCTTTCAGCCGGAACACGTCGAGGCCGAACTGGTGCGGCTGGGGCGCGACCCCTATCCGGAGATCGTGCTGAACCCGCGTTACGACCTGGGCAGCGTGCTGACCGTGCACACGGTGGCCGATGCGCTCACGCGCGGTGGCGACGTGCTGCTGATGGATGCGGACGTGCTCTACGACGAGCGCATCCTCAGCGCGCTGGTGGCGGGCACCACCACCAACCGCCTCTTGATCGACCGCGATTTCGAAGCCGGCGACGAACCCGTCAAGCTGTGCCTGAAGGACGGTGTGCCGGTGGAGCTGCGCAAGCAGCTCGCGGTTGGCCTGGAGTACGACACCATTGGCGAGTCGGTCGGTTTCTTCCGCTTTCAAGAGCAAACCGCGCGCCGCCTGGCGCAGATCGTCCAGGGCTATGTCGACAGCGGCCGCTCGAACATGCCGCACGAAGAAGCGGTGCGCGACCTGCTGCTCGAAGGCGGCCACGTATTCGATGTCGCCGATGTGAGCGGCGCACCGTGGATCGAGATCGATTTCCCGAACGACGTGGCGCGCGCGCGCGACGAAGTCCTGCCCGAACTTCAGCCGATTGTGGGAGTAGCACAGTGAACGCGATTGACCCGATTTTCTCGACTGCCTCGCGCAGCGCCCGGCTGCGCCAGATGATTGTCGGCAACGAGCTGGAATTCATGATGGAAGCCCATAACGGGCTGTCCGCGCGCATCGTGCGCGAGGCCGGTTTCAAGGCCATCTGGGGTTCGGGCCTGGCGATCTCCGCCCAGTACGGCGTGCGCGACAACAACGAAGCCAGCTGGACCCAGGTGGTCGACACGCTGGAGTTCATGGCCGACGCCAGCGACCTGCCGATCCTGCTGGACGGCGACACCGGCTACGGCAACTTCAACAATGTGCGCCGCCTGGTGCGCAAGCTCGAGCAGCGCGGCATTGCCGGCGTGTGCATCGAGGACAAGCAGTTTCCCAAGACCAACAGCTTCATCGACGGCGAGCGCCAGCCGCTGGCCGAGATCGATGAGTTCTGCGGCAAGATCAAGGCCGGCAAGGATTCGCAGTCGGACGACAACTTCTCCATCGTCGCCCGCGTGGAAGCCCTGATCGCAGGCTGGGGCATGGACGAAGCCCTGCGCCGCGCCGAGGCCTATCGCCAGGCCGGCGCCGACGCCATCCTGATCCACAGCAAGCTGTCGCGCCCGGACGAGATCCTGCAGTTCGCGCGCGAGTGGGCGGGCCGAGGCCCGCTGGTGATCGTGCCGACCAAGTACTACAGCACCCCGACCGAAGCCTTCCGCAAGGCCGGCATCAGCGTGGTGATCTGGGCCAACCACCTGATCCGCGTGGCGGCATCCTCGATGCAGGCCGTGGCCAAGGAAATCCACGACAGCGAGACGCTGGTCAACGTGGAAGACCGCATCGCCACCGTCAACGAGATCTTCCGCCTGCAGGACGCCGACGAATACTCGACCGCCGAGAAGATCTACCTGTCCGGCTCGCAAGCGCCGGGCGCGGCGGTGGTGCTGGCGGCTGGCCGCGGCACCGGCCTGGAGCCCCTCACCGAGGACCGTCCCAAGGTCATGCTGCCCGTGGCCGGCAAGCCGCTGCTGCGCTGGCTGGTGGACGCGTTCAAGAAGCAGTCGATCAACGACATCACCGTGGTGGGCGGCTACCAGGCCAAGGCCATCGACACGGCCGGCATCAAGCTGGTGGTCAACGAGCAGTACGCCCAGACCGGCGAGCTGGCCTCGCTGGCATGCGCCGTCGACGGCTTGCAGACGGATGCCGTGATCGCCTATGGCGACCTGCTGTTCCGCAGCTATATCCTGCGCGACCTGCTGGAGAGCGACGCGCTGTTCAGCGTGGTGGTGGACTCGTCGCTGACCACGGAGTCGAACCAGAGCGTGCGCGATTTCGCCTATTGCTCCGCGCCCGATGACCGCGACCTGTTCGGCCAGAAGATCCTGCTGCGCCATGTGTCGAGCAAGGGCCAGGAGCCGGGCGCCGCCCAGGCCCAGGCGCCGCACGGCCGCTGGATCGGCCTGCTGAACGTGCGCGGCGAGGGCCGCGTGCGCCTGCAGAAGCTGGTGGCCGAACTGCGCAAGCGCGACGACTTCAACACGCTGGACATGCCCGCGCTGCTCAACGCGCTGGTAGAAGCCGGCGAAGAGATCGAAGTGAAGTATGTGCATGGCCACTGGCGCGGCGTGAACGACCTCGACGACTTCCGCCGCGCGGGCGATTTCGCGCATACGCAGACCCCGTTCGCGGTCGGCGGCACGGACGCAGAGGAAGCCCGATGATCGAAGCGGCACAGTTTGTCGAGGCCGCGCGCGTGCGCGGCTTCGACTGGTATGCCGGGGTGCCCTGCTCGTATCTCACGCCGTTCATCAACTACGTGATGCAGGATCCGTCGCTGCACTACGTGTCAGCGGCAAACGAAGGCGATGCGGTGGCGCTGATCGCCGGCGTGACGCTTGGCGCGCAGGGTGGCCGCCGTGGCGTCACCATGATGCAGAACTCCGGCCTGGGCAATGCGGTCAGCCCGTTGACCTCGCTCACGTGGACGTTTCGCCTGCCGCAGTTGCTGATCGTGACCTGGCGCGGGCAGCCGGGCGTGGCTGACGAACCGCAGCACGCGCTGATGGGCCCGGTCACCCCGGCGATGCTCGACACCATGGAAATCCCGTGGGAAACCTTTCCGACCGACCCGGCCGAGGTTGGCCCGGCGCTGGATCGCGCGGTGGCGCATATGGATGCCACCGGCCGTCCGTACGCGCTGGTGATGCAAAAGGGCAGCGTCGCGCCGTATGCGCTCAAGCAGCAGGAGCGGCCCATCCCGCGCCCGAAGTGCACGCCGCAGTCGGGGGGGCAGGGTGCTTCGCGCGATGGCCTGCCTACGCGCCGCGACGCGCTGCAACGCGTGATCGCGCATACGCCGATGGACAATACCGTGGTGCTGGCATCGACCGGCTTCTGCGGGCGTGAGCTGTATGCGCTCGACGACCGCGCCAACCAGCTCTACATGGTGGGTTCGATGGGCTGCCTCACGCCCTTCGCGCTGGGCCTTGCGCTCGCGCGTCCGGACCTCAACGTGGTCGCCGTGGACGGCGACGGCGCGGCGCTCATGCGCATGGGCGTGTTCGCCACGCTCGGCGCCTATGGCCCGGGCAACCTCACGCATGTGCTGCTCGACAACGGCGCCCATGACTCCACCGGCGGACAGGCGACCGTCTCGCATCATGTCTCGTTTGCTGGCGTGGCGTCCGCCTGCGGCTATGCGTCGGCGGCCGAAGGCGACCAGCTCGACCTGCTCGACCAGACGCTCACGGCCGCGCCTGCGAGCGCCGCCGGCCCGCGCTTTGTCGCGCTGACGATCAGCGCCGGCACGCCGGATGGCTTGCCGCGCCCGACCATTACCCCGGTCGATGTGAAGACGCGCCTGGCGCGACACATCGGTGCCGACCAAGGAGGGAAGTAAATGCTGCTACTCAATCCGGGCCCCGTTACCCTGTCGGAACGTGTTCGCCAAAGCTTGCTGCAGCCCGACCTGTGCCACCGCGAAAGCGAGTTCTTCGACCTGCAGGACGAAGCCCGCGCACGCCTGCTGGACATCTACGAACTGGATCCCGCCGAGTGGGCCGCGGTCCTGATGACCGGCTCCGGCACGGCGGCCGTTGAGAGCATGATCGCCGCGCTGGTGCCCGAGCAAGGCAAGCTGCTGATCGTCCAGAACGGCGTGTACGGCGAGCGCATCACGCAGATCGCCACGCAGTACCGCATCGCCCATGAGGTCGTTGCGCACGACTGGATGCAGGCGCCCGATCTTGCCCGCATTGCCGCCGCGCTCGACGCCGACCGCGCGATCACGCACGTGGCGGTGATCCATCATGAAACCACCACCGGCCGCCTGAATGATCTCCAGGCACTGGACGCACTGTGCCGCGCGCGGGATGTGCGCCTGCTGGTGGATGGCGTGAGCAGCTTCGGCGCCGAGGCGATCGATTTCGGCGGCAGCATTGCCGCGGTGGCGGCCACGGCCAACAAGTGCCTGCATGGCGTGCCGGGCGCATCGTTCGTCATTGTGCGGCGCAGCGCGCTGGAGCAAGCCGCCAGCCGGACGTACTACCTGGACCTGGGACGGCTCGCGCGCTTGCAGGACCAGCGCAATACACCGTTCACGCCGTCGGTGCATGCCTATTACGCACTGGTGGAAGCGCTGCGCGAACTGGCAGACGAGGGTGGCTGGCGCGCCCGCCATGCGCGCTATGCGGCCCTTGCGGAACGCGCGCGTGCCGGGCTTGAGGCCCTGGGCATGCCGGCCCTGTGGCCGTCGGACCAGTCTTCGGTGGTGCTGCGGGCCTACCGCTTGCCGGCCGGTTTGTCGTATCCCCAGCTGCACGACGGCCTGAAGGAACGCGGGTTTGTCATCTATGCGGGGCAGGGCGGGCTGTCGGCCGAGTTGTTCCGCATTTCCACGATGGGCAATATCCAGATGGATGACATCGAGCGCTTGCTGCAGGGTTTCAAGGCGCTGACGCAGTAATTGCCTGTTGGCCGGTGCGCGGTGCGTGCCGGCCACTGTCGTTTTCGTCATTTTATTTTTGGCGGCAAAGCACTAGCATTAGGCAAGAGATGCGGGTACCCCGGGCCCCGGGCGAGCGCATCTTGTTCGTGGAGGATCATTGCGATGCCTCGCCGTTTGCGCCTTCGCTTTGCCCGTACGGGATGCAACGCCGCCGTGCTCACGGTTTCCGCCGGCTTTGCCTTTGTCCTTGGCGCATCCTTGCCTATCACCGCGCCGGCAGCGACACCTGGCGAGAGTCCCGCAGCCGTGAGCGTTGACCGCTCCTCACCGGACCGCATGGTCCGCGCCGCCGTCGAAGGCGTACTCACCACCATCCAGGCCAACCCCGACACCCGCAACGGAGATCTGGACAAGATCACGGCCGTGGTGCGCCGGCAGTTCCTGCCTTATACCGACTTCCAGCGCACTACCCGGCTTGCGGTCGGCAGCGCCTGGCGCAGTGCAACACCTGAGCAGCAGAAGCAGCTTTACGAGCAATTCCAGACACTGCTGGTGCGCAGCTACGCCTTGTCCCTTTCACAAGTGCGCGAGCAGACGCTGAAGTTTCGCTACAAGGCGCCGCGGACCGCGGGAAAGGATGTGGTGGTGGAGACCAGCGTGCTGAACAACGGGGATGTGGTGCAGATCGATTATCGGCTGCAGAAGGGCGCGGCGGGGTGGTCGATTTACGATATCAATATGAGCGGGGCTTGGCTGATTGAGGTTTATCGCAAGCAGTTTGCGGATATTGTGGCTAAGGGGGGGATTGAGGGGTTGGTCAAGTATTTGGCTAGTCATAATGCGGCGTGAGGTACCCCGCGTCATTGAATGACCCTATGGAGCCTTCTTCATCTGGCATCCGATAGCAGACTGTCGTTGGACAGCGATTCAATCAGGTTCTCCGCGGACATCGGTCGTCCGAGCAGGAATCCTTGCAGCGAATTGCATCCAAGCCGCGTCAGGAACTCCTGCTGCTTCGCCGTTTCGACCCCTTCCGCAACGATATTCAAATTCAGCGTGCGCCCCAGCGCCACAATGGCCGAGACAATCGCCGCATCCTCGGTATCGCGTGACAGGTCCCGGATGAACCCGCGATCGATCTTCAGCTCGCTCGCAGGCAGCCGCTTGAGATACAGCAGGCTCGAGTAGCCGGTGCCGAAGTCGTCGATCGAGATGCGCACGCCCATGTCGTGGAGCTGCTGCAGGATCTGCAGGCTGGCGTCCGCGTCGCGCATGGCCGTGGATTCGGTGACCTCCAGCGTCAGGCAGCACGGCTCCAGCGCATGCCGGGCCAGGGTGTCGCGCACGGTCGCGATCAGGCTGGCGTGCCGGAACTGCAGCGCCGAGAGATTGACCGCCATGGTCCACTCGGGGCGGCCCTCGTTGCGCCACGCCCGCATCTGCCGGCAGGCTTCGTCCAGGATCCAGTCCCCGATCGGCACGATCAGGCCGGTTTTTTCCGCGAGGGGGATGAACTGGTCCGGGGCGATCAGGCCACGCGTGGGATGCACCCAGCGCACCAGGGCTTCCACGCCGACTATCGGGCCGTTGGGGGCGGTGAGCTTGGGCTGGTACTGCAGGATCAGCTCACGGCGCTCCAGCGCCATGCGCATGTCCTGCACAAGTTGAAGCTGCTCGTGCACGTTGGCGTTCATCGATGCTTCGAAGAAGCAGATGGTGTTGCGGCCCAGCGCTTTGGCGTGATACATCGCCGCGTCGGCGTTGGTCAGCAAGTCGTGCTGGAGTTCGCCATCGCCAGGGTACATGGCAATGCCGATGCTGGTGGAGACGCGCAACTCGCGGCCGGCTACCTGGAAGGGCTCGCGGATGGCGCTCAGCACCTTCTCGGCAAGGGTGGCGGCATCCGCCGGCTCGCTGACGCTGGCCAGCAGCACGAACTCGTCGCCGCCCAGCCGTGCGATGGTGTCTTGCGAGCGGACATTGGCGCCGATGCGCCGCGCGACTTCCACCAGCAACTGATCACCAATGGGATGGCCGTAGGCGTCGTTGACCGCCTTGAAGCCGTCCAGGTCCATGAACATCAGGGCGAAGCGGCTCTTCTCCCGCGTGGCCCCCTGGATGGCCTGCTCGAGCCGGTCTTCCAGCAGCACGCGGTTGGGGAGCTTGGTGAGGTTGTCGTGCAGCGCCAGGTAGGTCAGCTCCTGGTTGGCTTCGGCGAGCGAGATGGCCAGCATGGAGGTGCGGGCTTCCAGGCGCATGTCGAGCACCGAGGTGATCAGGGCAATCGCCAGTACGGCCAGCGTGACGATGATGATCACCACGGCCAGCCAGCCGGTGTCCATGCCGTCGCGCGCCGCGCTGCAGACGGCGCCGATCGGAAATTCCGCAGCCGCCATGCCGGTGTAGTGCATCCCGGCGATGGCCAAGCCCATCACCACCGATGCGCCCGCCCGCAAGGGCCGCACCCAGACGGACTCGCGCCGCAGGTTGAACGCGATCCACAGCGCCGTGCCCGATGCCGCGACCGCAATGACCACGGACAGGACGAACAACGATGGGATGTAGTGGATGCCCGGCACCATGCGCAGTGCAGCCATGCCGGTGTAGTGCATGCCGGCAACGCCGCTGCCGATCAACAAGGCGCCGCCTGCCAGGCGCCGCCACGGCAAGGTTTCCCGGCCCACCAGCCAGAGCGCGAGCGCGGATGACGCGATGGCGATCAGCAGCGAGGCTACGGTGATGGGCAGGTCGTAGCCCAGCGGAATCGGCAGGTGGAACGCCAGCATGGCGATGAAGTGCATCGACCAGATGCCGGTGCCCATGGCGCAGGCGCCGCCCGCCAGCCACCAGTGGGCCGCGCGCCCTTGCGCGGTGGCAATGCGCCCGGCCATGTCCAGGGCAGTGTAGGAGGCCAGCATCGCCACAAGCAGTGAGAACAGCACAAGCAAACTGTTGTAGCTACCGGCGTGCATGGAAGACCTTTCTGGATGTTGACTTGGAACTACCTGGAGGCCGCCCGGCGCGCACGCGCCAAGCGAGCGCGCTTAGGAAAGCGCCAGTACGCCCCTCATATCGACAAGATGGGGGGCAAGTTTAGTCGAAACCCCAAAAAGATGGGCGCCCCGGGGGCCAACCGGCCCCCGGGCTAATGCTGGCCAGCCGCTGGCCGGCAATCAGTGCCGTGGCTCGGCCTTCGGCACGCCCGCCCACATGGCGACGCCGCTGGCCAGCAGCAACCCCGCGAGCAGGTACAGCGCGTTGTCCATGCTGCCTGTGTGCGTCTTGATCTGCCCGATCACCCACGGGCTGACGATGCCGCTGGTAATGCCGATGCTGCTGATAAAGGCAATGCCGGTGGCGGCGGTGTGGGCTGGCAGGTGGCTTGGCGGCAAGGACCAGAAGATCGGTAGCGCGGCAAAGATCAGCACGCACGCGGCGCACAGCAACGCGAGCATCGCCGCGAAGCTGGGCAGGTGCAGGGTCAGCAGCGCCAGTGCCAGCGCGCCGCCTACCGTGCAGGCTACGAAAGGGCGACGCCGCTCGCCGTGCCGGTCGGAGTGGCGGGCAATCAGGATCAGGCCGACGGCGCCGACGGCGTTCGGGATGACGGAGTAAAGACTGATGGACATCACATCGGTGATGCCGAAGTCCCGGATCATCAGGGGCATCCAGAAACTCAGCGTCAGCGAGCCGCAGGTCAGCGCGAAGTAAATGAAGGCAAAGAGGTAGATGCGCGGGTTGCGCAACGCCTCGATGAGCGCGCCAAACGAGTGCGCGCGCGTGGCTTGTCCGGCTGGCCCGTTATGCGCGGCGAGCAATGCCTTCTCCGGGTCAGTGAGCCAGCGCGCCTGCTGCGGGCCATCGACCAGGAACACCGAGGCGGCGAGCCCGAGCACGATGGCGGGCGCACCCTCGATGGCAAACATCCACTTCCAGCCATAGAGGCCGAGCACGCCGGCCATGTCGCGCATGATCCAGCCCGACACCAGCCCGCCCAGCACGCCGGCCACGGCAACGCCCGCGAAGAAGATGGCCATCACGGCCGCGCGCCGCCGCGCCGGGAACCAGTATGTCAGGTAGAGCACGATGCCGGGGAAGAAGCCGGCTTCGAACACGCCCAGCAGGAAGCGCAGCGTATAGAAGTGCGTGGGCGTTGACACCCACATCATGCCGACCGATGCCAGGCCCCACAGCAACATGATGCGGGTGAAGGTGCTGCGGGCGCCAAAGCGGGCCAGCAGCATGTTGCTAGGCACCTCGCACAGCACGTAGCCCACGTAGAACACTGCGGCGCCCAGCCCGTACATCGCATCGCTGAAGCCCAGGTCCTGCTTCATCTGCAACTGGGCAAAGCCGATATTGATGCGGTCCAGGAAGGAGATGACGTAGCAGACAAAGAGGAAAGGAATGATGCGCAGCCAGATCTTTCGATAGAGCGCGTCTTCGTCGCGGGCAGCACAAGCCGGGGGCGCAATGGCCCCTGCAGAGGGATAGGTCATGGATTGTCTCCGGGAACGCGGGCCCGGCTGGGCCCTGGATGCCGACGTCTGGCGCGTATTGGCAATGAGTGGAAGCGGGCAGCGGGCCGCGCCCGCTGCAATCAGGCTTGCGCGCTGATCTCCTCGCCCGCGCCCTGCCGCGCGAGCTGCAGGGCGGCGGCGAGCGTGTCGTGGTCGCCGATATGATTGGCGAGCAACAGGATCAGTTGCGCATTGGCCGCCTGGCTCTGGCCGTCGTCGAGATTGCGATGCATGTCGATCAGGGCTTCGTAGAAGTCGTCGGCGCGCGCCAGGTTGGGTTGGGTGTTGAGTGCCATTGCTGTCTCTCTGACTCGGAATGTCCCAGTGGGATTCATGCGGGCATCGGGGCGGCCGCCTTCGCTGCCGGAGCGCGGGCTAGCGTGCCCTGCGCGTTACCGGTCGCGCGTGACATGGCCTGCTGGACGGCGGCGATGTCGACCTGCCGCCAGCGCGCGCAGACATGCTGGTCGGGGCGGATCAGGTACAGCGTGCCGGGCCGCGCGTCGTAGCGCTGTGCCGCGAGTCCCTCGGCGTCATGCCACACCGATATGCCGGGCGATGCTGCGGACGGTGCATCCGCACTGACCACAACCAGCCTGAGCGGCAGCGTGCCTTGCTGCAGCCGTTGCAAGGCGGCCAGGCTGTCGGCGTCGGGTGTGCCGAACAGCAACGCGGTGAATTGCCCGCCTAGTTGCGCCAGCAGCCATCCTTGGCCTTGCGTACCGCGGACCGGTGCATCCACGCAGGCCGTGCCCGGCTCCATGGTGCCGGCAAAGTCGCCGGTGTCAGGCGTATTGAGCGTCGAATCGCGCAGCACCGATGGCAATGACAGCCGCCCGCTATTCACCAGCTGCCGGGCGAACGCATGCTTCTTCGAAAGTGCCAGCACGGCATCGCGAAACACCTTGCTGACCGCACTCTTCGGCGTGATGAAATCCGTCGAGCGCGTCGAGTTGCGGATGTTCTCGTCGGCGGCGTATTCGCGCTCGCTCGCGTAGGTGTCGAGCAGGCTGTCCGGCGCGCGGCCCTGGATCACGTACGCCAGCTTCCACGCAAGGTTCTCCGCGTCCTGCACGCCGCTGTTGGCGCCGCGCGCGCCGAATGGCGAGACGCCATGCGCGGAGTCGCCGGCAAACAGCACGTTGCCATGGCGGAAGCTGTCCATGCGCAGGCAGGAGAAGGTATAGACGCTGACCCATTCCAGCTCGAACTTCGCGTCCGGCCCGAGCAGCGCCTGCACGCGCGGAATCACGCGCTCCGGCGTTTTCTCCAGCACGGGATCGGCGTCCCAGCCGAGCTGGAAGTCGATGCGCCAGACATTGTCGGGCTGGCGGTGCAGCAGCACCGACTGGTTCGGATGGAAAGGCGGGTCGAACCAGAACCAGCGCTCCGTGGGGAATTCGGCTTCCATCTTCACGTCAGCGATCAGGAAGCGATCCTTGAACGTGCGGCCCTTGCTGTCCAGGCCCAGCAGGTTGCGCAGCGGGCTGCGCGAGCCATCGGCCGCCACCACGTAGCGTCCGGTGAGCGCATAGGGGCCGTCCGGCGTGTCGACGGTCAGCACCACGGTCGCGTCCGGCGTGCCGGCGTGACGCTGATCGATGCCCGTCACCTTATGCTTCCAGCGGATCTCCAGGTTCGGCAACTGGCGCGCGCGGTCGAGCAGGAAGCCTTCGACGTAATACTGCTGCAGGTTGATGAAGGCCGGCCGTTGATGGCCGGCCTCCGGCAGCAGGTCGAAGGTGTAGACCTGCTCGTCGCGCACGAAGACCTTGCCGACGTGCCAGCGCACGCCCTTGTCCACCATGGGTTCGCCGCAGCCGAGCCGGTCGAAGACATCCAGCGTGCGCTTGGCAAAGCAGATCGCGCGGGATCCGCTCGACAGCGTGCAGTCATCGTCCACCAGCACGACCGGCACGCCGTGCTGGGCCAGGTCGATCGCGGTGGCCAGGCCGACGGGCCCGGCGCCGACGACGATCACCGGGTGCGGCTTGCCTGCTTGCGCCTGCCTTTGCTCGGGGCAGGGCTGGTACTCAAATGACTGGTTCTGGTAATCGTTGCTCATGCTTGTGTCTCCATCCACTCTGTACGGCCATTCCATCTATGCGGCGATTGGCCTTCAGTTTTGCAGCGCGGCCCACATTTCCTTGTCGCGCTGCGCGGTCCAGATGCGCGGATGCTGGATGCCGCTGGCCTCATCGAAGGCGCGCGACACGTCGAACGGCAGGCAGTGCTCGTAAATGAAGACGTGGCCGAATTTCGGGTCCATCGATTTGCGCGTATGGGCCATCGCGCTCTTCAGGTCCAGGCGGTCCACCACGGCTTGCTTGCCAGCCTGGAACAGCGTGGTGACGAAATCCTTGGTGTACTCGATGCCCTTCTTGACCTCTTGCGGATTGGTCAGGGCCGGGCCGCGGCCGGGGACGAGCTTCTCGGCGCCCAGCGCCTGCAGGGCGTCGAGCGTGGCGGGCCATTGCTCGAGTTGCGCGTCGCCGCAGTAGCAGGCCGCGTCGTACTCCACCAGGTCGCCGGAGAACAGCACCTTCTGCGACGGCAGCCAGACCACGGTATCGCCCTTGGTGTGGCCCGAGCCCAGATGGGCGATGCGCACTTCGAGCTTGCCGAGGTACAGGGTGATTTCTTTCTCGAACACCAGCGTCGGCCAGGTCAGGCCCGGCACGGTTTCCACGCCGGCGAACAGGCGCGGGAAGCGTTCGATCTCCGACTTCATGTCGGCCTCGCCGCGCTCCACGATCATCTCGTAGGTGCCGCGGCTGGCGATGATCTGCTGCGCGCCTTCGGCGAAATAGGCCGAAGCACCCAGCACGCGCACCGCGTGGTAGTGCGAGAGCACGACGTACTTGATGGGCTTGTCCGTCACCGAGCGGATCCTGGCGATCAGGTCTTGCGCCATGGCGGGCGTGGCGGTGGTGTCGACGATCAGCACGCCGTCGTCGCCAATGATCACGCCGGAGTTGGGGTCGCCCTCGGCGGTGTACGCGTACGCGTTCTCGGAGAGCTGGGTGAAGGTGACTTTCTTGGCTTCCAGGTCGGCCTGGGATGCGAATGCCTTGCTCATGCTTGCCTCATCTCTTTGTCTTGCGTGGGGAAAAGACGAGACAGCAGGCGCCGGAGCGGATCACTGCATAGCGGGGACTGTCTCGCCCCGTATTCACTCTATAGCTGCACCGGTATCGGGGTAAGGCCATCTTAGGAATCTCAGTGAAATTAGTCAATAACAAATCGTATTGTTTTTGACTAACTTGCGTGGCGAGGCGGGTAAGGCACAAGCAAGACGCAGAAATCCGAGGGGAAACCCTTGGTCTCGCCAGGTGGATGGCGTCGGGTCGATTACTATCTGGGTTTTCAAGCGGGGGCCGAATGCCACGACCAGCACGATCAGCACGATCAGCGCGATCCGAGGACCATATGGCGGACGCCGGCGGCGAGGAGAAGGCGCAGCGCGGCATCCAGAGCGTGGAAGTCGGCGGCCGCTTCCTGCGCGCGCTGGCCGATGTCCGTGCGCCGATGGCCCTGGCCGAGCTTGCGGCCAGCGCGCAGATTGCGCCCGCGCAAGCACACACTTACCTGGTCAGCCTGGTGCGGCTTGGCCTGATCAAGCGCGACCACCTGTCCGGGCGCTACGAGCCAGGCCCGCTGGCGCTGCAGCTCGGCATGCTGTATCTGGATCACGATCCGGCCTACCGGGCGGCGGTGCCGCTGGTGGCCGCGCTGGCTGGCTCGTGCGGGTTCAGTGTGGCGATCTGCGCCGACGGCCCGCAGGGCCCCACCATCGTGCGCTATGCGCACGCGGGCTCGCCCTTGCACGTGAACCTGCACGTTGGCACGGTGATGTCGCTGTCGGCAACGGCGACCGGCCGCGTGTTCTGCGCGTTTCTCCCGCCCGGCCAGTGGCAGGCGATCTGGGCGCAACAGCACGCGGGCGACACGCCTGCCGTGGACGCCACCGCGTTCGCTGCGGATCTTGCCGCCATCCGCGAGCGCGGCATCGAGCGCAGCATCGACGCGCCAAGCCCCGCCGTCAGCAGTCTGTGCGTGCCGGTGCTGGACGCCAGCGGGCGGCTGCGCCTGGCGCTGACCGTGGTGGGATCGACCGGCGCCATCGATGTGGGCTGGCGCGGCCCCGTGGCTGTCGCATTGCTAGACACCGCCGCCGCCATCCGTGACGCGATCGCCGCCACTACCGAAGCCGAATGACACCCGCCCCCATGCCAATCGACGACATCCTGGGCGAAGCCGCCAAGCCGCAACGCGGCATCCAGTCGCTGGACAACACCGGCCAGTTGCTTGCCGCGCTGGTCGCGGCCGGGCGGCCGCTGCCCTTGCGCGACCTTGCACGCGCGGCCGGCATGCCGCCCGCTAAAGCGTTCCCGCATCTGGTCAGCCTGCAGAAGATCGGCTTGCTGGCGCGCGACGCGGCGGGCAATTTCCTGTCCGGCTCGCTGGGCCTTGAACTCGGGCTGATCGCCTTGCAGCGGCTCTCGCCAACCCGCGAGGCCGAGCCGGAAGTGATCGAACTGGCGGGCGCGACCAGCCTGAGCGTGGCAATGGCAGTGCTTGGCCCGCTGGGGCCGACCGTGGTCCGCCTGGAGGAAGCCGCGCGGCCGCAGCACGTCAGCCTGCGGGTCGGCACTGTGCTGTCGCTGGTCAATACGGCGATCGGCCGGCTGTTCGCGGCGCACCTGCCGGAGCCTGTGCTGATTGGCCTGCTGGGCCAGGACGCGCTGCGGCTCGCAGGTGTACGGAAATCGGAAGTCGTCGAAGCGGACGGCGGCGCGGGCGAAGCGCTTGCGCCAGCGTACGCGGCCCGGCTGGCGCAAATCCGCGCGCAGCGGATCGACAATGCGCTGAGCCGGCCCGTGCCCGGCATCGACACTCTTGCGGCGGCCGTGTTCGACCACACCGGCAGCATTGCGCTCGTCATCGCCCTGATTGGCACATCGGGCAGCTTCGACAGCGGTACGGATAGCGCAACGGCCGGGACCCTGTTGCAGGCGGCGCGGCGATTGTCGTGGCGGTTCGGCGCGATGGAGCCGATGGAGCCGATGGAGCCGATGGAGCCGGTAGAGGCAGCCGCCGCGAACGGATAGCCGCCGCTTACTTTCCTTTTGCCACGCGCCGGGGCCGCTTGGGTTGCGGCGCAGGCGCCGCCGCCGCCGCCTCATCCTCGCCATCGTCGACCCGTGGATAGTGTTCGAAGGTCCGCTTCACCAGCTCGCGCAGCCAGATGATTGCCGGGTCATGGTGGAAACGCGGATGCCAATGCTGCTTGATGGCGAATTCCGGCAGTGCCACCGGCGGCTGCATCACGCGCACCGTGCCGTAGCGGGCAAAGACGTTGGCGAGCTCCAGCGGTACCGTGGCGATCAGGTCCGGCTGCTGCTCCATCAGCAGCGGCACTACCAGGAAGTGCGGCGTCGACAGGTAGATATTGCGCTGGATGCCATGGTCGTCAAACGCGCTGTCATACGCCGCGCTGGCGCGCCCGGACAGCGTGACCACAATCTGCGGCATGCGCTGGAACTGCTCGAGCGTCAGGGCGTCGCCAACCTCCTGGTTGCGCGCGCTCACGATGGTCACGAACGAGTGCATGAACAAGCGCTGCTGGAACAAGCCTTCCGGCGCGGCGCGAATCGATCCCAGAGCCAGGTCGGCCTCGCCCGTGCCGAGCATGCCCTCGATCTGCTGTAGTGGAACCTGCAACGTGCGCAGCTTGCAGTGCGGTGCCTCGCGGCGCAGCCTGCTGATCAGCGGCGGCAGGAAGACCAGCTCGCCCATGTCGGTCATGCACAGGTTGAACGTGCGCCGTGCCGCGAGCGGATCGAAGCGGGACTGCGATAGAACTTGCTGCCGCACAGTGGCCATCACGCCCACAATGGCCTCGGTCAGCTCCTGCGCCTTGTGCGTGGGCATCATGCCTGCTGGTGTCTTGACGAGCAACTGGTCGTCGAAGAAGGCGCGCAGCCGGTTCAACGCGTGGCTCATCGCGCTTTGCGTCAGGGCCAGCTCTTGCGCGGCCTTGGTCACGCTGCGCTCGCGCAGCATCGCATCGAACACCGTAAGGAGGTTGAGGTCCAGCTCATCTGCATGCATGGCGTACATTCTCGCTATTAGGTGGATGACGTTGACGCATGTTTCCTCCAAATCTATTCTGCAGTCAAGGACCCCGGAGATGGGTCGCCGCACTGGAGACAAGACATGACACCCCACGCTCGCACGCGACGCCACCTGCGTCCCGGCCTGCAAGGCGCATTGCCGCCATCCTGACTCCCCGCTTTTTTTTAACGCCCGCGACACGCATCGCTTGCAAGCAATGCGTGCATGGCAACGTGCGCCCTGAATCTGCGCGCCGGGCGCAAAGTGAACGCTCCAAGGAACCCCGCATGTTCATCAAAAACACCTGGTATGTAGCCGGCTGGGATAAGGAAATCCCTGGCGAAGGCATGTTCTCCCGCACCATCATCGGCGTGCCTGTCGTGATGTACCGCAAGGAAGACGGCAGCATCGTCGCGCTGGAGGATCGCTGTTGCCATCGTGGCGCGCCGCTGTCGGTCGGGCGCAGGGAAGGCGATTGCATCCGCTGCATGTATCACGGCCTGAAGTTCGACAGCGCGGGTAGATGCATCGAGGCGCCCGCGCAGGAGCGCATTCCGCCGCAGGCCAAGGTGCGCAAGTTCCCCATCGTCGAGCAACACCGCTGGGTGTGGATCTGGATGGGAGACCCGGACAATTCCGATCCATCGCTGATCCCGGATACGCAGTGGCTGGACCATCCGGAATGGCGCAGCCTGGACGGCTACATCCACTACGACGTGAATTACCTGCTGATCTGCGACAACCTGCTGGACTTCTCGCACCTGCCGTTCGTTCACCCCACCACCCTGGGCGGCAGCGAGGACTATGCCGCGGTGCGGCCCAAGGTGGAGCGTATCGATGGCGGCGTGCGGATCACGCGCTGGGCCATCAATACCGAAGCGCCCGCCTTCGCCAAGGCCGTCAAGGATTATCCGGGGAAGGTCGATCGCTGGAACATCTACAACTTCACGATCCCCGCCATCCTGTTAATGGATTCCGGCATGTCTCCCACCGGCACGGGCGCGCCGGCGGGCATGCGCGTCGATGCCGCCGAATTCCGTGGCTGCCAGGCCATCACCCCCGAGACGGAAAACTCCACGCACTACTTCTTCGCCCATCCGCACAACTTTGCCATCGACAAGCCGGAAGTCACCGCGTCGATTCACCAAAGCGTGGTCACCGCGTTCGACGAAGACCGCGAGATCATCTCGGCGCAGCAGCGAAGCCTTGAGCTTGAGCCCAGCTTCAAGATGATGCCGTTTTCCATCGACGCCGCGCTTTCGCAATTCCGTTGGGCGGTGAACCAGAAGCTCGAAGAGGAAGCGGCGGCGTCCGCGCAGAGGTAGCCCGGCATGCTCGAACTGATCGTATCCAGGGTGACCGCGGAGGCCGAGGGCATACTCGGCATCGAGCTGCGGCGCCCCTGCGGCGGCGCCTTGCCGGCGTTCACCGCGGGCGCGCACATCGATGTGCACCTTCCCGGCAATATCGTCAGGCAATACTCGCTGTGCAACGACTCCGCGGAAACCGACCGCTACTGCCTTGGCGTGGGGCTCGCGCCGTCGTCGCGCGGGGGCTCGCAGTATGTCCACGAAGGACTCAAGGAGGGCGACGCGCTCGCCGTGAGCGCGCCGCGTTCGCTCTTCGGCATCGACGCGGCTGCCTCGGCGCATCTGTTCATCGCCGGCGGCATCGGCATTACGCCGATTCTCAGCATGATCCGTTGGTGCGAGGCCAACGGCCGGCCGTGGAAACTGCTCTACTGCATGCGCTCGCGCCAGCGCGCGGCCTACCTGGATACGTTGTCGCGCTACGGGGAAAGGGTGCAACTGCATGTCGATGACGAGAGCCAGGGTGCGCTGGCGGACCTTGCCTCTTTTCTTGGCGGGCTGCACGAGGGCGGTCACGTGTATTGCTGTGGGCCTTCGCCACTGATGGATGCGGTGGCTGCCAAGGCGGAGGCGGCAGGTGTGCCACGCGCTGCCACGCACTTCGAGCGCTTCAGCGCGGCTCCGCAGCAGGCCAGCGCCGATGCCGATGCCGACGAGGCTTTCACGGTTGTCCTGCACCGGCACGGCGGCCGTTTCACCGTGCCCGCCGGTTCCACCATTCTCGAAACGCTTGAGCACAACGGTTTGCCGTTGCCGTTTTCCTGCCGCGAGGGGCTGTGCCGCAGTTGCGAGGTGCCCCTGCTGTCCGGCAACGCGGACCACAGGGACTACGTGCTGAGCGACGCAGAGCGCGAGGCCAACACCGCCATCATGATCTGCGTTTCCCGGGCGCTGACTCCCGAGCTGGAACTGGATATCTGAGCACGCCGCGCAGCCCCGCCGCCTGGAAAAAGCACCACAACACGCGCCACCCAGATGGCCGCGATCATCCAAGGAGACAAGACCATGTTCCATCCCACTCGCTCAGTACTGGCTGCCGTGCTCGCCATGGCCGGCCTGGCAGCAACCCCCGCGCGTGCCGATATCAACGTCGGCGTCACCCTGTCGCTGACCGGTCCGGCGGCGTCGCTCGGCATGCCGGCAAAGCGCGCGATCGACCTTCTGCCAAAGGAGGTCGCCGGGCAGAAGCTGAACTTCATCCTCCTCGATGACACCTCGGATCCGAGCGTCAGCGTGCGTAACTTTCGCCGCCTGGTGGATGAGCACAAGGTGGATGTGGTGATGGGCTCCTCGGTTACGCCGTCGACCATTGCGCTGGTCGACGTTGCCGCCGAGACCAAGGTGGCGTTGATCAGCCTGGCCGCCAGCGCCAGGATCGTCGAGCCGCAGGACGAGAAACGACGGTGGGCATTCAAGGCGATCCAGAATGAGAACCTGATGATCGGCGCCACGCTTGACCATATGCAACAGGCCGGGACGAAGACGCTGGCATTCATGGGCTTCTC
The DNA here is from genome assembly GCF_058802485.1 of Cupriavidus sp. GW822-FHT02D05. Classification (NCBI taxonomy): domain Bacteria; kingdom Pseudomonadati; phylum Pseudomonadota; class Betaproteobacteria; order Burkholderiales; family Burkholderiaceae; genus Cupriavidus; species Cupriavidus sp. GW822-FHT02D05. The sequence continues at coordinate 116,666 of NZ_JBXAOE010000004.1, read as the reverse complement.
GGATGCCTATGGCGACGCGTGGCTGTCCGCACTCCAGCCGCTGGCGGACAAGGCCGGCATCAAGCTTGTGGCGACGGAGCGCTATGTCCGCACGGACACCAGCGTCGTTGCGCAGACACTGAAGATCATCGCCGCGAAGCCGGACGCCGTCCTTGTCGCCGCATCCGGCACACCCGGCGCCCTGCCGCAGAAAACGCTCACCGAGCGCGGGTACAAAGGAAGCGTCTACCAGACCTACGGCATTGCCAACCGGGACTTCCTGCGCGTTGCCGGAAAGGATGCGGAGGGCGCAATCTTCGCGGTTGGGCCGGTGCTGGTCGCGGACCAGCTTGAACCAGGCAGCCCGATGCGACCCGTGGCGCAGGATTTCGTCAAGCGCTACGAGGCTGCGTACGGCCCTAACTCAGCCTCGATTTTCTCGGCTAATGTCTGGGATGCGGGCCTGGTGCTGCGCGCGGCGATTCCCGCCGCCCTTGGCAAGGGCAAACCGGGCACCGAGGCGTTCCGCATTGCGCTGCGCGACGCGCTGGAGAGCACCAGCGGCGTCGTGACGACCCAAGGCGTGACGACGATGTCCCGGACCGACCATGTTGGCTACGACAAGCGGGCCGCGGTGCTGGTCCAGATCCAGAATGGCGTATGGAAATACCTGAAGTAGATCGTTGCCAAAGTGGCTGTTTCAACATGAAGCGAAGCGGTTCTGGCAAGGCGCGCGGGCGCAGACAGTACAAGCGGTACGGCCAAGGCCGCGCAACGACGCCAGAATCTCTTTGAAACGGCCTCTAAGGCTTGCCGCTGAACTTGCGGTGCAATTGCGCCAGCAGCGGCGAGCGCGGCAGCAGATCAGCCTTGCTCTCCAGTTCGATCAGCCGGCCGGAGCGGTGCAGGTCTTGGATGATGCGGTCCACCGCCGCCGCCGTGTCTTTCTCGCCCTTGCGCACCCAGGCCACCTGCGGGGCGGGATCGACCTCGTCGGGCAGCACCGCGTAGTCGCGCCATTCCGGATCGCGCGCCACCAGCGTGTTCAGTGTCACGCTCTCATGCACGGCTGCCACGCATGAGGCGCCGCCGCGCAGCGCCAGCAGCGATTCGGACATGCCTTTGAAGCCTTTGAGCTCGGCGCCGTATTGCGCGCTCAGCGGCTTGGCATAGCTGCTGCCCTGCGAAAGGCAGACCGGCTTGCCGCGCAGATCCTCCCAGCGCCTGATGCCGCTGCGCTTGAGAAAGACCGCGGTGCCGCCGTTGCGATAGTACGGCGTGGGTGCGTAATCCATCTGCGTGGCACGCTCTGGCGTGAGCAGCATGCTGGCAACCAGCAGGTCCACCTTGCCTTGCTGCAGGAACTGTACGCGGTTGGCTGGCAGCACGGGTACCAGTTCGGCTTGCACGCCCAGGTCCCTGGCGATCTGCCTGGCCAGATCCGGGTTGAAGCCGATCATCTCGCCGCTGGCCGGATCGATCGAGCCGAAGCCGCCCGTGCCGTTGACGATGACGCCGATGCTGACTTTATTGCGCTGGTGGATGCGATCCAGCGTGGGGTCGGCGTGGGCGGCGGCGCTGCCGAGCAGGGTGGTGAGCACTAGCGCAAGGAGGGTGCGGCGTGGTGAGTCAGATAGCCTGGACATGGGAATGCATACTGGTGAGGTGTAGAGCGACGGCGTGATGCCGGCATGCGCGCCTTGTGCGGAGCAAGCGCTTGTCAATCGTCGGCCAGCTGGAACAGGCAATCGCCGCGCTGCGTGAGCGCGGGCACGCGCTTGCAGATCACCTGCCCGCTTGCCGGGAAGCGGGCGATCGCCGGCTCGCGCGCGAGGCTGTGCGGCGTATGCAGCAGCGCCGCAGGCTGGCCGGCGACCACGCGATCGCCAAGCTGCACCAGTGGCTCGAAGATGCCGTCTTCCCGCGCGTAAACATAATGGCGCTCCCGGTCCACGCGCAGCAGGCGGGTGGTGTGCGGCGCCGCGGCAGGCACCAGCGGGCCGCGCACAACGCCAAGGTGCCCGAGCAGATGCAGCAGGCCTTGCCACGCATCTTGCAGGGCCACGGCATCCACCATGCCCGCGCCGCCGAGTTCGGTCAGTAGTGCCAGCACGCCCTGGCGGCGCGCCGCCGCCAGCAAGCCGACCGGGTTGGGAACCTCATTGATGAAGGTGTGCGGCAGGCCGAAGGCATGCACCGCGTCGAGCAGTCGCGCCTTGGCGGCAGCGTCTTGCGCAGCCTGGGCAAACAAGGTGGCGCCGTGGTATTGCAGTGAACTGCCGCCGGAGTGCAGGTCGATAGCCAGGCTCACGCGCGTGAGCAGCGAACGCTCGATATAGTCGGCGATGACTTGCGTCGGCGTGCCGCGCGCATCGCCAGGAAAGCTGCGGTTGAGATTGCCGCCGTCCAGCGGCGATGCGCGCAGGCCCGCTTGCGCGGCCGGATAGTTGGCCATCGGCAGCAGGATCACCTGGCCCTGCACCATCTCCGGCGTGAGCGCGCGGATCAGCCGCGAGACCAGGATCTGGCCTTCGTATTCGTCGCCGTGGTTGCCTGCCATCACCAGCACGGCGGGGCCTTCGCCGTTGCGTACCGAGGCGATCGGGATGGGCAGCCAGCCATAGGCGGAGCGATGCGCGGAGTGCGGCAGGCGCAGGTAGCCGGTGTGCTTGCCCGGCGCGCCGAAATCGACTTCGCTGTGGATGGGGGAGGCGGGCGCGTGCCCCGGGGAGGAAGCCATGGAGAAGCCTTCGGGTGATGGCCGCGCGAGCCGTGCAGCTCGCGCGGCGTACGGAAACACGTCACTGTACGCAGCCGGCCCGGCGTGCGGAAGGAACAATTCGGCGCATGGATATGCGTACGGCGCGCGCACGCTTTGACTTCCGGTCGCCACGGCTGCCATGCTGGCAGGTTTTCCGGATTTGCTACTGCGGTTTTATTCTTGGACCGGCATGCCGTCGCTTACCTAGACTGGTTGCCTGGCATCTCGCCAGCTCAATCAATGCCAGCAACGTCTTCAAGGTGAACGGCTTATGAACCTGCGTGCAATTTTCTCCACGGTCCTCGCCGCCACGACGGCGCTCGCCATCGGCTCGGCCCCGGCGCTGGCCGCCGACAAGCCCATCAAGGTCGGCGTGCGCGGCGGCGTGGACGAAGAGATATGGGAAGTGGTGACCAAGGTGGCCAGGAAGCAGGGCCTCAACGTGGAGCCGATCGTGATTACCGGCACCGCCAGCCCCAACGAGGCGCTGAACAATGGCGATCTCGACGCCAACGCGTTCCAGCACAAGCCGTTCCTGCGTGACCAGATCAACCAGCGCGGCTACAAGATCGTGGCGGTGGCGGATACGCTGATCTCGCCGATCGCCTTTTACTCGCGCAAATACAAGTCGCTGGAGTCGCTGCCGCAGGGCGCGCGGCTGGGCATTCCCAATGATCCGAGCAACCAGACCCGGGCGCTGGTGATCCTGCGCGATCATGGCCTGATCAAGCTGCGCGAGGGTTTCGACCCATACACCGGCACGGCCACGCTGGGCGATATCACCGCCAACCCGAAGAAGCTGGACCTGGTGGAAAGCGCCTCGGTGGTGCTGGCGCGCTCGCTGCCGGACGTGGATGCCGCCGCCGTGGTCAACACCTTTGCCTACCAGGCTGGGCTGATCGCCACACGCGATGGCATTGCGGTGGAGAAGAAGGAGCACAACCCGTACGTAAACGTGATCGCCGTGCGCGAGCGTGACAAGGCCGCGCCGTGGGTGGCACCGCTGATCAAGGCGTACCAGTCGGACGAGGTGCGCAAGTTCATCCTGACCAAGTACCAGGGCTCGGTGATCCCGGCGTTCTGATGTGGCGGATGTCGTTGTTCACGCTGTTCATGTCGTTCATGTCGTCCATGTAGTTCCCGGAGGATTTTCATCGTGTCACAGGCGCCCCCGCTGCAATCAAGTCCGCCGCACATCGTCTTCGAGCAGCTTGGCAAGCACTACCCGGGCGCGCCCGCGGCCGCTTTGCAGGAAGTGTCGTTCACGGTGGCGCGCGCGGAGGTCTTCGGCATCATCGGGCGTAGCGGCGCGGGCAAGTCCACGCTGTTGCGCACCATCAACATGCTGGAGCGCCCCAGCGCTGGGCGGGTGCGCGTGGATGGCGTGGACGTGGGCACGCTGGATGAAGATGGCCTGGTGGCGCTGCGCCGGCGCATCGGCATGATCTTCCAGCATTTCAATTTACTGTCGGCCAAGACCGTGTTCGAGAACGTGGCCTTGCCGTTGCGCGTGGCCGGCGTGCCGCGCGCGGAGATTGTGCCGCGCGTGATGGCGTTGCTGGAACTGGTGGGCCTGGCCGACAAGGCGCAGGTTTATCCGGCCACGCTGTCCGGCGGGCAGAAGCAGCGCGTGGGCATTGCGCGCGCGCTGGTGCACCGCCCGGAGATCCTGCTGTGCGACGAGGCTACCTCGGCGCTGGACCCGGAGACCACCGAATCGATCCTGGCCCTGCTGCGGGATATCAACCGCACGCTTGGACTGACCGTGGTGCTGATCACGCACGACATGGCGGTGATCCGCCAGGCTTGCGACCGCGTGCTGGTGCTCGATCAAGGCCGTGCGGTGGAACTAGGCACGGTGTGGCAGGTGTTTGCCGAGCCGCAGGCCGCCGCCACGCTGGCGCTGCTGCGCCCGCTGCGGCTGGATTTGCCAGTGCCGGCCGGCGGCGAGTTTGCCAATGCCATGCATGCCGCCAATGCGGCCAACGCGTCGTACGCGCGTGCGCGCGCCAATATCGAGATACAGGCTTATGTTCCCGCCAATGGCTGACAAGTACGTGAAGGCGCTGGGCGAGACCTTGCTGATGGTGAGCGCCGCCTGCCTGGTGGTGTTCGTGTGCGGCATGGCGCTGGCCATCGTGCTGACGTTGAGCGCGCCGGGCGGCTTGCGCCCGCGTCCGCGGCTGCACCGTACGCTGTCGGCGCTGGTCAACACCTTCCGCTCGATCCCGTTCATCATCCTGCTGGTGGCGATGCTGCCCGTGACGCGGCTGATCGTCGGCACCACCATGGGCACGTGGGCGGCGGTGGTGCCGCTGAGCGTGCACCTGATTCCCTTCTTTGCGCGCATTGCGCAGGTCAGCCTGAACGAGATCGATCCGGGCCTGATCGAGGCCGCGCGCGCCATGGGCTGCCGGCGCTGGCACATCGTGCGCCACGTGCTGCTGCCCGAAGCGCTGCCCGGCATCGTTGGCGGCGCAACCGTCAGCGTGATCGCCATGATCGGCTCGTCGGCCATGGCCGGCGCGGTGGGCGCCGGCGGCCTGGGCGACCTGGCCATCCGCTACGGCTACGAGCGTTACGAGACCGCGGTGATGTTCAACGTGATCGTGATCCTGGTCGCGCTGGTCACGCTGGTGCAGTTCGGCGGCGAGCGGCTGGCGCGGCGCTTCGACCACCGGCGCTGAGCCGGCCACGGAGCGCGTGTCGTTACCGCCGTACTGACGGTTACTGGGGACGACTGCCGGTCACTGGCGATACGACGGATCGCTGCGATCGAGCTGCCGCAGCAGGGCGGCCCAGTGCTTGCGCGTGACGGGGCCGCCGGCATTGCTCACCACCAGCTCCGCCACCTTGCGCGCCACGGCATCCGGCGCGATCACCAGGGGCGCACCGCCGGACTGCGCGGCCAGCTGCGCTACGCAGGCGCGCTCCAGCATATGCAGTTCCTGGAAGGCTTGCGCAATGGTGGGCGCGCAGGTCAGCAGGCCGTGGTTGCGCAGGATGAAGATGTCGCGCTCGCCTAGGTCCGCCACCAGCCGGGAGCGTTCGTCCAGGTCGATGGCGATGCCTTCGTAGTCGTGATAGGCCACCCTGTCGAAGAAGCGCATGGCGTGCTGCGAAATCATGAGCAGGCCATCGCGCTGTGCCGACACGCCGATGCCGGCGGCGGTGTGGGTGTGGAGCACGCAGCCCACGTCGTGGCGCGCGGCGTGGATGGCGCTATGGATCACGTAGCCGGCCGGGTTGATGCCAAGGCCGGTGTCGTCGCGCAGGATTTCGCCATCGATATCGACCTTGACCAGGTTGGACGCGGTGATCTCTTCGAAGGTCAGGCCATAGGCGTTGATCAGGAAATGCGCATCCGGGCCCGGCACGCGCGCGGAGAAGTGCGTGTAGATGTGATCGGTCCAGCGGAACTGCGCCGCCAGCCGGTAGGCCGCCGCCAGCTCCACGCGCACGGCCCACTCGGCGGGCGAGACCTCGGTCTGGACGGCGGGGAAGTGCAGGGAGGGGAGGGAGAGGCTCGGGTCCGACAAGGCAAGCAGCGGTTCGGTGAGGGCGTTCATGCGGCGCTCCGGAAGAAGGGGGGAGCGGAATATCATACGGCTGCCTCTCGGGCTTGCCAACGCCGCAATCGGCATATGGAAATGCACGGGCGATATGCAGCAACGCGGCGGCGATGCGCCATCCCGTAGAATTCCCCCTGCGCGGTCGTGCCGATGCACCGCGCATCATGCACGCACCTAGCACAGCACATAAAACCAATAAAGCAGGAGAGCCCCTTGAAGCAGCCCTTTGCCCTCATCGCCGTCGCAGCAGCATTGACGATGGCCGCCACCTTCGCCCACGCCGCTTATCCCGAGCGGCCCATCAAGCTGATCGTGCCCTTCCCGCCGGGGCAGGCCACCGACATCTTTGCGCGCGCGCTGGCCGAGCGGCTGGGCAAGCAGCTTGGCCAGCCGGTGGTGGTGGACAATCGTGCCGGGGCGGGCAGCAACCTCGGCATGGAGATCGCCTCCCATGCCGCGCCCGATGGCTACACCCTGGTGATGGCCGGCAGCGCGATGGCAATCAACCAGACGCTGTACAAGAAGCTGAACTACAACCCGCGCCAGGATCTCCAGCCGATCTCCGGCGTGTTCTCAGTGCCGCTGGTGTTCCTCGCCACGCCGGCTTCCGGCATCGTCTCGCTGCGCGACCTGATCGCCAAGGCCAAGGCCGCGCCAGGCAAATACAGCTACGCCAGCGCGGGCGTGGGGGGGACCCAGCATCTGTCGGCCGAAATGCTCAAGGCCCAGGCGGGCATCTTCATGGTGCACATCCCCTACAAGGGCAGCGGCCCGGCGCAGTCCGACTTTCTCGGCAACCAGATCCCGCTGATGGTGGATTCGGTGACGGCGGCGCTGCCCCTGATCCAGTCGAAGAAGGCCGTGCCGCTGGCGGTCACGGTGGCCAAGCGCACGCCGCAGCTGCCGTCGGTGCCCACGGTGCGCGAGCAAGGCGTTCCCGGCTTCGAAGCGCTGGGCTGGGCCATCCTGATGGCGCCCAAGGGCCTGCCACCCGCGCTCGTGAGCCAGCTCAACGCGGAAACGGTGAAGGCGCTGCAGTCGCCCGAGCTGTCGAAGTTCATCACCGACCGCGGCTCGGAGCCGATGCCGATGAGCCCGGAGGAAACCGGCAAGTTCGTCGACAGCGAGATCCACAAGTGGGGCGCGGTGGTGAAACGTTCGGGCGCGCAGGCTGATTAAGTGCGGCTAACAAAACCATGTCATCGCCACATGCCTGTTGAGCGTAGCCATGAGGCGATGGCGCAGCGGCTTGCAAGTGACCGGAATCCATGCGTCTAACGCACGGCTGTCAGCCATCGCATCAGGCGTTCGACAGGGCCTTGCCTCATCTTGAAGCTCCAAACCCAGGCCACGATTGTTGCAAATGCCAGAAAAGCTGATGCGGCCAGCGCGGCGTCGGTCAGAGTACAGTTGCCATCCAGCGCCCCAAGTGTTTCCAGCAGGCCCATGCCGATGAAAATGTGTGCCAGATAGATGCTGAGGGTCATGCGCCCGGCGGGTAGCACGAATCTCAACGGCCGACCGGGCCACTGGCTGGAAATTCGCAGGCAAACGCCAATGGCAGCGCTGGCGGAGCCAATGCCCATGAGCAGATATAGCGGGCCCGGTGGCATAGGTGTGGTGCCTAGCAGCCAGGCAAAGGCGCTGTCCTGGCACAGGTGTGAGATTACACCAGCCAGCAAGGCCATCGACAATCCGGCTCCTGCCAACGCCCATTGCGTACTGGCGCATTGCAGTGGTAAATGTGCCAGCAACATGCCATATAGAAACAGCGCCAACCATGGCAGCACCGGATGGAATCCGTTGAACAGCAGGTTACGAGCGAAGCCGGCCGGCGTCCACAGGTCGGTGTAGTGTAACGCTGCCCATTCCCAACCTTGACTGTAGTCGGAGTTCAGCAAAGCCCACAATGAAACAGTTGCCACGGCCAACATGGTGGCGAGCAACGGCGCTGTTCTAGCTCGCAGCAACGGCAATACCAGCAGGAAATACATTGCGTAGTAGTGGATGATGTCGGCGGGAAATATCAGCAGATTAAGTAATCCTGCACATAGCAGGAATAGCGAACGGCGTAGCGTCCATATGCGTGCCGTTGTCGACTCCAGATTGCGTGTGGCTAGCACCAAGCCCAAGCCAGCCAGGACGACAAAGGTGGCTGACGCCTTGCCTTCAAGGAAGCCCAATAGTCCGTCCAGCCACGCCGGCCCACGGGCGGCAGGCTGCATCGCTAACCGGAAGTTGACCAGTATCATTCCGGCCAGCGCCAGATAGCGAGCCAGATCCAGACCATCCAGGCGCGGTTTTGCAGGGGGAGCAGACGTCATGTTCCAAGCAAGCCGTGCAGGAGTCCTGGATGGAGCGCATCCATTGCCTGGACAGAGGGATTGTCTTGATAGCCGGCGGTTTCTGCCTGCGCCATCAACGCCTGGCGCAAGGCATCGTTCTCAACGATATCTAGCATCGCCTGTGCCACTAGCCGCGCGGGCGCAGTCGGTTTGAACACGCCGCGCTTCGTGGCACGTTCGATGGCATTTGTCAGGGTATCGAGCAACTGCCTGCGATTGTTCTCGAACGCAGGCATAAGAGCAGGACTTCGCGCGATTTCCGCCAGGCATTCAACGCCCAGTATCGCCCATTCGCGCTGCCGGCAAAGCGCCCAGTATGCTGCAAGGAACTGCTTTACCTGTTCCGTTGATGGATTGGTGGTTCTTTCGAGTGTGCGTAGCAGCGGCGCTAGTTCGGCCTGCTCCTGATTTGCAACTTCGGCAATAAGAGCCTGTTTGCCGGGAAAGTAGTTGTACAGGTTGCCCAGGCTGACTGACGCAGCCAAAGCTATATCGCGCATGCTGGTCGCGTGAAAGCCTTTGTCTATGAAGCAGTCGATGGCGGCCTGCATGATGACGGTACGACGATCCGTCTGATGTCTATTTTGGCTCACAACGGAATAATATGAACGAACGTTTGTTCATTTTACGCATCGTGCTGGTAGCAAGGCAAGCAGAAAGCTGATCGATGCCTGCTACGCACTGGACCACACGCAGACCTACGGCGAAGCCGTCGATGTGACGAAACTGAGCCCCCACATGCTGGAGGCGTTCATGGCTGGGGATCGGGGATTCAAGAGGCGTACCTGATGGCCTCAGACCACGCCCGTCCGGCGTCCAGGCCGTGGCAGACAGGTGGACAGCGCGATCAGGCCGAGCACCAGCACCGCGCCGCTCAGCACGCCAAGGCCGGTGCCGAAGGCCGCGCTGACACCCATTGCCACCAGCGCGGCGCTGCCGATCTGACAGAACCCTACCAGTCCCGACGCGGTGGCCGCATACCCGTGCTCGCTTGCAATGGCCCCGGACACCGCCAGCGACAGCGACGAACCATTGGCGAGACTGACCAGGCACATCGGTAGCACCACTGCGGTCGCGCCATGGAGCCCCAGTGCCGCCACGGCCAGGAATGCCACACCGCCAAGCACGAAGCACATGATGCCGGCAGCGAGGATGCGGTCGTAGAGCCAGCGATCAAGCAACCGCTTGGCCAGCAGGTTGGCACCGATGATGCCGGCCGTCAGCGGCAGGTACAGCCAGCCGCTTTGTTCCTCACTCAAGCCTTGGCGCGCGAAAAGAAACGGCGATTGGGTCAAGTAGACGAACCAAGCGCAATAGATCGCGCAGACCACCAATGTATAGCGGCGAAAAGTTCGGTCGCGCAGGACATGACTGAAGCCGGCAAAGGGAGAGGTCCGGGTGCGGGCAGCAATGGGTAGCGTTTCCGGTAACAGCGTCATCACCATCAGTAGTGCCACGACACCGAACGCGGCGACGAACAAGAAGTCTGACCGCCAGCCGAAGGCCGCTGCCAGGTGCCCGCCTATGGCCGGTGCCAGGGCTGGCGACAGCGACACCAGCGGGTAGATCACCGCATAGACCTTGGCAGAGGTGCGCCTGTCGCAAGTGTCGGCGATCAGGGCGCGGCCAACGACAAGGCCTGCAGCCGCGCCGACCGCTTCAAGCATGCGCCACGCCAGGAACCCGTTGTAGGTGGCCGAGGTGGCACAGCCCACCGAGCCGACGATGTAGAAGGCGATGCCGGTCAGCAGTACGGGCTTGCGGCCATTGCGGTCCGACAGTGGCCCGTAGGCCAACTGGGCAATTGCTAGTGCCAGCAGGTAGAACGAGATTGTCTGCGGCATCTGCCAGTCGGCGACGCCGAATTCCGTGGTCATGCTCGGCATGGCGGGCAGATAAACGTCCGAAGCAATCAGGCCGAAGGCACTCAGCATGGCGACGGTCAGAATGAACGGTAAGCGAGGCATGGCAGCTCCCGGCAGCCAGGCGGGCCGGCTGCGCGTCAAAGGTTCAGAAGGAATGGGCGCCATGTTACGGAGATGCCTTCCATGTGAAAATGCACGAAACAGCAGCCTATGGCTGCATATTTGCAGTATTGACAATGGAGTAGTGATGAACTGGGACGACGTGCGGATATTCCTGGCCATTCAGCGCGCCAGCACCTTGCGCGGGGCTGCGCAGCAACTGGCCATCGACCAGACCACGGTGGGTCGGCGTCTGAGCGGATTGGAGCAGGCGCTGGGCAGCCGGCTGTTCCTGCGCACCACGGGCGGCTTGGTGCTGACCGACACCGGCCAGCAAGTGCTGCGCATAGCCGAGGACATGGAACGCATGGCCGTCTCCTTCGAGCGCCGCAGCGAAGGTGCCGACGCGCGCGTGGCCGGAGAGGTGCGCGTGACCACCACCGACGCGTTGGCGGTGGACTTCGTGGTTCCGGCCATTGAACGCCTGCGCGCCAGCCATCCCGAGGTGCGGGTGATCCTGAGCACCACGACGCGGCTGCTCGACCTGGCGCGGCGGGAGGCCGACATTGCTGTACGTACCCTGCGGCCGGAGCAACCGGACTTGATCGTCCGCCAACTCGGCTGCTGGGAAGTTGGCCTGTACGCAACCCGAGGCTATCTGGCCAAGCATGGTGAACCGCAGCCCGGAAAAGGCTTTGCGAGCCACGACATTGCGCTCTACCAGGAGGGTGTGACCGGCCGGCAGGACGACACGCTGGTGGGTGAATCCAGGGCACAGGGTCGCGTGGTTGCCGAGCTGGATTCGAGCCTGATGCTCACGACCTTCGTGCGCGCCGGCTTGGCGATAGGCGAGTTACCCGAGTACCTGGCCCGGCGCGATCCCGCGCTGGTGCGGCTATGGCCGGAGTGCCGGCGGGCCAAGCCCTACGAGGCGTGGCTGGTGTTGCACCAAGACTTGGCGCGCACGGCCAGAGTGCGTGTCGTCGTGGAGGCGATCACATCGGCTTTCGCCGATTGAACGTCAGGCATGGGCGAGCCACGTATTCGCTTTTGGGGAGCGATGGTCGAGAGGCTGATATGACTCCCCGTGTCAATCGGGATTGGTTTGGTTCAGTTGACAGTTTCATGTAGTTTCTCCCACCCAATTCCTTGAGGGCGGCGTCCACATAAGCCACTCTAAGCGCGTGGCGTAAGGAAAAGAATGGCCGGGCGCCGCATGGCGGCTCCGGCCGTTCTTTTGAGTCCGGGGGGGGGGGGCCGTCCGCTATGCCCGCCTGCTCTTTAACGCCGCGCAGATCGTCTCGTGGGTCTTCTCATCCTGTTGGTAGTTCCGCAGCGCTATAGCGCACGCACGGGAATACACAACTCGCAGGTCAGTGAACCCGTTCGCGCGTCCAGCGCCGACACTGCCGAGAACCGTTCGAAGCACGGACGCTCGTCGCATTGCAGACCGCTGGACGGCAGCCATTCGCGGGTCAGCCAGGTCCATGCCTGGGCGATGGTGGCAGGGGCGCCGCTGAATTGCGCCACGGCGTAACGTCCGCCCGGCAGGACGGAGATGCTGGCCTGGCCGCTGGGCTGGAAGGTCTCAGGTATCTCCACGCAGGCGTCGTAACGGCACTTGTCCGGCGGCGTGATGCCGGGGGCGTCGTGCCCGATGCCGTAACACGTTTGCCCGGCCAGGCCGTTGGCGTGCATCCATGGCGCGACAGCTTCACGCCAGAAGGTGCCGATGGCCGGACCGTAGGGGCCGATGTGGCGTTGGTAGGCGACACGTGCTTCGGGTAGATCGATGACGCGGACTTCCATATTGCTCTCTCCATCTGTTTGGCAGGAGAGGCCATGGTCGATGAAAGCACCGCCATCCACCTGATCGGCATTGCGCAGGACCTGATCCGGATTGCTATGGCGGTTGGCCAGGCGCGCGCGCGCCGCCGCGGCCTGCGTGGCCCGGTGTTCGGCTGCGCCGGCGCGCCAGGCAGAGGGCGTGCAGCCAAACTTGAGCTTGAAGGCGCGCGCGAATGCCTCGCCGGAGCCGAATCCGGTGGCTAGTGCTATTTCCAGCACCGAGGCGCCGGGTTTGCAAGCCAGCTGAAATGCGGCGGACTCGAGCCGGCGCCGGCGTGCGTAGTCGCCCAGCGTCTCGCCCATCCAGGCCGCGAACAAGCGATGAAAATGGAAGCGGGAAAAGTTCGCGACGTCCGCCAGTTGGGCCAGGTCGAGCGGTGTGTCCAGATGCTGGTCGATATAGTCGAGCACGCGGTTCATGCGCCGCGTGTACTCCGCGCGATGGATGCGCAGTTGCGATGGGTCTGACTGCGGGCCTTCTGCTTGGTCGGTGGGTGCCATGGCTGCGGATTATGGCATGACGGCGACAAGCGCAAACCGTCCCGACCAACGGAAAACGCCCCGCGCTGGGCGGGGCGTTCAACCGTTCAACCGTTCGACTAATCGACCAGTTCGCCCGGCCGCGCGCGCTCATGCAAGCCAGCGCGGGCCGGCAGCCGTGCTCAGGCAAGCGCGGGGTAGTCGATATATCCTTCTGCGCCCGAGTGGTAGTAAGTCTCCGGCTGCGGCGCGTTCAGCGGCGCGTCGATCTGCAGGCGGCGCGGCAGGTCCGGGTTGGCGATGAACAGCTGGCCAAAGGCCACCGCGTCGGCTTCACCGGCTTGCAGCACGTGCTCGGCGGTTTCCTTGGTCATCTTCTCGTTGGCGATATAGGTGCCGCCAAATGCCTTCTTCAGCGCGGGGCCGAGGCGGGGCTCGCCCAGCGCTTCACGTGAGCAGATGAAGGCAATGCCGCGCTTGCCGAGTTCGCGCGCCACGTAGCCGAAGGTGGCCGGCAGGTCCGAGTCGCCCATGTCGTGCGCATCGGCACGCGGTGCCAGGTGAACGCCCACGCGCGATGCGCCCCACACGTCGATGCAGGCGTCGGTCACTTCCAGCAGCAGGCGGGCGCGGTTTTCGAGCGAGCCGCCGTAGGCGTCGGTGCGCTTGTTGGTGCTGTCCTGCAGGAACTGGTCGAGCAGGTAGCCGTTGGCGCCGTGCACTTCCACGCCGTCGAAGCCGGCGGCCTTGGCATTCTCGGCGCCGTGGCGGTAGGCCGCGACGATGCCGGGGATTTCATCGGTTTCCAGCGCGCGCGGCGTGACAAACGCGCGCTTGGGGCGCACCAGGCTGACATTGCCCGCGGCGGCAATGGCGCTGGGCGCCACCGGTAGTTCGCCGTCCAGGAAGACCGGATCGGAAATACGGCCCACGTGCCACAGCTGCAGGAAGATGCGGCCGCCGGCGGCGTGCACGGCATCGGTCACCACCTTCCAGCCAGCGACTTGCTCGTCGGACCAGATGCCCGGGGTGTCGGCATAGCCCACGCCTTGCGGGGTGACAGAAGTGGCTTCGCTGAGGATCAGGCCTGCGGAGGCGCGCTGCACGTAGTACTCGGCCATCAGGGCGTTGGGCACGCGGCCGCCGCCCACTGCGCGCGAGCGCGTCAGCGGCGCCATGATGACGCGGTTGGGGAGGTCGAGGTCGCCGATGCGGATGGGGTCGAAGAGAGAGGTCATGTCAGTTTGTCTGGGTGTCGAGGAGAGTGGCGCACCGTGGGTGCGTAAGTAGGCGCTCGCGCGCCGCGGGTATCAAAGATCGCTGTGCATGTGATCGAGAAAGGCCTGGATGGTCTGCTCGTCACGCTTGAAAAAAATCCATTGGCCAACCCGCTTGGAAGTCACCAGCCCGGCGCGTTGCAACGTGGCGAGATGTGCCGACACGGTGGATTGCGACAGTCCGGTGCGCGCGTCGATCAGGCCCGCGCAGACGCCCAGCTCGAGCGGATAGTCCTGCACGGCGAAATTCTCCTGCGGGGCTTTCAGCCAGGCGAGGATGCTGCGCCGTACGGGATTGGCCAGGGCCTTGTGGATGGCGTCGATGTCCATTGCGTGGGTTTGTCCGGTATCGGAGGCGCGGGCTGTTTCGCGTTTTGGCGAAACATATATCCGCTTCTCACAAAATTAATATCGCGACTATACGATATACGTCGCGGCTCTGCTGGAGTGGTCTTTGCGCCACCTGGTAGTGCCTACTCGACGTATGGTTATTTCTATCTGGTTGCTTAAAGAAACCAATGTGACTTAGACTCCGTTCAGTTTCTTTATAAAACCAAATGGATCCATGATGACGCCTAACCCAGCCACCGCCGCCACCCTGGCCACCGCACCGTTGGCGCAGACCTCGGACGCGCCGTCTGCCATGCCGTCGTCGCTGGTCTGGCTGTTCGCATTGGCGTGTGGGCTCAGCGTGGCCAACGTCTACTACGCGCAGCCCTTGCTGGATGCGATGGCGCGCGAGTTCGGCTTCGGCTATGGCTCGGTCGGCATCGTCGTCACGGCCACGCAGGTGGGCTGCGCGCTGGCGCTGCTGCTGCTGGTGCCGGTGGGCGACCTGGTGGACCGGCGCCGCCTGATCCTGCTGCAGTTGCTGTTGCTCGCCGTCGCCCTGGCGCTTGTGGCGGCGGCTTCGACGCGCACGGCATTGCTGGCAGGCATGCTCGCCGTGGGTCTGCTGGGCACGGCGATGACCCAGGGACTGATTGCGTTCGCGGCCACGCTCGCCGCGCCGGCCGAGCGCGGGCGCGTGGTGGGCGCCGCGCAGGGCGGCGTGGTGATCGGCTTGCTGATGGCGCGGGCTATGGCGGGCGCGCTGGCGGATCTAGCCGGCTGGCGCGCGGTGTACGTGGTCTCGGGCGTGCTGGCGTTGCTGATGATCGCGCTACTGGCGCGCCGTTTGCCGCGGCAGGCCAGCGCGCCGGTGAAGATGCGCTACATCAGCCTGCTCGCGTCGATGTTCATGCTGCTGGCGCAGGAGCGCGCGCTGCAGGTCCGTGGCGTGCTCGCCATGCTGATGTTCGCCGCGTTCAGCGTGTTCTGGACCGCGCTGGTGCTGCCGCTGAGCGCGCCGCCGTATTCGATGTCGCATACCGCTATCGGTGCCTTTGGGCTGGTTGGCGCCGTGGGCGCGCTGGCGGCCGCGCGTGCCGGGCGCCTCGCGGATCGCGGGCTGGGACAGTGGACCACCGGCATCGCGCTGGTGCTGCTGGTGGCGTGCTGGGCGCCGCTGGCTTTTGCGCCGGAGTCGCTGTGGCTACTGGTGGCGGGCATCATCGTGCTGGACCTGGCCGGGCAGGCCATCCATGTCACCAACCAGAGCATGGTGTTTCGGGTGCGGCCGGAAGCGCACAGCCGGCTGGTGGGCTGCTACATGTTGTTCTATGCGCTCGGCAGCGGTGCCGGGTCCATCGCCTCGACGCATGTCTATGCGCGCGCAGGATGGTCCGGCGTTTGCATGCTGGGCGCGGCGATCAGTGCGGCCGCGCTGGTATTCTGGGGTGTGACCTTACGCCGGTAACGCGGCGATAAAGCAGCGATAAAGCAGCGATAAAGCAGCGATAAAGCGGCGATAAAGCGGCGGGAACTTTCATTTTGCTTACTGGTTCAGACTGGTTATCGGATGAATCCACGTCAACCAAAACCCGTCCGCCAGCGTAAGAGCGGTGTCACCCCTTGGGGTTCGAGACAGGCCAACCATGTCCTTGAGCATTTCACGCCTGCTGTCACGCCTGATGTCGGCTTGCCTCCTGAGTGCGGCCGCAGGCCTGCTGGGTGCTTGCGCGCAAGGCGGCGGCGCGCCGGAGGGTACAACCGGTGCGGCCCTGAAGCCGGCCGACCTGCACTGGCTCAACACCGTTACCTTCGGCGCCAACCAGTCCAGCATCGAGCGCCTGCGCAAGCTGGGGCGCGAGCGCTATCTCGAAGAACAACTCAAGGCGCCCGGCACCGATACGGGCGAGCTTGCCACCACCATCGGGGCGCTGAGCATTGCCCAGCAAAGTGGTGAGCAAAGGCTGCGCAGCGTGCGCGCCGAGCAGCAGCGCATCAACACCCTTACCGACGAAGACGAAAAACAGAAGGCGCGCGACGCGCTCAACCGCAGCGGCAACGACGTGGTGCTCGACACCAGCCGCCGCCATCTGCTGCGCGCCCTCTACTCGCCCGCGCAGCTGCGCGAGCAGATGACGTGGTTCTGGATGAACCACTTCAGCGTGTACTCCGGCAAGGGCTCGGTGCGTTGGGTACTGGCCGACTACGAGGACAAGGCGGTGCGCCCGCATGCGCTGGGCAAGTTCCGCGACCTGCTGATGGCGACCGTGACATCGCCCGCCATGCTGGAGTACCTGGACAACGCGCAGAGCGCGGTCAACCGCATCAACGAAAACTATGCGCGCGAGCTGATGGAGCTGCACACGCTGGGCGTGGCCGGCGGCCCGAGCGGCTCGCGCTATACGCAGCAGGATGTGCAGGAACTGGCCCGCGTGCTCACCGGCCTGGGCATCAACGCCAGCGGCGAGCCGCCCAAGCTAGCACCGCAAAAGCAGGCGCTTTACCGCGCGGGCGGGTTGTTCGAGTTCAACCCGAACCGGCACGACTTCGGGCCCAAGACCTTGCTTGGCCATCGTATCGAGCCGAGCGGTTTCCACGAGGTGGAGCAGGCCGTGGAGATTCTCAGCCGCGATCCGGCCACCGCGCGCTTCATCTCCTACAAGCTCGCCGCGCACTTCGTCGGCGATACGCCGCCGCCGTCGCTCGTCAATCGCATGGCAGGCACCTTCACGCAGACCGATGGCGATATCGCGGCGGTGCTGCGCACGCTGTTCCTGTCGCCTGAGCTGAACACCACGCTGGCCTCCGGCACGCGCAAGTTCAAGGACCCGATGCAGTTCGTGGCTTCGTCGCTGCGGCTGGCATATGACGGCCGCACGGTGGCCAACCTGCGCCCCGCCATCGGCTGGCTTAACCAGCTTGGCGAGCCGCTCTATGGCCGCATCACGCCGGACGGTTTCCCGGCAGCGGAGAGCGCATGGGCCAGTTCCGGGCAGATGGTCAAGCGCTTCGAGATCGCGCGCGCCATTGGCTCGGGGCAGGCCGGGCTGTTCTCCAAGGATGATGGCAAGCCGGCCGAGCGCACCGGCTTTCCTTTGCTGACCAACCGCGTGTTCTTCGACAGCATCGAATCCACGCTCGGCCCCGCCACGCGCACCGCGATGACGCAGGCGACGTCGCAGGCGGAGTGGAACACCATCTTGCTGTCGTCGCCCGAATGGATGCAGGACTGAGCAGTCCGCCCTGAACAAGGAGTACCCCATGCAACGACGTGACTGGCTAAAGGGCGCGGGGCTTGCCGGACTCGCGGCATTGGCGCCCGGCATCGTCTCGCGTGCCTACGCGCTGCCGCAGCAGGCCGATGCGCGTTTCCTGCTGGTGTTCCTGCGTGGTGGCTACGATGCCACCAACGTGCTGGTGCCTGCGGGCAGCGATTTCTACTACGCATCGCGCCCGACCATCGCCATTGCCAGGCCGGTGGCGCAGGGCGCTCCGGCCGATCCGCGCGCCGCGCTGTCGCTGGCGGCGGCCTTCGATGGCGGCGCGGGCAGGGGCATCGATGCGTGGGCGCTGCACCCCGCGCTCAAGGACAGCCTGCTGCCGCTGTGGCAGAAGCAGCAGCTTGCGTTCGTGCCGTTTGCCGGCACCGATGACCTCTCGCGCAGCCACTTCGAGACGCAGGACGGGGTCGAGGCCGGGCTGCCGCTCGCCGGCAACGGCAAGGGCAGCGGGCACATCGATGCCTCGCTGCGCGGCTCCGGCTTTCTTAACCGGCTGGCCGAATCCATGGGCGGGCGCGCCGCGCCCGTCGCCTTTACCGACGGCCTGCCGATGGTGCTGAGCGGCGCGCTCACCGTGCCCAATGTCTCGCTCAAGGGTACCGGACGCACGCCCTTCGACGAGCGCCAGACCCGCGTGCTTGCGCAGATGTATCGCGGCACCCGCTTCGAGTCGCTGATCAACGAGGGCTTCGAACTGCGCCAGACCGTGGCGCAGGAGGCCGAGGCCATGCAACGCCGCAACACAATGATGGCCGCGAACCTGCCCGCGCAGGCCGAGCCTGACATGGCGGGCCGCATGCAGGAGATGCAGGCGGCCAACCGCCGCGCGCTCAGCGCCAAGGGCTTCGAGGTGGAAGCGCGTCGCATGGCGGGGCTGATGCGTGAGCGCTTCAATCTTGGCTTTATCGATGTCGGTGGCTGGGATACGCACGTGAACCAGGGCGGCGCACAGGGACAGCTGGCCAACCTGCTCGATAACCTCGGGCGCGGCATCTCCGGATTCGCGGACGAGATCGGGCCGGCGTGGAGCAAGACCACCGTGGTGGTGGTCTCCGAATTCGGCCGCACCTTCCGCGAGAATGGCACGCGCGGCACCGACCACGGTCACGGCACGGCGTACTGGGTGGCCGGCGGCGCCGTGCGTGGCGGGCGCATTGCCGGCGAGCAAGTGGCGGTGGAGCAGCGCACGCTGAACCAGAATCGCGACTGGCCGGTGCTCAATGAATACCGCGCGATGCTGGGCGGGCTCTTCAAGCGCCTGTACGGGCTGGACGATGCGCGCCTGGCACATGTGTTTCCCGATGCGCGGGCAGTGGATATCGGGCTGGTCTAGCTCGCGGCGATCGTGGAGAGTTTGTGTCAAACGTCGGTCGCCCCCAGCTCCGCCTGCAGCCGCTCCATCTCTCGCATCATCTGCGCCGAAAACGCCGGCCCTTCCCACGCCCGATAATTCTGCTCCGCATAGGCCAGCGCGTTCTTGTAATACAAGAACGCATTGAGCCGGTTGCGCACATAGTTGTTCTGCGTGCGCGTGACCTTGCCCGGGCTGCCCATCACGATGGAGTTGGGCGGAATCACGGTGCCTTCCTTGAGGAAAGCGTGCCCGGCAATGATGCAGTTGTCGCCGATCACGCAGCCGTCCATGATTGTGGCGTTGATGCCGATCAGGCAGTTGTCGCCGATCGTGCAGCCGTGGATGGTGCAGTGGTGGGTGATCGAGCAGTGGCTGCCGATGATGGTCGGCGTGCGATCGCCGATATGCAGCATCGCGAAGTCCTGGATATTGGTGTAGGCGCCGATCACGATTTCCCGACTCTCGGCGCGCGCTGCCACATTGATCCAGATCGATGCGCCCTCGTGCACGGTGATCTTGCCGTAGAGGTAGGCCGATTCGTGCACGTAGGCGGTGGGGTGCAAGCTCACATCGGGGCCGATGAATGCCATCGCTGTCTCCTTGGGTTATTTTTGGATTGCGCAGATTGTACGTCGATGCGTTGATGCGCCGGGGTGCGTTCCATCTGCCGCGTCGACGCCTTCGCGACGGGTTCGTTTCCGTTTTTGTATTCAACCTTGAGCTGGTAGGTTTCATCCCAGCATAAGTTGTCATCTTGTCGCGCAGGGACCGGCCCTTTAGGCTGTTCAGGGTCATCTCCCTGCAACAAGACAGAGCGAACGAAAAGGAACGCTTCCATGAGCCCCAATAAAACCGCCGCCGCTGATCCCGCAGCCAAATTCGACCCCGGCCGCGCTGGCGAGTACGAAAAGCAAAGCCGCATCGCGCTGGCTGGCTACGACGCCTGCCATGAACTGTCCGCCTGCATGCTGGCGGCAACGCTCGGCACCGGGCGCGCGGCCGAGGTGCTGGTGGTCGGCGCCGGCGGCACGGCACAGGAGATCGTTTGCGCGGCCAGGCTGGAGCCGGCGTGGCGCTTCACGGCGGTCGATCCGTCGGCGCCGATGCTGGACCTTGCCATGGCGCGCGTCGCCCAGGCCGGGCTGGCCGAGCGCACGCATGCCGTGCCGGGCGTGGTGGAGGACCTGCCCGCCACGCCGCGTTTCGACGCCGCCACGTTGATCGGCGTGCTGCATCACCTGCCGGGGGACGACGCCAAGCGCGATATCTTGCGCGCCATCGCAGCCCGCCTGAAACCGGGCGCGCCGCTGATCCTCGCCGGCAATTACCGCGCCTATGCCAGCGAGCCGCTGCTGCTGGCTGCGTGGGGCGAGCGCTGGCGCATGCAAGGCGCCAGCGCCGACGAGGTCCAGGCCAAGCTGGGCAAGATCCTGCAAGGCGCGGACCCGCCGCACTCGGAGGCTGCCGTGCAGGCGCTGCTGGCCGAGGCGGGCTTTGCCGCGCCGCAACGCTTCTTCGGCAGCCTGTTCTGGGGCGCGTGGCTGGCGCGCAAGCAGGGCAGCTGAGCCTGGACGCTCGCGCATGGCCGGGCTTTGCGCGCAGGCCAGCCGGTTCTATCCTACGCAGACGAGAGCCGCCCTCAAGGAGCTTGCCATGCCCGTCCGCTCTTTGTCCTTGCCCGTGCTGATCGCCATGGCGGCGCTGGCCGGCACCGCCATGCTGGCATGGCCGGCGCGCGGCGCCGACAGCGACCAGGAAAACCGTGGCCACGATCCCTTCTTCCAGATCTCGTCGCGCATCGCCAGTTGCCCGGAGCCGCTCGGGCCTCGCGTGGACGAAGCACAATGGCGGCGCGACGCCCATCACCGGATCGAGGACGGCAACCACTGCTATGTCGAAGGCCGCTGCCGTCTCGGCAATGCCTACCAGTACGAGAAGGAAATCGTGGAAAGTACGCAGCGCCGCCTGCAGTCGCTGTCGATCACGCTGCCGGGCTGGCGGGAATCCTCGCTGTGGCTCACCGTGCGGGGCCGCTGGCTGCTGGTGCAGGGCTGCGTGGGGCGGGGTTTCCCCGGGCAGCCCTTCGTGGCCGCATTGCGCGAAGTTGCCGACGTGGAGATCGTGGTCGACCAGATCACGGCGGATCCGGCGCGCGGCGTGCCTTACCCCGTATTCGGTGGCCGTCCCGGCCCGGCGGCGGCCGTTCCGCCTCAATCCGGCCGAGAGCCGAATTAGGCATTTTCTTCCTGGGCTTGGATTCTTTGGTGCTGGCGCCAATCCGGGTTGTGGGGCGTCATGCCAAGTGCTACCTTCTGGGCGTGCTGGCGGCCCGTCCGGGTTGAGACCCCGACCCATGGGGAAGCGCCAGCGGCAGGTTTTTTGCTCGGGACACGACATGACTGCTCACCCTCACGGGCCGAAGCCCGCCTTCAGGCGGCTGGGTGCGGTGCTGCTTCCATTGCTGCTATGCGGGCTCGCCGATGAAGCCCTGGCGCAGCAAGGCCCCGCCGATAACCCGGCGCAGGGCGTGCCCGGCACCATCTGCGACGCGCCCTGGTTCCAGTCCGGCGCGCGGGCGCAGATGGAGGCCAGTGGCGACATGCCGATGTCGATCACCATGACCATCCGGAACCCGACGCTCACGGATAATGGCTGCAGCGCCTGGCTGTCGATTCACTCGAAGTCGGCGCTGGCGGCCATGATGGGCCCGCCGGTCGTCATGGACCAGGTCCACAAGATGACATTCGACCGCGGCGCGGCGGCCGGCTCGGTCGGCAGCGTGAGCAGCCAGCGCGCCACCATCAATGCGCAGGCGCGCTACACGCGGCTGTTCGGACAGGCATCGTTCCAGGGCAAAGGCGTGCTCAGCTACGCGGGCCTTGCGATACGGGAGGGCGTGGTGCTGCCGGGCGAGACGCTCAGTTCCAGCCTGGATCTCGAGATCCACAGCCTGGCAACGGACGAGATGGTCACGACCATTCGCGCGCCATCGGCCTCGGTCTCGGTTGGCGAGCGGCGTGTCGGCCGTGCGCAATCCATCGAGACCATGCTGGGCCGCCGCGAATGCATGCCGATCACTTACGAAAAGCGCACCTCGCTGGGGCCATTGATGATGGGCGACGACCTCATCCAGACCGAGCCCGCGATCATGAACGTCACCGACTGGTACTGCCCGACGGAAGCGTTCGTGCTGCGCACGGAGGTGCGGCAAAAAGGCAAGGTCGAGAGAATCGACACGACTGCCATTGGCATGGACGACGACGCGCAGTGAGGCAGGATGCAGAGCGCTGGCGGGAACACCAAGGAGCACCACGACATGAACAACGAGAACCAAGAGATCGATTTGCTGCCCTTGCTCCGGCAACTCGAAACCGAACTGCACCGTCCCGCCGCGCGCGGCGATCGCCATCGGCTGGACGCGCTGCTGCACGACGACTTCCTGGAGTTTGGCCGCTCGGGTGGCATTTATACCAAGGCCGACACGCTGGACGAGCTGCCCACCGAAGCCGCCTCGGGCACGATCTGGGCGCAGGATTTCTCGCTGCGCTCGCTTGCGCCGGGCGTGGCCATGCTGAACTACCGCTCTGCCTGCCAGCAGCCGGACAGCCGGCTGGAGCGGCACACCCTGCGCACCTCGATCTGGACGCTGACTGACAAGGGTTGGCAGATGTCGTTTCACCAGGGCACGCCGACGGAGAGCTTCGCGGCAAAGCCCGTGTAATCGAGCAGCTGCATAGCGGCTCCTGCTCCTGGCCGCCACCACATTCATACCGATCCCGGCAGCACAGCGCGCCTGCGGCCCTCTGTGTGCTGAATTGTACGTGTCGCAATAATTTATAAATAATTGCGATTTGTGTTTGTTGACTTGCTATGCATATTTAAATACATTGTCGAGCACGCGGGCGCGCCCGCCATGGAGAAGGCAGGCCGCGCTTTGCAGCCCGCATGACACCCAAGCAAGAACACGCGGCGAGACATGCCGATTCGACCGAGACCAGATTGAATACTTCAGACCCAACTTCCCATGAACCGCAGGCGCAACTGCCCACTGAGGCGGCCCGCACATACGAGCAGACCGTGTTGGACTGGTCCCAGGATCTGCCCGGCGGCATTACGGCGGCGCGTGACCTGCGCTATGGACCGGACCGCCAGCACAGCTATGACGTGTTTACCGCCAACACCTTGCGCAATGCGCCCGTGCTTGTGTTCTGGCACGGTGGGGGATGGACGAATGGCTATAAGGAGTACGTCTCCTTCCTGGCGTCCAACGTGATCCGCCTGGGCATGGTCCTGGTTGCGCCGACCTATCGGCTGGCGCCGGCGCATCGTTTGCCCGCGGCATTTGACGACGCCGTGGCGCTCCTGGCGGAATTGCCCCGACGGATTGGGGCGCTCGGTGGGGACGCCAGCCGGCTTTACCTGGCCGGGCATTCCGCCGGGGGCGGGATCGCGGCAATGGCGGCGCTGCGTACACCGGCCTTGCGCGCGGCCGGTGTCGGGCCCGAGGCGATCCGAGGTTGCCTGCCGATCAGCGGCATCATGGATCTCCATCATCCGAGCCCGCTGCCGCAAAGCCTGGAGGACCGGGTCTATACCATGCTGCTGGAAGCGCCCGATCTTGACGCTGTTATGAGCCCATTGTGCTGGGCCGCAGGCAACACCGTCCCCATGATCCTGAGTTACGGCGAGCACGATAGCGAGCGCGTGGTTCTCTCTAACCGCCGCCTGCGCGCCATGCTGGCTTGCCAGGCCGGCCCGGTCGCATGCCATGTGCAACAAGGGGAGGATCACTTCCGAACGCACACTGCGCTGAAGGATCCTTCGCACCCGTGGTTCGCGCGGCTTTCCGCGCTCGTCGAGGAGACGTCACAATGAAAGAGGTGATCGATATCGGCCTGCCCGTACCGGGCCAGCCCTTCTCTTGGGCAACCAAGGCGGCGGGGCTGCTGTTCACGGCGCATGGCCCGGTTCGCCGCGATGGCTCGGTCGATACCGGGGACATCGCGATTCAGGCGCGGCTCACTTTCGAAAACCTGCGGATGGCAGCCGAGGCGGCGGGCGCGGATCTGTCGTGTGTTGCCCAGGTGCTGGTCACGCTGGTGGATGCCGGCGATGTGCCCGTTGTCGATGCCGTGTATCGGGAGTTCTTTGCCGCGCCCTATCCAAACCGCTCGACCGTGATTGCAAAGGCGCTGGTGGTGCCTGGCATGCGCATTGAGATCGTTGCCTATGTTTCGCTGACTTCCGTGCAAGCTGGCTAAGTCGGCGAACCATGTACGTGAACGAGCGAACACGCAAGTTCGCTGAATGCAGGTGCGCGGAAACACCGGGCGCTGCCCACAATTGGGGCAGCGCATTTCCGCGTTGACCGGTGGCGCGGGCTACTCCGCGAAGCGTTTGCTGAGTACGTCGGCCGTGCGCATCAGGTGCTGGCGCAGCAGCTTGGAGGCCTTCGCGGTGTCGCGGGCGAGGACGGCTTCCATCAGGTCCAGGTGTTCCTTGAGGACATCGTTGGCCAGCTCTTTGCTGGAGCGCGGATAAGCCAGGCGGATACGGCGATACCGCTCCGAATGATCCACCAGTTGTTCGTCGATGCGCAGCAGCCATCTCGAAGTGGCCGCGGAGACCAGCGCGAAATGAAAGCGGCGATGCGCCGATTCCCATAGTTCGACGGCGACAGTATCTGAAGCATCCGTCGGGAGCCGGGCCTTGGTCAGCTTGTAGTAGGCGGCCATGATGTTTGCACCCCAATCGTCGTCGCCGTGCGCGATGGCATCTTCCAGCAGCAACAACTCAATCGACGTGCGCGCGCTCATCAGGTCGAGCAGGTCGCTCCTGGACAGCGGCGAAACGCTGAACCCACGCTGGCCTTCGTTGCTGACGAGTCCTTCGCCGCAGAGCAGCATCAGTGCCTCGCGAATCGGGCTGACACCCAGTTCGTAGCGCTGTTGCAGCGCCTGGAGGCGAAGCTTTTCCCCGGGGGCCAGGCCGCCCGCGATGATGTCCGCGCGCAGCAGTTGATACGCCCGCTCGGAGATGGTCTGCGCTGGAGCGGGTTCGGTGTTCTGCAGCTTACGCAGCAAGTCTGTAGTCCGCATGATCCCTCTTCTATGGTGAATCTCGGCGGGTTTCGGGAAAAACTCAGGAGCGCAGAATTATATACCTGGGATCATCTTTCATAAATTATCGGAGTTCAACGAAATTGTGAGCTAAAGGGATTGCCGCAGCCAGATACGGCTGTGTGCCTGCAACGCTGGTAAACGAAGCGGCACTCAGCGATCCGCTGCCCTCCGTACCTCCCTCCCCATTTCCTTCCGACGCTCGGCATGATTTGTTCGCCCCGGCGTTGTTTAGGGTTTGTACCAACGCTTATTTGATCGAGAAAAATTTATAATTTTTCACATTCCTTATGTGAACATATGTTTCATATATGAACAGATGGGGCGTGGCAAAGAGGGCCTCATGGCGCATGAGGCTGCGTGATCAAGAGTGCATATGTGCAGGTCTAAATAACTTCCAGAGGGTTGTCATGAAGCATTTCGAAAGGCGCAAGGTGTTGGTTGCCATCGCAGCCGTTGTCTCCGTCCTGGCCACCGGTGCCACCTGGGCACAGGGCGGCTATCCGACCAAGCCCGTCACCCTCGTCGTGGCCTATCCGGCGGGCGGCGACACGGACGTGCTGGCACGCCTGTTTGCCGAGAAGCTCACCGGCCGCCTGGGGCAGCCAGTGGTGGTGGAGAACCGCTCAGGCGCGGGTGGGACGATCGGCACGGCATACGTGGCGAAGGCGGCGGCCGACGGCTACACGCTGCTGTTTGCGCCGAACACCATCTCCATCTCGCCGCACGTGCTGCGCCCGGGCACTGGCGCGTCGTACGACCCGCAAAAAGACCTGACGCCAATCGCGCTGCTCGGGACCCAGTCGTTGTTCGTGATCGTGAACAAGGCCGCCGGCGTGAACAAGATGGAGGACCTTGTGGCGCACGCGAAGTCGGGCAGCCTGCAGAGCTATGCCAGCCCCGGCAATGGTTCGCCGATGCAGATCCTTGCCGAGCTCTTCAACAAGTCGGCGGGCGTGAAGATCATGCAGGTACCTTATCGCGGCAGCGCACCAGCGGTCGTTGATCTGCTTGGCGGCCAGGTCCCGATGATGTACTCGACGCTGGGACCGGTTGCGCAATATTTTCCCTCCGGAAAGCTGATGCCTCTTGCCGTGGCCGACCAGAAGCGCTCGCCGTTTGCGCCCAACGTGCCGACGCTTGCCGAGTTGGGATACAAGGACGCCGAGGTCGGGGCCTGGCAAGCCGTGGTCGGACCGAAGGGGATGCCGGCAGAGCTTGTGCGCACGCTGAACGGCCACTTCAACGAAATCCTGAAGATGCCCGATGTGGTTGCCCGCATGGCCACCATTGCCGTGACGGCCCAGGGTAGCGACCCGGCCACGCTGGGCAAGCTCATTGCCTCGGACTATGCGCGCTACGGCAAGCTGGTCAAGGAATTCGGCATCCAGGCGGATTAGTCTTCCGGCAATCAGCGAATCTGCGTTGGGCGCGGAGAACTCAATATGACTACCTTGATAACCGGTGCCGGCCTGATCGGCCGACTGACCGCCAGCCAGCTGCAAGCCCAGGGGGAACCCGTCTTGCTGGTGGACGTAAAGCATCCGGCGCCACAAGACCTGGGCACGCTGCCACTTGAGCTTTGCGACGTCACGGATTTCAACAGGCTCAGCCAGTTGGCAGACGAACACGGTGTCACCGCGATCGTGCACACCGCGGCGCTGCTGTCCACGGCAATCCGCAAGGACCCGCTGGCCGGAATCCGCGTCAATACAATCGGTACCGCCAACGTGCTGGAGCTGGCGAGGCAGCGCAAGCTCGGTCGTGTGGTCATCGCCAGTTCCACGACCGTCATGTACTCGGCGTTCGCCTCGCTGCCGGCTACGCCCATCGTCGAGGATTTCCCGTATCGCATCGTGAGTGAGCGGCCGGCCAGCATCTATGCCGCCACCAAGATCGCGAGTGAGCACCTGGCGCTAGCGTACGCGTCGCTGTACGGCGTGAGCGTTGTCGTGCTGCGCTACGGCGCGGTGCTCGGCGCAGGGGGGGATGCGGTGACCAGTGTGCCCGGAAGGCTGCTGACCAGTTTGCTGCAGGCAGGCCGCCTGGATGAAACCGCGCACCTGGACGATCCGATCCTTCTCTGGAACGGCCGTGAGGAGTTCATCGATGCACGCGATTGCGCCGCGGCTAACCTTGCCGCGCTGCGGGCGCAGGCGCCGCAACAGCGCGTGTACAACATTGCGACCGGCGATTGGTTCTCGGTCACCGAATTCATCGATGTGGTCCGCCAGTGCTACCCGGCGCTGCGGGTAGCGGAGTTGCGTCTGCCGGAGGGCGGCTTTGCCGCTTTCCCCCATGTGCGGCCCGCGCCGTCAGACGTTAGCGCGGCAAGGCGCGAACTCGGATTTCATGCGGCTCACTCACTGGCCGACTCGGTCGGGCATTTCTCCGACTTGCTGTGATCTAGCCAGACCATCCGGGCGGGCTGCGCCGCTACGCAGCCGTCCCTGAAATCGCATTGCACCTGTTTTCCCCCGTCGTTTCGCTCGGGGTGGGTTTTGTGCGCGCTGGATCCTGATTTGTATGAAGTCATGGAATTTGTAAATTTCTTGCGTGATTGCTGATGCTGCCCGCGCAGTAGGGGCAGCTTCGCGAGCAGGGCGAGTCCGAGAGAGCGGGGAAAGTCCGTCTCTCTTGGAATCAAAACGATTCGATTCGAACGGCTGGAGGGAAGGGAATGAAGCGGGCATTGATGGTGTTTGGCGCGGTGGGAGCAATCGGCGCAACGGGAGGAATGAGCGGGGCCTGGGCGCAGTCGTCCAGCGTGACCCTCTATGGCGTGACGGACATGGGCGTTGTCCGTGAAAGCGGCGCCGCTGCCGGTTCCGTGACCAAGGTCACCAGCGGGATGATGGCGGGATCCCGTGTTGGTATGCGCGGGCGGGAAGAGCTGGGGGGCGGATTGGCCGCCTTCTTCACGCTTGAGGCGGGCATCCTGATGGACACCGGCGCTTCGGGGCAGGGCGGCCTGTTGTTCGGCCGCCAGTCCTACCTGGGACTGGACTCGCGCTATGGTCGGCTGACCCTGGGGCGCCAGTACACGACGCTGGCCTACGCCCAGGTCGAAATGGATCCCTTCGTCACGGGCCTGGCCGGCACTTCCGCCAACCTGATTTCGGCTGGTGGGCGTGGCGGCAGCAACCGTTTCGACAATGCCGTGAAATACAACCTGCCTGGCTCGCTCGCGGGCCTCGAAGGCGAAGTGTCGTACAGCTTTGGCGAGGTTGCCGGAAGCACCAATACCAACAGCCAGCTTGGCGCGTCTCTCGGCTATACGCGTGGCCCGTTCAAGGCGAAACTGGCTTACGCCGATGCCCAGGATGCCAACGGACCGGGCAAGAATGCCCGCGAGGTCTTCTTTGGCGCGAAGTACGATTTCGGCATCGCAACGGGGTACTTCAACTATGTCGTCAATCGCGGCGCGATCGTTCCTGGCACGCCCAACTACAAGTCGGAGGATGTGCTGGTCGGGGCTTCCGTGCCGATTGGATCGGGCCGCGCCATCCTCTCCTACATCTACAAGAACGATCGCACGGCGGCGAACAACGATGCCCAGCAGTTCGCCGTGGGCTATGTCTACGACCTGTCCAAGCGGACCAGCATCTACACGTCATACGCGCATATCCGGAACAATGCGCCGAACACCGCAGCGACCGGTTTCTATCGTGTCTGGAATGCGAATGATGTTGGCAATGCCGGCGCCGGCAACAGCGCGGTGAGCATTGGCATGAACCACATTTTTTGATTTGCGGCGCTGGGTGCCAATGGCTAGGGCTGGCAACCCTGCGCTGGCGGCCAGCGCGGCCGCAGGATGCCGCCGCCAGAGCGAGTTTCGTTGAGGAGAGACCGTGATCGTACGTTGTGCATGCTTGCAGGGCGATGTCGACCCGGAGAACCGTATGGCTTTCGATCGGTTCATGGCGTCCGAATTGCGGCCTCTGATGAAGCGCTTTCCTGGCGTTATCTCCGTGCGCATCATGCGTGCCGAGCGCATCGAGGACGGCGGACCTCCGATCTATATGACATTCGAATCTGTCTATCCATCGATCGAGGTCATGGAGTAGCGCGCGAAGAAGATTGCCGTGAACTCGATCGCTCCCGGATTCACCGATACGCCGATGTCGCGCAGGATGCCCGCCGACCAATATGCTTCCGCAGTGGCGCTGGAGCCAGGCGGCGCGGCAGCAAAGCCGGATGATATCGCTAAGGCGATTGCGTTTTTCGCCTCTGACAATACCAGCTTCATTACAGGCCAGACGCTGTTCGTCGACGGTGGAAAGTCGCTCGGCGGGCTGGGCATCTGAAGGCTTCCCTGATTTCGGTCAAGCCGGAAGTGGCCACGCAGGATGTCCTGTGCGAAAAGCGTGATTGAAAGTGATGCAATGTGCTCATTAAAAATAGCTTGCAATTAAATCGTGCGCTATGTATATTTCAGCCCATGGACACGAAACGCACCTCCCGGACCAAGCAGGCGGCACACGACGCCACGGCAAATGCCGCGTCGGCGTTGCTTCTGGACCAGCAGTTCTGCTTTTCCGTGTACGCCACGTCGCTTGCGCTGAACAAGCTGTACCGCAAGTTGCTGGCGCCGCTGGGCCTGACATATCCGCAGTATCTGGTGATGATGGTGCTGTGGGAAGCCGATGGCCTGACCGTGTCGGAAATCGGCGGCCGCCTGCATCTGGATTCGGCCACGCTGACCCCGCTGCTCAAGCGCATGGAAGCGCAGCAACTGCTGCGGCGTGAACGTGCCGTTGCCGACGAGCGTCAGGTCATTGTCACGCTGACCGCCGAAGGCCATGCGCTCAAGGAGCCGGCGCAGGCGGTGCCCCGCGCGGTGCTGTGTGCCTCGGGCTGCAGCGTCGATCAGGTGGTGGCCGTGAAGGCGGAGCTGGACCAGTTGCGCGAGCGGTTTGCCGTAGCGGCCGGCGGCTAAGGATCAAGGCGCCGGCGTGATGGGAGCGGCGGCTGATGGTGGGCTGAACAACTTGACAGCCCGTTTTGATTGTTTAATATATAGCGTGCTATTTAATAGCTAGCTATTAAATATGGAAAGCGAACAGGCTTTCTCCAACCCAAGGCTCGATGAGCCAGTTTTATCAACTAGCCAGGAGTGTCATCATGTCGATCGAAAAAGTCCTCTACCGTGCTTCCGCCACCGCAACCGGAGGCCGTGACGGCCGCGCCGTGTCGTCCGATGGCGCCCTGGATATCAAGCTGGCCACCCCGCGCGAGCTGGGTGGCGCGGGTGGTGCCGGCACCAACCCGGAACAACTGTTCGCGGCTGGCTACTCGGCTTGCTTCCTCGGCGCGCTGAAGTTCGTGGCGGCGCGTGACAAGGTGGCACTGCCTGCCGACACCGCCATCACCGGCCAGGTCGGCATCGGCGCCATTCCCACCGGGTTTGGCATCGAGGTGGACCTGAACATCGCGCTGCCCGGC
Organism: Cupriavidus sp. GW822-FHT02D05; assembly: GCF_058802485.1. Lineage (NCBI taxonomy): Bacteria > Pseudomonadati > Pseudomonadota > Betaproteobacteria > Burkholderiales > Burkholderiaceae > Cupriavidus > Cupriavidus sp. GW822-FHT02D05. The sequence goes on along the minus strand of NZ_JBXAOE010000004.1, from coordinate 85,911 downwards.
CTGGACCGCGCCGTCGCGCAAGACCTGGTCGACAAGGCACACGTGGTCTGCCCGTACTCGAATGCCACGCGTGGCAATATCGACGTGCGCCTGACGCTGGTCTAAGCGTAGATCCGGATCCCGAGGGTCCCCGGGCCGGCCCCGCGCAATGTTCTAAAATGAGCATCCCTTGCGCGGGGCCGGCTGCTTTGTCTCGCGTGCCGCCTCAAGTGGCAACCAGCGAAACAAGAAGACGGACCCCGGAGACACAGTGCGCTACGAACTCACCGACCTGCGCCTGTTCCAGGCGATTGCCGAAGCACAAAGCCTTTCCAGCGGTGCTTCCGCTATCCACATCACGGCATCCGCCGCCAGCTACCGCCTCAAGAATCTCGAACACGCGATGGGCACGGCCCTGTTCGTGCGCAGCGCGCGCGGCATGGAACTCACCCCTGCCGGCGAGACCTTGCTGGTGCACGTGCGCGAACTGCTGCGCGGCGTGGAGCGCATGCATGGCGAGGTCGGGCGCTTTTCCGCCGGACTCAAGGGCCATATACGGCTGCTGGCCAACAGCAGCTCGCTCAACGGTTTTATCATCCCCAGCGTGAGCCGCTTCCTGGCGGCCAACCCGGACGTCAACATCGACCTGGAAGAGCGCGCCAGCCAGGCGATTCCCTCCGCCGTGGCCGCGCAGGAGGCCGATATCGGCATTCTGGCTGGCGACATCGATGCCAGCGACGTGCGCGCTGTGCGCTACGCGGTGGACGAACTGATCCTGGCGGTGCCCAACGGCCACCCGCTGGCGCGCCAGGCCGAGTTGCGCTTCGGCGCCGCGCTGGATTTCGATTTCGTCTGCATGAGCCGCGGCAGCAGCAACTTCCTCTTCCTGCGCGACATGGCGCAGCGCGCCGGCAAAAGCCCCAACGTGCGGCTGCACGCCCACAGCTTCGAGGCTGCGTTGTCGCTGGTCGAAGCCGGCGTGGGCGTGGCGCTGGTACCGCGCAGCGTGGCCGCGGCGGCCCTGCGCGAAGCCCGGATAGCCGGCGTGCGGCTGGCGGAAACCTGGGCCCGACGCGAGCTGAACCTGATCGTGCGCGCCGAAGGCAAGCTGCCGTCCTTCACGGCGGCGTTCGTGCAATTCCTGCTCAATGATCCGCGTGTTGCCGCCACGCGCGAGGATGGCGCCCCGGTCGCGTAGTTGCCGGCGTCACCACTGAGTATGAAAAAAGCGACTGAATGCACGATGAATATATCATTTTTAGAATAGATTCATCGTCGCTACACTTTCCTCGTGTACCCAGATCTGACAAGGGTAGGCACAAGGAAAAACGATGAACAAGAAGCAAACGCTCGCCGCCGCTCTGGCACTCTCCCTCCTCGGCATCGCCTCTGCGAGTCCCTCCGCCTGGAGCGCCACGGCGCCCACGCCGGCCACCAAAGCCGCCCGTGTCGCCGCCCTGTTCGGCAGTCCCGCCGACGTGAGCACGACGACCCGCACGGTCACGCTGGTCCCGGGCATGAACTACGTGAACGTGGCATCCGGCGAATCGGTGGCCTTCCGCGCCGGCGACAAGACTGTTGGCTGGACGTTCCTGGAGGCCATTGGCGGGACCTCGGTCGATATGAGGACCATCTTCCCTGAGGTGGCGCAGGCCAAGGGGATCCGGGTGTACATCGCGCCGAGCCAGTTGTTTACCGGAGGATGAGCTTGGATGGAATACAGTACATAGATTGTATTTTCAATTTACATTGTTTAACCTGTATTCTGTTTTAACAAGCTATAGTTTGTTGGGTAAATAACATGTGCCGGAGATCGCCATGGACTATCCCATCAAAGCCATCAGCCAGCTACGTCCCATCCTGCAAGGCTTTCGCAAGGCCAGTCACCCGACGCAGGCGGAGGTTGCCGCCAAGCTGGGCATCACGCAGCAGTCCTACGCCCAACTGGAGGCCAACCCCGCCGCGGCCAGTATTGAGCGTCTCTACCGGACCCTGCAAGTTCTTGGGGTGGAACTGGTATTGAGTCCGGTAGCCTCACAGGCTGCCATGCGTCCCAGCGCCTATCAGTCGGCGCCGGGACAAGGCACCGCGGCGACTGCATTGGTGGCGCAAGATAGCGCCGCCTGCGCCAAGCCCAAGCGCGCGAAGGCGACCGCGCCCACCGCGCCGAAGCGGCGCGAGGCTTGGTAGGCATGGGATGCCGCTCACACAAGCAAAGGCTGCAGATCTGGATGAACGGCGTCCCGGTCGGCATCTGGGAGCGCGCAGGTGGAGTCGCTGACCTACTTTGACGAGTGGATCGAGGACAAGCAAGGGCGCCCGCTTTCCCTGTCCCTCCCATTCCTGCCGGCCAATGCGTCCTACAAGGGCCGCATCGTCACCGATTTCTTCGACAATCTGCTGCCGGACAGCGATGCCATCCGGCGTCGCCTCGCGCAACGCTACCGGACCGGCGGCGTCACGCCGTTCGAACTGCTAGCCGTGCTGGGGCGCGATTGCGTTGGCGCGCTGCAGTTGCTGGAGGAGGGGGATGCGCCAGTCGACCTGACGACGATCAACGGCAGGCCATTGTCTGAAGCGCAGGTCGCACGCGTGCTTCGCGACACCACGAGCGCCGCGCCACTGGGTGCTTACGATGGCGACGACGAGCTACGCCTATCGATTGCGGGAGCGCAAGGACAGGCGCAACTTCTTCAAGGCGCAACTGGTGTTCTGGCTACTTGCCGCGACAGACGGCCATGCGAAGAATTTCAGCATTGCGCTACTGCCGCGCGGCAGTTACCAGTCCACGCCGCTCTACGATGTGCTTTCGGCTCACCCAATCATCGGGCCCGGCCGCAACCAGGTCGCGCCGCAGAAAGCGAAGCTGGCCATGGCGGTTCGCGGTAACGAGAACGACTACCTGATCGGGCAGATACGCCGCAGGCACTGGCTTGCACAAGGCCGGCAGGTCGGCTTGAGCACGCAGAGCGTCGAAGCGCTTATCCAGGAACTGATCGCCGCAACGGACCTGGTGCTGTCCACGGCCGCGGCCAGCCTGCCTGCAGGTTTCCCCGCCGACCTGGCCGACGCAATTCTCGACGGCGTACGGCGGCAGTCCCGCAAGCTGGCCGGAATGCGGGCATAGCGGAGCAACTGCCAAGCGCCCGCCGGCTTTGATAACCACCCCCCCGAGCGTTCCAATTCCACGAACCGGTGATTCGAATCTTTCGGATGGCCGGGCTCCGGCCACAAAAATATACTGGCCGGCAGCCCCAAGCCATCGATGGCGGCGTTCTCCGCCTCTTGTCGACCAGGCGGCGGCACACAAGAACGAAAGACCGGAGACACCGTGAAATCCATCCAGGCCCGCCTGCGCCTGCTCGCCTTGTGCGGCAGCGCCCTTAGTTCCCTGATTTCCCTGACAGCCTGCGCGCCCGCGCTGGCCCAACCGGACCCGTATCCCAGCAAGCCTGTCACCATCGTGGTGGCATTCGCGCCCGGCGGCATGACCGATATCGTGGGGCGTTTGCTGGCGGCCGAACTGTCGCAGGCGTTCAAGCAGAGCTTTGTGGTGGAGAACCGTCCCGGCGCTGCCGGGCAGATCGCTACCGAGTATGTGGCGCGCAAGCCCAACGATGGTTACACGCTGCTGCTTAGTGCGACCGGCCATGTGATCGGGCCGGCCGTGCAGAAGAACGTGCGCTACCAGCCGGTGAAGGATTTCGAGCCGATCGCATTGATCGCCAAGGCGCCGAACATGCTGGTGGTGAACCCATCGGTGCCGGCCAGGACGTTGCCGGAGTTCATCAAGTGGGCTAAATCGCAGCCCAGCGTGCCGTATGGCTCGGCCGGGGTCGGCGGCTCCACGCACCTTGCCGGCGAGCTGTTCAGGCAGGTGGCGGGCGTGCCGCTGGTGCATGTGCCGTACAAGGGCGCGTCGCCGTCGACCAACGATGTGGTGGCGGGGCAGATTCCGATGGTGTTCCAGGATTCCATGAGCGTGTCGGCGTTTATCGCGGCCGGCAAGCTGCGTCCGATCGCGGTCACCAGCGCGGAGCGCAGCAAGCTGTTTCCCGATCTGCCGACCATTGCCGAAGCCGGTTTCAAGAACTATGACCTCTACACCTGGCTGGGTCTGTACGCGCCGGCCGGCACGTCGCCGGAGATCGTGGCGCGGCTGAACCAGGAGGCCAACCGCATCATGAGCTCGCCGGAGATGGCGGCCAAGCTGCGCAAGCAAAGCGCCGAAGCCGCGGGCACGCTGGGGCCGGCGGCATTCCGAAAGTACGTCGAGGCCGAGGTGGCCAAGTGGCAGCGCACTGTCCAGGTTACCGGCGTGAAGGTGGACGAGTAAGTGGGCGGCCAGGTGAACGAGCCGGTGAACGAGCAAGGGCGGAGCCATACCGATGCATGACGAATCATCCACGCAGGATGCCCAGGGCGCGGACGCCTTCTACTTTGGGCAACTGGCCCAGGGCCGCTTCGTCATTCCCCGCTGTGCGGATTGTGGCCGGTGGCACTTCTTTCCACGCGTGCTTTGCCCGCACTGCGGCTCGGATACGCTGCAATGGCTTGCGCCCTCGGGCCGCGGCACCGTGTACTCCACCACCACGGTGCGCCGTAGGGAGGGCGACTACAACGTCTGCCTGGTCGACCTGGACGAAGGGCCAAGGATGATGAGCCGCATCACCGGCGTCGCGCCGGATGCGGTCCGCATCGGCATGCGCGTGCAGGTGCAGATCGCGCACGAAGAAGCCGGGCCGTTGCTCGTATTCACTCCGGGAGAGACGCAATGATGGGTAGCACCAGAGGCACATCCGGCTCGCAGCGCGGCGCCATCGCCATCCTCGGCACCGGGCTGGCCGGCCTGGGCCACGCCGGCGGGCGTACCGAGCAGGAGATCATCGCGCAGGCAGCGCATGCCGCGGTGAAGGCCAGCGGACTGCGCATGCAGGAGATCGACGGCATCATCACCTCCAGCCTCACCTCGCCGTGGTGGGTGATGCGCATGGCCGAGTACCTCGGCATCCGGCCGAGATTCTCCGATAGCACGATGTTTGGCGGCTCGTCGTTTATCGCCGACCTGAAGATTGCCGCCATGGCGATCGAGGCGGGCGAATGCGACAACGTACTGATCTGCTACGGCAGCACGCCACGCAGCGTGCCGAGCAGCTCGCGCCAGAACCAGATGCGGGCCGAGCTTGACCCGCAGCCCTACGAGCACCCGTACAAGCCCTTCAACCCGCCCAGCAGCTATGCGCTGGCCGCGGCGCGCCACATGCACCAGTACGGCACCACGCGCACGCAACTGGCTGAGGTGGCCGTGGCCGCGCGCAGGTGGGCGCAGCTCAATCCCCATGCGTTCTCGCGCGACCCGCTCACGGTGGATGACGTCATCAACGCGAAGATGATCTCGGACCCGCTCACGGTGCGTGATTGCTGCCTGGTCACCGATGGCGCCGGCGCCTTCGTGGTCACGCGGGCTGACCGCGCGCGCGGCCTGCACGCCAGCCCGGTGTATGTGCTGGGTTGCGGCCATGCTCACTGGCACCGGCAGATTTCCTGCATGGACGATGTGACGGTCACGCCCGCCGTGGAGTCCGGGCGCAGGGCATTCACCGAGGCGGGCCTGACGCCGGACGATATCGACGTGGTGGAGCTCTACGATGCGTTCACCATCAACCCGATCCTGTTCCTGGAGGATCTCGGCTTCTGCGCCAAGGGCGAGGGCGGCGCCTTCGTGTCCGGTGGGCGCATCGAGCCGGGCGGCGCGTTCCCGATGAACACCAATGGCGGCGGGCTGTCCTGCCTCCACCCGGGCATGTACAGCATCTTCCTGGTGATCGAGGCCGTCACGCAGCTGCGCCGCGAGGCGGGCGCCCGCCAGGTCAAGGACGCGGACATTGCGCTGGTGCATGGCAATGGCGGCGTGCTGTCCAGCCAGGCTACGGCCATTCTCTCCACCTCGCTTTGCGCCCGAGCAATCCCATGACTTCCCATTCTTCGGCATCCGCCTTTACCTCGCTTACCGCTACGGTGCCTACGGTGCCTACGGTGCCTACGGTGCAATACGGCCGCCAGGGCCGCATCGCCATCCTGTTGCTCGACAACCCGCCCGTGAACGGCCTGGGGGACACCGTGCGCCTTGGTCTGTTCGACGGCATCGCCCAGGCCACGCAAGACGCTGCTGTGACGGCAATCGTGATCCTCGGCGCCGGCAAGGTGTTCTGCGGCGGCGCGGATATCCGCCAGTTCAATACGCCGGCTGCCAGCGCGCAGCCCACCTTGCGCCAGGTGATCGCGCGCATCGAGCAGTCGGCCAAGCCGGTGGTTGCCGCCATCCATGGCGTGGCGCTGGGCGGTGGCATGGAACTGGCGCTCGGTTGCCACTACCGCATCGTCAGCGCCGATGCCAGCCTGGGGCTGCCGGAGGTCAACCTCGGGCTGGTGCCGGGCGGCGGCGGCACGCAGCGCCTGCCGCGCCTGATTGGCGTACCGGCGGCGCTGGCGCTGATCCAGGGCGGCAAGCCCGTGCGTGGTGACAAGGCGGTGGCGCTCGGCATGGCCGATGCACTGATCGACGGCGAGCCGCTGGCCGCGGCCGTGGCCTTCGCCGAGCGCGTGGCGGGTTTGCCGGGCGCCCATCCTGTGATCGCGCGCAAGCCTTGTGCCGATGCCGCTGGCGTGGACTTCGCAGTGCGCAGCGCGGCGGTTAACGCCAAGGCGCGCAATGCGCTGGCGCAACGCGCCGCCATTGCGTGCGTGGAAGCCGCCACGCGCCTGCCGATCGACGCCGGTCTCGACGACGAACGTGTCCGCTTCGACCAGCTCGTGGCAGGCACGGAATCGAAGGCGCTGCGCCACCTCTTCTTCGCCGAGCGCGAGGCGCCCAAGGTGGCAGCACTGCCGGCAGGCGCATCGCTGCGCACGGTGGCGCGGGTGGGCATTCTCGGCGCCGGCACCATGGGCGCCGGCATCGCCATGGCCTTTGCCAACGCCGGCATTCCGGTGACCTTGCTGGAGCAGCAGCAGGCCGCGCTGGATCGGGGGCTGGCCATGATCCGCCGCAACTACGAGATCACGGCCGCCAAGGGCAAGCTCACGGCGCAGGATATTGCGCAGCGGATGGCATGCATCACGCCCACGCTGGCCGATGCCGACCTGGCGGACGCCGACCTGGTCATCGAAGCGGTCTTCGAGGACATGGCGGTCAAGGAAGCCGTGTTCGCCTGGCTCGACGCGTTATGCAAGCCCGGCGCCATCCTCGCCACCAATACCTCGCGCCTGAGCATCGACGTCATCGCTGCGTCCACTTCGCGCCCGCAAGATGTGATCGGCCTGCACTTCTTCAGCCCGGCCAATGTCATGAAGCTGCTGGAAGTGGTGCAGGGCGAGCGCACCGCGCCGGAGGTCATCGCCACCTGCATGAAGATGGCCCAGGCCATCGGCAAGATCCCGGTGCTGGTGCGCGTGTGCGAAGGTTTTGTCGGCAACCGCATGCTCACGCCATACTGGCGCGAGGCCGGCTTCCTGCTGGAGGAGGGCGCATCGCCGCAACAGGTGGACGGCGCGCTCACGCGCTTTGGCATGGCCATGGGCCCGCTGGCCATGGCCGATCTTGCCGGCATGGATATCAACTGGGCCACGCGCAAGCGGCTCGCGCCGACGCGGCCCGCGCACCTGCGCTACTCCAAGGTGGCCGATCGCATCTGCGAGCAAGGCCGCTTCGGCCAGAAGACCAATGCGGGCTACTACCGCTACGAAGCCGGCAGCCGCGCGCCGCTACCCGATCCGGCGGTCGACGCGCTGATCCGCGCTTGCGCGGCGCAAGCCGGCATCGAACGCCGCGAGGTGAGTGGCGAGGAGATCGTCGAGCGCTGCATGCTCGCGCTGGCGAACGAGGGCGCGCGCATCCTGGAGGAGGGCATCGCGCAGCGTGCCGCGGATATCGACGTGGTGTACGTGCATGGCTACGGCTTTCCTGCCTGGCGCGGCGGGCCGATGTTCCATGCCGAGACCATCGGCCTGGGCCGCACGCTCGACAAGATCCGGGCGTTGAATGCCATCCACGGCGAGCACTGGACGCCGGCGCCACTGCTGGTGCGGCTGGTGGCGCAGGGGCGCGAGACCTTCGCCGCAGGCTGAGATGGCGCAAGGCGCGTGCCTGTGTGCCCGGGCACCGGTTGCCTTACGGTGGAAGGCGGAGGACACTAGCGTAGTTTTTGCTGGTGCCAGCCGGGCGGTTGCGCCCAGCCTTTCATTGTTGTCAGCCTGGATGCACTGATCCGCATGTCGTTCAACCCCTTCTTCCCATACCTGCTGCAGCGCATGGACGAAGGCATCGCGCAAGCCGGCGGGCCAGCATGACCAGCATGCTGCTTTCCCGTGTCCATCCGTGGCTGCGCCGTGTGCTGCGCCCGGTGCTGGATCCGGCGCGGCGCTACCGCCATGCCAAGGTGATTCATGCAGCCAGGGTAGCGCTTGGCCTGCTGACGTCCATCGCGCTGACCACCGGCATCCACCTGCCCCATGGCGAATGGGCATCGATCACGCTGCTGGTGGTCATCGGCGGCCTGCAGCACCACGGCAATATCCGCAAGAAGGCGGCCGAGCGTGCGCTCGGCACGCTGATCGGCGCGGGCGCGGGGCTGGTGATCATCCTGCAGCAATCGTATTTGCACGCGCCCTTGCTCAGCTACGCGCTGATCGTGATCGCTTGCGCCGTCTGTGCGTATCACGCGATCGGCAAGGGTGGCTACGTGGCGCTGCTCTCCGCCATTACCATCTTTATCGTCGCCGGCCATGGCGAGAACGCCATTGCGGACGGCCTCTGGCGCGCGGCGGATGTGCTGATCGGCATCGCGATCGCACTGCTGTTCTCCTTCGCGCTGCCCCTGCACGCCACCTATACGTGGCGCTACAAGCTGGCCGAGGCCCTGCGCAGTTGCGCCAGGATGCATGCGGCCATCGTCAACGACGCGGGCTTCGACCGGGCCGTGCTGCAGCGGGCCATGGTGCTGCAAGGCAGCTTGCTGGTGCAGCTGCGATCGCTGATGCCGTCGGTGGCCAAGGAGATCAATGTATCGATGGAGCAGCTCGAAGCCATCCAGCATGGCATGCGCGTGTGCATCAGCTTGCTGGAAGTGCTCGCGGCCACGCGCCCGCGCGTTGACGACGAAGAGGCCAAGGCATTCGTGCGCGACCATCTTGCCGAAGAAAACCGCCGCATCAGCGCCATGCTGATCGGCATGGCGCGCGCGTTGACCCATGGCGTGGTGGCGCGCCTAGCGCCGCGTGGTACTTGTTCGCTTGCGCGAATTGCGGGCACCGTTGCGCCGCAATGGGCTGGCTATGTCTCGCTGACGCTGCGCTTGTCCGGCGAGTTCGACGATCTCAGGCAGCGTCTGGCGGCCATCGCGGATCGATGGAATATTTAAGCCTGCTTTGGTGTTCACCGGTGGCCTCGACGCCGGTGATGAGGTTTGCCCGGGGCACCGGCCTCGTGGATTGCCAGCAGGGAGAAATCGGGATGTCAGGATTGGCCTTCGGTCGCACCCACGCCACGCGGGTACCAGAGCAGCCGGCGTAGCATCCAGGCCCCGGCCAGCCCCAATGGAACGGCTAACGCCCACACGCCGACCGGCGCTTCCAGCGCCGTGCTTTCCGGCGCCATCGCGGCTGAGATCATGACGCCGGTGTTCAGGCCCGCATGCAGGACAATGCCAGGCCAGAGCGAACGCGTGCGGCAATAGAGCGCCGCCGCGAACAGCCCGATGGCGAACGCAATCACGAACTGGTAGATATTCAGGTGCGCCACGCCGAAGACGAAGGCCGAATACACGGTGGCATCGGCACGCACGTACCGACGGAGCATGCCGCGCAGCAGGATGCCGCGGAAGAACATCTCCTCCACGAACGGCGCGATCACGCACACCAGCACCCAGATGCCAATGCCCCCGCTCGTCATCTCCGTGATCATGCGCGCATCATCGGCGGAAAATGGGAACAGCGCCTCTATGCCGACCATGGCCAGTCCGTCCAGCAGCAGGATCAGCGGCACCATCAGCAGGATCGGCGGGCCCAACAGGCCCAGCGTGGCCGCCACGCTGGCGCTGCCCTCGTGGAACAGCTTGCGATAGCTCAACCCGCTGGCATGCAGCAAGGTGCTGAACACCAGCCCATAGCAGGCCACGCGAATGAGACTGGCGGCGGCCATTGGCTGCATGCCGCTGCGCAGCAAGGCCGGGCGCAGCAACATGGTCAATATCACCTCGACAAACCAGGCCACGAAGGTGAGCGCGAGCGCCCACTGGAAGGTAATCGGTTGGGTCTGGTCTGGCCGGTTGGGATTCATGGATCGCGAGATCTTTCGGGGCGAAGGGCTTGTTGTAGACGGCCGTCTCCATTAACGGCAGCGGCATCGCGATTCTGTAGAGTCGGCCCCTCGAAAATGACGTGAAAGGCAGGCGCAATAGCCGGGCCAGCACGCCACGGGGCGTGCATTGTGGCTTTTCACCCTCGCACCTGCCAGGTACTAACAATTGATTACAACCGAGGGAGGCCCGTCGCACTATGCTCCCCGAGCCCCAAAAGACTGCGGCCGCCAATACAGCGGCATGCCGTACAACATAACAAGCAGGAAAATCGCATGAACCAGATCTACTCGTTTGCCCTGATGGCGATTGCCACGCTGGCGGCGACCTCGGGAGCCGCCCAGGCGCAGCATGTTGTCGGGGGGATGGGCGAGGAAGTGAGGATCGGTGCTTTCGGTGGCCGCGCCGACAATCACCTGGGCGGCCGCAGCCTGCCCGACAGCCATGGGCTCAATGCAGCAGGCCGGGACAGGAACCGCACGCGAGCCGTCAACCGACAAGCAGTGCGCGCCAGTGGCGCACGCGGAAGAACGCCTTCACTTCCCGGCAGAAATTTGCCCTAGGGGTCAGAGGCACCATCTTCCCGCCGCTCCGGAGCCCGAGCGCACACCTTGGTGGGCGAGTCGGGATGACTTCGCAAGCATTCCGCCAGGCGCGCCAGGGTACTGCCGCTTCAACGATGCAAATTACCGTCTGTCACCGATCCTGGACGTGACGCTGACTGCATTTCATGGGCGAGGACGTTCCATTCCGACTCGTTCCTTCCGGACTGGGATACGTCCCTGAAAAAGCGGTTCCACGAGAGCGAAGCCGCTTAATCCTGTTCCCGCCTCCACAACTCGGCTAGTTTCCGCCCGGTTGCCAAGCGTCGCTTACCAGCGATTCGCTGCTGCCTATACGCGACATCGATGCATGGGCAGATGCGTCTTTATTAATTGACCGCCCGGTCGGTTTATTTTAGGATGTGCCGGCGCCATGAAGAAAAAAAGACCCCGGAGACATCATGACCCTGCGCCCCCGCCTTGCCCGCCTTGCATCGACTGCCGTCATCCTCGCCCTCGGCGGCATCGCGGATATTCCCATTGGTCTTGCGACGGCGCATGCGGCCTCGTCCCATGCCGCGCAGCAGGTCGTGATCAAGCGGGACGAGTATGGCGTGCCGCATATCTACGCGGATACCGCCTACAAACTTTTCTATGGCTATGCCTATGCCGTCGCGCAAGACCGGCTGTTCCAGATGGAGATGGCAAAGCGCAGCACGCAAGGAACGGTGGCCGAGGTGCTGGGCGAGAAGTTCGTCAAGTTCGACCTGGCAACGCGCGGCAATTACTGGCCCGCGGCGATCGAGCAACAAATCGCGGCCTTGCCGAAGAGGGAGCGTGACATCCTCGATGGCTATGCCGCCGGGATGAATGCGTGGATCGCGCAAGTCCGTGCGCGGCCTGACACCTTGATGCCAAAGCAGTTCAACGATGCGGGCTTCAAGCCGTCAGACTGGAGCGCATTCGACGTGGCGATGGTGTTCGTCGGTACCATGGCGAACCGCTTCTCCGACAGCACCAGCGAGGTGGACAACCTGGCGTTGCTTACTGCCCTGAAAGACCGGTATGGTGAAGCGCGTGGCATGGATCTGTTCACGCAGTTGAAGTGGCTCGTCAATCCAAAGGCGGTCACCACCATCGCGGCCGGCGAGCGTACTTACCCGATACGGCTCGGCGCCCCGGCAGGCACCGGCGAACTTGCCTACGCATTGCCACGCTACGACGGACCGCCGCCGATGGCGGAGCGGCCCGCGCGCGGCGACGACGGCATGCTGCTCGCGCTCGACACGCAGGCCAACCGCGACACCGTGTTCGCCCAGTATGCGCAGAGCGGCGCCAACGGCCCTGCCGGCTTCCCGACCACCAGCAATATGTGGGTGATCGGCAAGCAGCGTGCGCGCGGCGCTAAGGCGATCATGCTCAATGGGCCACAGTTTGGCTGGTTCAACCCGGGTTACACCTACGGTATCGGCCTGCATGGCGCGGGCTTCGATATCGTCGGCAATACGCCGTTTGCCTACCCTTGCATCCTGTTTGGCCACAACGGCAAGATCTCATGGGGATCGACCGCCGGCTTCGGCGACGACATCGACATGTTCGCCGAGCGCGTCGACCCCGCTCGGCCTGATTTCTACTGGCACAACGGCAAGTGGGTGCAGATGCAAAAGCGCGCCGAGATCATCCACGTCAAGGATGGCGCGCCCGTGATACTCGACGTCTACCGCACCGTGCACGGCATCGTCATGCAGCGGGACGACGCCACGCACACTGCCTATGCCAAGGCACGCGCCTGGAGCGGAAAGGAAGTGCAGTCGCTCCTGGCGTGGACCCATCAGGCGCAGGCGCATGACTGGAAGAGTTGGACGGCCCAGGCTGCACGACAGGCCCTGACCATCAATTGGTACTACGCGGACCGCCAGGGCAATATCGGATACGCACACACCGGCGCCTATCCACATCGTCGGACAGGCCATGACCCGCGCCTGCCCGTGCCCGGTACCGGGGAATGGGACTGGCGCGGCGTGCTGCCGTTCTCCACCAACCCGCAGGTCTACAACCCGCGCTCCGGCTATATCGCCAACTGGAACAACTCGCCTGAGAAGGGCTACCCGGCCTCTGATCTGTTTGCCTTCCTGTGGGGTGCAGCGGACCGCAATGTCGAAATCCAGCATCGCATCGAGGCGCACGCGACGCTTGACAGCGACGATGCCTGGCAGATCCTGAAGGACACCAGCCGCTCGGACCTGAACGTGCGGCACTTCCTGCCATTCATCCGCAATGCCGCGGCGGCGCTGCCTGCCGATGATCCGCGCCGCCGCCTCGCCGATACGCTGGCGGGTTGGAGTGGCATCAACGACGACCCGCGCGACACCGGAACGTATGCCCAGCCCGGCTCAGCCATCATGAACGCCTGGCTCACGTCGATGCTGGCAAGGACCGTCGTCAAGGCGGTTCCCGCGCCCTTCGACAAGTGGTACATGGCCAGCGGCTATGAGACGACGCAGGATGGGCCCACCGGCTCGCTGAACCTCAGCACGGGCAGCAAGGTTCTTTATGAGGCGTTGCTGGGATCTCGCTCGGCCATTGCCCAGCGCGTGGACCTGTTTGGCGGCGCTGCGCCAGACGATGTCATTCGCGCCGCACTGGGCGACACCTGGACATCGCTGTCGGCCAAGTACGGGGACGATATCGCCCGCTGGCAACCGCCAGCCGTGATGCTCACCTTCCGCGCGAACAACTTCTTCGGCATTCCGCAGGCGGATGCGGCCGAAGCCATCCGTGTGCCGGAGTACCAGAATCGCGGGACGGAGAATGACCTGATCGTGTTCGGCAGTGCCGCCGCTGCCGGCAAGACGCAGGCATGGGATGTGGTGGCACCGGGGCAGAGCGGGTTCGTCGCGCCAGATGGCACCCGCTCACCGCACTACAGCGACCAGCTCGCCCTCTATACGGGCTTTGGCCGCAAGCCGCTGCGCCTGGAGGCGGGCGAAGTCGCGCGCCATACGCGCAGCGAGGAAAGGGTCACGGTCGCACCGCGATAGCTCGTGGCTGGCGGCCTCAGGCTGACCGCCGGCGCCGGACCCGGTGGCGATGCGATCGATCTGGCCTCGTCATGCCGATACGCTCGCCACCCGCCAGGATTCAGGGATGACCGCTGTGTCTCTTCGCCAGCGGCAGCATTGGCTGCGCGCCGCTGGCCGGCCCGAGCTTCGCCTTTCTCTTGTCGGCCATGGCCTTGTCGATCACCTTCTGCTGCGCCAGGTCGTGAAACGCGTGGGCACGAAGGGGAAGTCACAGGACGGGCAGGAAGTTGAGTCACGCCGGCGGGCAGCCACACATCATCCGCACCGTGCCAAAACTTGGGTATGTGCTTGATCAAGACAAGAGGCAACCATGAAATGGGAGCCCTCACTGTCGGTCATGCGCCCGGCGGCGAACAGACCGGCGATGCCGACACAGCCCCCGCTGCAGGAAAAACGGCTCAGAACCGATGCCGCACGCCCACAATCGCCCCCACCTGGCTCTGCCCGGCCCCGACTTGTTCCGTGGTATTCACCAGCGTCGTCGCATTGGCATTCAGCGACGGCCCGAACCCGGACAATCCCATCGCAGACCCATCACGGTTCTTCGCGTAAGCGAGGATTGTGTAGAGATCGGTGCGCTTGGACAGCGCGTACGTGCCGGATAACACAAAGCTCAGCGGATCGGCCGAGGAGTTGCGCACGTCGGTGTAGTACGCAGCGCCGGTCAGCGAAATGGCTGGCGTGGCCTGGTACTGCACGCCGGCCCAGTAGAGGTTGGTGCGCAGGGAACTGGTGGTGAAGTCGCCACGGTAGTAGCGGTAGCCCGCCAGCACCTTGACCGACGAGAAGGCATAGGCTGCGGCCACGGCGGCGCGGCGCTCGCGGTTGTCCTGCAGCGTGACCGTGCTGCCGCGGACTTCGTCGTAGGCCACGCGCGTGGACAGGCGGCCGCTGGTGTAGCCCAGGCTGGCGCTCCATTCCCGTCCTGCCTTGGATGCGCCTGCGATTTCGCCGCCGGCGGTGCTGTCGTAGCCGGTGCTGTAGAGCAGGCCGTAGTAGATGCCGCCAGTGGTGCCGGTGAACTTGATGGCATTGTCGGCGCGGCCTGACATCCATTTGTCGTGCATCAGCAGGGAGTAGCGGGTCGAGATGACCATGGGGTCGAACGCCGACGAGAGATCGTACAGCAGCGTTTGTTGGCGGCCGAGGGTCAGCGTGCCGTACTGGGCCTGCAGGCCGGCGAAGGCCTGGCGGCCGAACAGGCGGCCGCCCTGGTTGACCTTGCCAGTGTCGAGGTCGAAGCCGTTCTCCAGTACGAATACGCCCTTGAGGCCGTTGCCCAGGTCCTCCGTGCCACGCAGGCCGAAGCGCGAGGTGGAGAGGTTGCCGGTGGACATGCGCACCGTGGAGTCGCTGCCGCCAGTGGCGTTGGGCACGTGGCTCAGGTATTCGATGCCGGCATCGACCACGCCGTAAAGCGTGATACTGCCTTGCGCCATTGCGGCGCCGGGAATGAGCGGCAACAGCGCCAGCCATGCACGAGATTTCATTGCGTTGATTTCCTTATGATTTGCGACGCCCCATGGGCTCGGGCATCGCAGCGGCGTCAATGTAGCGTCATAAGGACAATGCAAAAAAGGGAGTTCCCGGAACAGACTGTTCCTGCCGGCGAACAGTCCGTCCCGGCTCCCTTGGCCCCTTTTTCCCGCGTACCGCTTAGCGCTTGCGCTGCAAGAACTCGTTCATGTACCGCTGCGGCTCCCCGGTCTCGAAGGCACTGCCAAACTCCGCCACGCTGTTGTTGATGGCCACATCCAGCGGCGCCTCTTCCCACTCGCGTAACAGCCGCTTCTGCTGGCGCACCACGGCAGGGCCGAAGCCGGCCAGCAGCGTGGCGAGGCGTTCGACCTCGGCGTCCAGTTCGGCTAGCGGCACCACCTTGCTCACCAGGCCCCAGGCCAGCGCTTCGCGCGCGTCGGAGATCTCGCCGGTCAGCAGCATCCATGCGGCGCGGGCGTTGCCGATCAGGCGGGGCATCAGCGCAGCGTGGATGACCGACGGAATGCCGACCTTGACCTCGGGCATGCCGACGTGGGTGTTGTCCGCGGCGACGCGGATGTCGCAGGCCAGCGCGAGTTCCAGGCCGCCGCCCAGGCACCAGCCGGGCATGCGCGCGATCACCGGCACGGGGAAGTGGCGCAGCGCGTCGCACAGGCCGCGCAGGCCACTGATGAAGCGCTGCGCGCTGTCGCGGGTCAGGGCGGCCATCTCCTTGATGTCGGCGCCGCCGATAAAGCCTTTTTCTCCGGCGCCTTGCACGATCAGCACGCGGATCTCGTCCCGGGCCGCGAGCTCGGCCACGGCCTGGGTCAGTGCGGCGATGACCGGCGTGCTCAGGATATTGAGCGAGCCGGCCTCGCGGATGGTGAGGGTGGCGATGCCGAGCGCATTGATCTCGATGCCGGCGTATGGCTTGTTATCTGCTTGGCTCATGACGTGGTCTCACTGCAGTTTTGTGAAATGGATTTCTTCGACGACCTTCTTCCAGTGCGCGTTCTGGCCGCGGATCAGCTCGGCGAATGCCTTGCGCGTCATCGGTGCTGGAATGGCGCCTTGCTTCTCGATGGCGGTGATGACTTCGGGATCGGCCAGCACCTGCCGCACTGCGTCGTTGAGTTTGTCCAGGATAGCCGCCGGCGTGCCGGCGGGCGCGCCCAGTCCGAACCAGGAGGGATTGTTCATGGCCGGCAGGCCGGCCTCGGCATAGGTTGGCACATTGGGCAGTACCTTCAGCCGCTGCCTGGCAGCCACCGCCAGCGGGCGCAGGCGGTTGCCCTGGATCAGGCTGGAGGAGGAGGGAATGTTGTCGAACACCACCTGGATCTGGCCTGCCACCGCATCGTTGAGCGCGGGGCCCAGGCCCTTGTAGGGCACGTGGAGCATCCTGGTGCCAGTCTCGTTCATGAACAGCTCGCCGTTCATATGGCTCAGGCCGCCATTGCCCGACGATCCGAACGAGTACTTGCCCGGGTTGGCCTTGAGCAGCTTGATGAAGGCGGGCAGGTCGCTGGCCGGGAAGGCCGGGTTGACCACCAGGACGTTGGGCACGTCGGCGAGGTTGCTGATGGGTTCGAAATCCCTGACGGGGTCGTAGGCTGTCTTGGCGTACACGTTGGGGTTGACCGCGTGCGAGCTTTCCACTTCCATGACCAGCGTATAGCCGTCCGCAGGCTGCTTGGCCGCATAGGCGCTGCCTACGGCGCCGCCCGCGCCAGGGCGGTTTTCCACCACGACGGGCTGCTTGAGCACGACGCCGAGCCGGGTGCCGACGATGCGCGCGATGATGTCGGTGGTGCCGCCGGCCGCGTAGGGCACGATCAGCTTGATGGGTTTGCCGGGGTAGGCCGAGGCGTACGCGCCGCTGGCAAGGCTCAGGCCAGCGAGCAGGGTGGTGGCGATGATGCGTTTGTTCAAGCGATGTCTCCGGATGGGTTCTTTTTAGGTGTCGGTGCGCGCCGGCACTAGCTGCCGTTGCGCCGGCCGTGCTCATCGAGCAGCGGCGGCGGCGCCAGTGCTCGCGCACCGCTGCCGGCCAGCATGGGGTTGCGGATCATCGGCACGCGGCCAAGCACCGGGTGCTCGGCTTGCTGCACCAGTTGGCGGTGCGCGACCTGCGGATGCGCAAACACTTCTGCCATGGAGTGGATCGGGCCCCATGGCACGCCGGCCGCGTCGAAGGCTTGCGTCCAGCTCTGCCGGTCGCGGGTGGGGAACACGTCGGTGAGCAGCTTGCGCAGCGCCGGCAGGTTGGCGATGCGCCCCGAGTTGCTGGCGTAGCGTGGGTCCGTTGCCAGCGCGCCGAGGCTGGCCACTTCGCAGAAGCGCGCGAACTGCGCGTCGTTGCCGATGGCGAGGATCAGGTGGCCATCCGCGCAGCGGAAGACTTCGTACGGCGCGCAGTTGGGATGCGCATTGCCGCTGCGTTGCGGCGCCTTGCCGGACACCAGGTAGTTGGAGGCCTGGTTGGCATTGAGCGCGACTGCCACGTCGAGCAGGGCGATATCCAGGTATTCGCCTTCGCCGGTGGCGTGACGGCGCAGCAAGGCCGCCAGCACCGCCGAGGTGGCATACATGCCGGTGGTCAGGTCCACCACCGCCACGCCCGTGCGCAGCGGGCCTGCGCCAGGCTCGCCGTCGGGGTGCCCGGTGTAGCTCATCAGCCCGCCCATGCCCTGGAACACATAGTCGTAGCCGGGCTTGTCCGCCATCGGGCCGCTCTGGCCAAAGCCGGTGATCGACAGGTAGACCAGCCGCGGGTTGAGCGCCTTGAGCGTTTCATAGTCCAGGCCGTAGCGGCGCAGCGTGCCAACCTTGTAGTTCTCCACCAGCACATCGGCTTGCAGCGCAAGCTCGCGGATCTGCGCGGCGCCTTCGGGGGTGGCGTAGTCGATGGCCACGGATTGCTTGCCGCGGTTGCAGCAGATGAAGTAGGCGGAGAGGCCAGCCTCGCTATTGCCGCCCGCGCTGCCTTCGGGCGCGTGCAAGTAGGGCGGGCCCCAGCCGCGCGTGTCGTCGCCGTGACCGGGGCGTTCTACCTTGGTGACTTCGGCGCCCAGGTCGGCCAGGTTCTGCGTGCACCACGGGCCGGCCAGTATCCGGGACAAATCCAGCACCTTGATGCCGGCCAGGGCCTGATGAAGCATGGGGTCTCCGCAAGACAATTCGTTATGGTGCGGGCGAGTGTATCGGCGGCCCCCGGGGCGGGCCAGTTCATAGTTTTCAAGGAAGCGTTCGCCGAATTCGAACGGCCCGGTGAAGCCATGGTGAGGGCCGGGGCGGCCTGAAGTGAATTCCGCAGCGCTCGGCTGCAGACGGTGGCGCATTCCCCTCCTAGCGGCGTGCGGTACGCGCTACACTTGAGCTACTGCGCCCGCGATCGAGAAGTGGATCGGGCAGAAGCATCCGGATCCCGGCGCGGCCAGTTTCCTGCTTCACCTACCCCCAGCGAGGAGATGCATCATGTCGATACCGTCCAATCCGTTCACCGATTTCAGCAAGTTGCTTGAGCAGTACAAGCTCCCCGGGGTCGATATGACCTCGGTAATCGAAGCGCGGCGCAAGGATATCGAAGCCATCACGGAGGCCAACAAGGTGGCCTACGAAGGCATGCAGGCACTGGTGCAGAAGCAAACGGAGATCCTGAGCAAGACCATGCAGGAGATCCAGTCGGCGGCGCAAAAGATGACCACCGGCGGCAACCCGGCCGAGGCCATGGCCAAGCAGGGCGAGTTCGTTCAGCAGGGCCTGCAGAAGGCGTTCAACAATATGCGTGAACTGGCGGAAATGGCGCAGAAATCGCAGGCCGAGGCGCTGGCCGTGATTACCAAGCGCGCGGAGCAGAATATCGAAGAGGCGAAAAACCTGATGAAGCCGAAGGGCAAGTAAGCGCGAGCAAGCGCAAGTCCGCACAAGCGACAAGCCTGTTGCGGACAGCCTCGCCAAGCCAGGATCGCTCCAGATCCTGGCTTGGCGGGCCGCGCCACGGCGTCATGCCAGCGCGTCCATCGCAGTGCATGGATTGCACTGCTGTGAAAGGGATCCATCATGATCGCCATCACGAACGCCAGCCCACTGATCTCGCTGATCGCGGGCATCCTGATCCTGATCATGCCGCGGCTGCTGAACTACATCGTGGCAATCTACCTGATCATCATCGGCTTGCTAGGGCTGTTCGGCGGGCACCTGCACTAAGAGCGCCGTTTCAAAGAGATCCTGGCGTCGTTGCGCGGCCTTGGTCGATCTACTTGTAGGGTCTGCGGCCGCGCGCCTGGCCAGAACCGCTTCGCTTCATTCTGAAACGGCCTCCAAGGCGCCGGGCGTAGCCGAAGGCAATGCGCGCATCTCCCGCGCAGCACGGGAAGGCCGCGCTGCGCGGGCGTGCTTTACGCCTTGACAGCGCGGCGTGCGCTTTGCTGGGCTGCGCCAGTCGCTGCCGCGGTCGATGCTTCGATGTTGGACTTCACCGTTTCAACCGCTTGCTTCGAGGCCTTCTGCACCGATTCGTAGGTGTTGTTGGCGGCGGCAACCGTCTGCTGCAGCAGGGCGGTGATCGCCTCCGATCCGGCCGGCGCATTCTTTACGAACGTATCGACGAAGGTTTGCACGCTGCGGTAGTGCTGTTCGTATTGCGCTTCCACCGTCTTGGTGAGCTCGGCCTGCGTGGCCGAGGCAATCTCGTACACGTGGCGGGCATACGCCAGCGCCTTGTCGGCTGCCGGCTGCGCGAACTTACCCTGCGCGCTGAAGACATCCTTCAGGTCGCCACCGGACAAGGCCGCCTGCACGGTCTCCTGGCTTTCGGCCAGGCTCGACTTCACGGCTTGCAGGTTCAGCTCGGCCAGTTTCTGGAAACCGTCGAAAGCCGTATTCGTCAGCGCGAACAAGTTGGCGAAATGGGCTTTCTGGGCTTCAGCGAACTGGTCGGACGAAAAAACGAACATGCGTGTTCTCCTGTGTATCGCCCGGCAGCCAGGCCGACATGCAAGGGATGTGCCGTCGCGGCAAGCGGGTCGAATATGAGATTCGGAAAGGCGGCGGCATCACTGATTTGCGCAGTGCACCATCCAAGGGCAGATTCTAGAGCCCTCTATTTGGATAGCCCCTAGGGAGATACCCGAACAAACACGGTATCCCGCTTGTTGCTGTGCAG
Organism: Cupriavidus sp. GW822-FHT02D05; assembly: GCF_058802485.1. NCBI lineage: Bacteria > Pseudomonadati > Pseudomonadota > Betaproteobacteria > Burkholderiales > Burkholderiaceae > Cupriavidus > Cupriavidus sp. GW822-FHT02D05. Next base: position 65,303 of record NZ_JBXAOE010000004.1, on the reverse strand, counting down.
CAAGGTCGACATGCGCGTACCCAACTGTGTGGGGGTGCCTCCCGGCGTACCCCGTACGCAATCCAGATGACGATCCGGGGCGGGCGCAAAGAGCGCATCCTCCACTTCCGGATGACCGTCTTCCCGCTCCCGCGATGAGGGCAACGTCAACTGCCCGAGCTTATGCCGCCGGCTTCTCGAACGCGCGCAGCGGCTTGAGGAATTCCAGCGTGCGCTCGCGCTTGAGCAGCCTCGGCAATGCCTGCTCATAGGCTTGCCGATAGGGCCGGCTCAAGTGATATGTCTGGAAATATGCTGGGCTGCAAGCCCAGGTCTCGTAGAGCACCAGCGTATCGTGGTCTTCGACCGAGCGATGCAGGTAGGTGTTGACGAAATCCGGCTCCTTGGCCATTTGTTCCAGCACTTGCAGCAAGCTGGATTCGAGTTCGTCGCGATGCTCCGGCTTACCCGGCAGGTGGACGATAAAGGCGATGCTTTCGCTCATGGTGTTCAGTGCTCCTTGCTGATGCTTAGTCAGACAATTCAGCTAAGCCAGTTAAGCCAGTTAGGCCGCTCAAACCTCACAACTGGCTCATGCCGCCATCGACGATGATCTCCGTGCCGACGATGAACGCCGACTCGGTGGCCGAGAGATGCAGCACCGTTGCCGCGATTTCCTTCGCCTCGCCAAAGCGGCCGAGCGGGACCTGGCTCTTGATCTGGGCGGCTGTGTTGGCGAGGGTGTCGGCGTCCAGGCCGAGCTTGCCGTAGAGCGGCGTGCTCACAGGGCCCGGGCTGAGCACATTGACGCGGACTCCGCGCGGCAGCAGCTCGGCGGAGAGCGTCTTGGCCAGCGAGATGAGGCCGGCCTTGCTGGCCGCGTAGACCGCAGATGACGGCATGCCGATGTGCGCGTTGATGGAGCCGTTGAGCACAATCGATGCGCCTGGATTGAACAGCGGCGCCAGTGCCTGGATCTGGAAGAAGGGGCCCTTCACATTGGTATTGAAGGTCTGGTCCCACATCGATTCCTCGACATCCGACAACGGTGCGAACCTGGCGACGCCCGCGTTGATGAACACGGCATCGAGCTTGATGCCTTCATCGGTGAGGCGTTTTGCCAGCGCGCGGGCGGCGTCCACGGTGCCGGCGTCATTCTGGATGGCTAGCGCGTTGGCGCCCAGCGTGGGCTTGGCGGCCTCCAGCGTCGCGGTGTCCCGGCCCGTCACGATGACGCGCGCGCCCTCGGCGGCGAATGCCTGCGCGGTAGCCAGGCCCATGCCACTGTTGCCGCCAGTGACCAGTACGGTTTTGCCTTCGAAGCGATTCATGGTGTTCTCCTGAGAACGTGGTGTGGTGATGTGAATGGAGTATGGACAGCGCGGGACAATAAGCCATGCGAAAGAGTTAGCAATCTTGTTCGATAAGATTGGACGTCTTTGGCGGCCTGTCAAAAAGCGCTGCCAACCACACGCGGACTCGGGGGAAAGGAAAAAAGGGCGCTGCCAGGCAGCGCCCCCCATGTTTTGCCGCGTCAGCAGCCGTGCCGGCAACGTTACGCCTGCGTCTCGCGCTGCCGCGCCACTTCCTGGTTGCGCAGGATAAAGCGCTGGACCTTGCCGCTCGGCGTCTTCGGCAACTCGGGAACGAACTCGATTTCGCGGGGATAGGCGTGGGCCGCGAGGCGATTGCGCACGTGCAGGCGCAGTTCTTCGGCCAGCTCCGGGCTCGCCTTGTATTGGGGGCCGAGCACGACAAAGGCCTTGATCAGTTCGGTGCGTTCCGGATCGGGTTTGCCGATGACCGCGGTCTCGACCACCGCCGGATGCTCGATCAGCGCGCTCTCTACATCGAACGGGCCGACGCGGTAGCCGGAGGTGGTGATGACATCGTCGGCGCGGCCGATAAAGCTGATGCTGCCATCGGGGTTCAGCTCCGCGGTGTCGCCGGTCAGGTAATACTGGCCGACGAAGGCGCCGGTGGGCGTGCCGTGGTAGCCGGCGAACCAGGCCATCGGCGATTGCTGCATATCCAGCGCGAGCGTGCCAGGCTGGCCGGCCGGCAACTCGCGTGCGTTGTCGTCCAGCACCACCACGCGATGGCCCGGGCTGGCGAAGCCGGCCGCGCCCAGGTGCACCGGATGGCGCAGCGCGTGGTGATTGCACAGCACCATGCCGAGCTCGGTCTGGCCGTAGTGATCGTGGATGGTGACGCAGAGCTGGTCGGCGAACCAGCGGATCACTTCCGGATTGAGCGGCTCGCCCGCGCTGCTGACCGCGCGCAGCTTGCCGCGCAGCGGCCCGGCCACGGCCTGGCCCGCCGCGATCAGCAGGCGATAGGCGGTGGGCGAGCCGGCCAGGTTGGTGATGCCGTACTTGTCGATCATCCGGCATGTGCTCTCGATGCTGAACGGGCCGTCGTAGAACGTGGTGGGATGCCCCAGGGCCAGAGGCCCGGTCACCGCGTAGTACAAGCCATAGGCCCAGCCAGGATCGGCGAGGTTCCAGAAGGCATCCTCGGGGCGCAGGTCGACCGCGTCGCGCATATAGCCCGCGAACGCGGCCACGGCCTTGAGCGGCACCAGCAGCGGCTTGGCGGGGCCGGTGGTGCCGGAAGTGAACATCATCAGGAACGGATCGTCGCCGGTGCGCATGACCGGATCGAACCGGGCCGGTTGGCGGTCAAGCTCCGCCCAGAAGCTGAAATCTCCGCGCGCGATGCCGCGGCCTTTGGCGCCGCCAACGGTGAGTACGTCGGGGCAGTTCTCTACCTCATCGAGCTTGCCGCGATTGGTGCCGTCGGTGACCACCAGCCGGGCGCCTGAGGTTTGCAGCCGATGCTCGATGGCCTTGGGGCCAAAGGCTGTGAACAACGGCTGGTAGACCGCACCGGCGCGCCAGGTGCCCAGGATGGTGACAAGCAGCTCCGGCGTGCGCGGCAGCAGGCCAGCCACACGGTCGCCGGGGCCGATGCCCTGCGCCGCGAGGAAGTTGGCGAACTGCGCGGAGAGCTTCTGCAACTGGCTGAAGGTATAGGTCTCGCTGGTGCCGTCGCGGCTCTCCCAGAACAGCGCGATGCGCCCGGGCAGTGCATGGCGGTCGCAGCATTCGATGCAGGCGTTGATGGCATCGAGCTTGCCGCTCAGGCGCTCCGAGAGCGATGCCTCATAGGAAAAGCCGGCGATGGCCTCGGCGTAGTCGCGCATGGTGGTCTCCTGGTTTTCTTGTATGAATCGCAGCCGTCCGTATGGACAGCGGGTGCGCAAAATTCTGGGCCACACCGGCGTGCCCGGCAATGGCCAAAATTTCCAGGGTGGCTGAACCCGTTTGCCAGTGTGCGTCGCGAGGGCCGTTTGGGCGCGATGCTATCGGCCGCCGTGGCCACCATGGCCGCCGCCGCCACCGCCGTGACCACCGTGACCACCGTGGCCACCACCACCGCCGTGGCCACCACCACCGCCGTGACCGCCGCGACCACCGTGGCCACCGCCACCGCCGTGACCCGGCGGACGGCTGGGCGGATAACCACCAGGCGGGCGCACATGTACTGGCGGATAGCCCGGTCCCGGCCCATATGGCGGACGCTGCGCCCAGCGTCCCTGGTCGTGGTACCAAGGCCGCCCGCGATAGTAGTTACCCCAGTAGGAGCCGATGGAGAATGTGATGATGGGAAGGCCAATCACGGTGCCGTAGTTCAGCACAGGAACACTGCCGCCCTGATAGGCGTACCCAAGCTGCCCGGCATAGACCCAGCCACGCAGGTTAGGCAGCGCCACGTCGCACCATGTGTACTGGCTGACGCACCCCATCACCGTGAGCGGCACGCCGCCGGACAACTGCGCCACCACCGGGTAATCCGGTGCGGGTCCGGCACGCAGGTTAACGGGGGCGGTGGTAAAGGCTTGGGCAGGCTGCGCAAGCGCCACACCGGGCGCGGCCAGCAATGCGGTGATTCCTGCTAGAACGCACTTAACAGCCACTCGGCGCATCAAGGCCTCCGCGGCCGCTGTTGATTGCGGTTTACCCCACCACGTGCCAAGGCGAGACGGAGAACGCCACCATCAGAACGGAAACGATGGCGGGTGCACCGTATTTGATCGCGAGCGATTGGGAGAGTGTGCCGAGCAAGACATAGAGGCACACCAAGCCGATCGCGCACATGAACACAAGGCTTTGATAATCTTGCATAGATGTCTCCTTTAGTCGTTATATTTTTAACGTTATTTCTAATGACATCGTCCGTACTTAGGTACTTAGCAACAGCCTTGAGCACGATCAAGCCCATATTAAGTCTGGTCAATCGTGAATGCCAGAGGGTATACGCGCACCTTCCTTTGCGTGTGCCGAATACATTCCACTCATTCCATCGGAGCGAGACACAAATGAATCTCATCAGAACACGCTTCGCGTCGCTGGCTGGCGCACTGGTTTTGGGCTGCATTGGCACGGCATATGCGGCAGGCATGCAAGTGTCGTCCGCATCGTTCGCGGATGGGGCGACGATCCCTACGCTGCACGGCAACAATACGTCCGATTGCGGCGGCAAAGGCGTGTCGCCGCAGGTGTCGTGGTCGAATCTTCCCGCCGGCACCAAGTCCATCGCGGTGCTGCTACTGGATCCTGACGGCAATATGGGATTAGGCAATTCGCATTGGGTTGCCTACAACATCGCCGCCGATCGCGGTCAGTTGAAGGAAGGCGAGGGACAGGCCGATGGCCATGGCATCACCGTTGGCAAGAATGTCCGGGGCGAGCCGATTTATCGAGGACCTTGTCCGCAAGCTGGTGATGCGCCGCATCATTATGTGTTGACCGTCATCGCCACAGACCTTGCGCCAACCGCGCTGCCGCCCGGCCTGAACAGGGACGAACTGATGCAGGCGCTAAAAGGCCATGCGCTTGGCGGCCAAAGCGTCATTGGAAGATATGCGCGCTAAAAAGGTGGCGTATCTCATTGAGCGCACCTTTCATGAACAGGAGGCTACGGGCATCAGGCCATCAACAATAACGCTCGGAAATAGCCCGCGGCAATTGCCACAAAAGCAATACACCATGACCCGCCACGCTGGCGTTGCGCGAGTGTTGCCCGCGCGGTGCCCGCCATCACAGGGCTGCAACCAACGCCAACACCGCCACCACCACTAACGCGCCAACGTGATGTCGAACATCACGCAATGATGCTTGGCGCGCTCGATCCCCTCGCTATGATTTCGTGCTGCTGCTGCGGGCAAGGCGCATCGTCGCCGCGTGCGGCGAACTCGCCGTTGGCAACGCGTGCCGTAAAAAATCCCTTTAGTTATGATCCGGCGCGTCGCACGGCGTGCCAGGCCCGGCAGCATGAACGCTTGCGTAAATTCAGAGGAGTTGCATGGTGGCCAAACGTATCCTGATAGTTGGCGCCGGTTTCGCCGGTATGTGGAGTGCCCTGAGCGCGGCGCGCCTGATCGATCTGCATGGCCAGAAGGATGTGGAGATCGCACTGATCGCGCCTCAGCCGGAACTGCATGTGCGTCCGCGCTTCTATGAGGCAGGCGCTGCGCGGATGAAGGCGCCGCTGCGCGACATCTTCAATGCGGTTGGCGTCAGGTTCATCCAGGGCACCGTCGAGCGGATCCATGCGGACCGCAATGAAGTCGAGGTGGTTGGCGTCGATCAAGCGAGGTCCACGCTGTCCTATGACCGCCTCGTGCTCGCTACGGGCAGCCGCCTGGTCCGCCCGCAGATCCCGGGCTTGGACAAGCATGTGTTCAGCGTGGACCAGATCGATGAGGCGGCCGAGCTGGAGGCGCATATCAAGCGCCTTGCCGATCATCCGGCATCGGCCGCGCGCAATACCATTGTGGTGGCCGGTGGCGGCTTCACCGGCATCGAGACCGCGGCCGAAATGCCGGCGCGCCTGCGCGAAGCGCTGGGCGAGGACGCCGTGGTGAACGTCATCGTGGTCGATCGCAATGACGAGGTGGCCGCCGAGCTCGGCGCCGGCCCGCGTCCCGTCATCACGCAAGCGCTTGAAGAGCTTGGCGTGACCTGGCGGCTAGGCGCGTCGGTGGCGTCGGTCGACGAGAACGGCCTGACCACGGCGGACGGCGAGCGCATCGATGCCAAGACGGTGATCTGGACGGCCGGCGTGCGCGCCAGCGCGCTCACGCAGCAGATTCCCGCGCAGCGCGATGCATTCGGCCGCTTGCATGTGGACAGCAACCTGCGCGTCAAGGGCGTGGATGCCGTGTTCGCCACCGGTGATGTCGCTTATGCCGCCACGGACGATGACGGCAACTATGCCGCGATGTCGTGCCAGCACGCGATGAACCTTGGCCGCTCGGCGGGGCACAACGTTGCCGCGGATCTGCTCGGCCTCGCACCGATCCCCTACCGCCAGCCGCGGTACGTCACCTGCCTGGACCTGGGCCCGTGGGGCGCGGTCTACACCGAGGGCTGGGAGCGTGAAGTCAAGCTCGTTGGCGCGGACGCCAAGGCGCTGAAGGGCCGGATTAATTCCGAATGGATCTATCCACCCAGCGCCGATCGCGCGCAGGCACTGGCCGCGGCCAATCCCGATCGCACCGTGGTAGCGTAAATCCGCTGCGTTGGCTGGCCGGAATCGCGCTCGCCGAGCCTAGTCTTTGTCTGCCGTATCGCGCTCGCCGCGCCGGTGGGTGGCGCGGTCGGCGAGCCATCGCACTACGTGCGGGCCGAAGTTGGCTGGCGCCTTGACGAGGGTCCGCTCGGCGAGATCCGCGAGCGTGTGATTGGCCAGTTCCTGCCGCATGGCCTTTTGTGCCGCCTGCATGACGGCATCGATGGAGCAGGTGCCACGGGTGGCCCAGGCGGGCGGCGATGCATCGAACAGCGCGCAGCGCTCGCGGATCTCGCGGCAGTCGAACAGCGCCTTGTCGCCGTCGATAGCTTGCACGACATCCATGACCGTGATCTTTGCCGCCGGCCGCGCCAGCGAGAAGCCGCCGCGAATGCCTTCAGTGGCCACGACCAGGTTGGCCTTGGCCAGCTTGGTGAACAATTTGGCGAGGTATTCGGCAGGGACGCCCTGCAGCTCGGCCAGGTCGCGCACGCTGGCTTCCTTGACGCTTGCCGTCGGGGCGGCGAGGAACAGGAGGCAGTGCAGTCCGTATTCGACGCCCGTGCTGATGTGGGACATGGCTTAACTAAGATAGATTGAATCGTAGTTCAGCCTATGCAGATTCAGTGCGAAGCGCAAGCGTCGGGAACGGCCAGCAGGCGCGGCCGCATGGCCACGCAAGGAAGGCTGCGCACAGGACTCAGGCGATCGTATCCACGACCCCGCCGTCCACGCGCAATGCGGCGCCGGTGGTGGCCGAGGCTTGCGGGGAGCAGGCATAGACGATCATGTTGGCGACTTCTTCGACGCTGGCGGCACGCTGGATGATCGAGGTGGAACGGTGTGTTTTGACGAAGTCCGCAGCCACGGTTTCGGCGGATTGCCCCGAGCTTGCAATGGCATCCTTGAGCATGTCGGTGACGCCCTCTGACAGCGTGGGGCCTGGCAGCACCGCATTGACGGTCACACCGGTACCGGCAAGCCGCTTGGCCAGCCCGCGCGAGACCGCGAGTTGCGCGGTCTTGGAAAAGCCGTAGTGGATCATGTCGGCGGGGATGTTCAGTGCCGATTCCGACGAGACGAACACGATCCGTCCCCATTTACGCTCGGCCATGGAGGGCGCATAGGCCCGCGACAGCCGCACGCCCGACATGACGTTGGTTTCGAAGAAGCGGGTCCATTCGCTGTCGGGCGTCTCAAAGAAGTCCTGCGGCTGGAAGATGCCAAGGTTATTCACCAGCACATCCACCCGGGGATGCGCCGTCACCAGGCGGGCGCAGACCTCGGGGTCGGCAAGGTCGCCGACGAAACCCGTCACGTCAGCGCCGGCAACAGCGGCGCGCAACGCTTGCAGGGCCTTGTCCACCGTGGCCTCGCTGCGCCCGTTGACGATGACGCTGGCACCCGCGCCAGCGAGTCCCTTGGCCGTTGCGAAGCCGATGCCGGCGGTGGATCCTGAAACAAGGGCGATCTTGCCCGTGAGATCAATTTTCATGGCCATTCCTGGTTATGGCTGGTTAGCCCGGTAGGGAGGCCTGCCGAGCGCAGGCCGACTGACCTAGTGTATTGGCTCCATGGATTTCGGCAAGGCCCGTCGCTTAGAGGCCATTTCCAAAAGATGCTGGCGTCGTTGCGCGGCCTTGGCCGATCCACTTGTACTTGAGGTAAGGGGGTAAGGGGGGCGATGTTGGTTTTTGGACCCAACAGCCATACGACATCCCCCTGCGGGGGCTGCCGGTCACTCTTCTTTGCGTCGGCAAAGAAGACTAACGAGAAGAAAGCCGACCCTGCCGGGAGCAGAGCAATAAGGCTCTCGAATATCGGTGGTTTCGTCGTATGGCCCTGAGTGCCGACGGGCTTCTGCCGGTACCGGCTTGACTGACCACGAACCTGCCGGCCTCCGGGATTCGTGGTGCGGCCCCCGGTAGCAGACATCACTTGCTTCAAGCCGTCTGTCGCTCGCGCAGTGGCCGGCCACGAAGTTGCAGGCGCACCGGTTCCGTCGTGGGCGCGGTGGCACCGGGTTGATATGCTCAAAACCCTGACCACCGCGCCCGCCCCACCACGAAACCATTGACGGGCGATGTGTCGTGGCGGTCCGCACCGGTAACGGCAGATTGGCGAATGGGCAAGGATTCCGCTACCGGGGGCCGCACTACGAATCCCGGAAATGGGCAGCGTCGTGGTCAGTCAATCCGGTACCGGCAGATGCCAATAGAACCGCTGGCCATACGACGAAACCAGCACCCTGCGCACCCGCGATTGCTCTGCGCCCGGCAGGGTCGGCTTTCTTCTCGTTAGTCTTCTTTGCCGACGCAAAGAAGAGTGACCGGCAGCCCCCGCAGGGGGATGTCGTATGGCTGTTGGGTCCAATAACCAACGCCGCCCCGAAACGTAACGACACCCCCCAAAGCCCCCTTTTGCCGGGGCTTGGATTGCGGCCGTGCTCCCGCACGATGAAGGCGCTGCCGCGACGCTGCCATCCGGCAAGAATCCCCCGGGTGCAGAAGTTGCGATCGGCGATCCACAGTTCGGCCGGCTGGGCCGATGCGAGCAAAGTCTCCACATTGACTCTGGTTTCTGTTCGAGAACACGGAGGGTGTCCTAATTTTCGTCACCTTGAAAGGGGTGCCTCTCAGGTGGCCACGCGTACCAGTTCCACGCGCCGGTTCTTGCCGCGGCCTTCCTCGCTGGCATTGTCGGCAATCGGCTTGCTGGCGCCAAAGCCCTCGGCACGCACGCGGGACTTGTCGACGCCCTTGGCAATCAGTGCGGCGGCTACGGCTTCGGCGCGCTTCTTGGACAATTGCTGATTGTGTTTTTCATCGCCGACATTGTCGGTATGCCCATCGATCGACAGCTTCAGCGTAGGCGCCTTGTCCAGGAGCTTGCCGATTTCGTCGATGACCGGCTGGTCGTCCTGGCGGATGGCCGCCTTGTCGGTATCGAAATTCAGGTAGAGCGCGATATGGCCCTTTTCATCGAGTGCCTTTTGCATGTCGTCGGCCTTGACCAGGCCCACCACGGTCTTCATCTGGCCTTCCGTGACCGTGATGATCTGGGTGTAGCCGCCACCGACAAACAGGCCGATCCAGACGTTGCCTTCCGGCTTGCGGATCAGGTAGTAGTCATAGCTGTCGGGGCTCATCGCCACGCGCATCTTGTTGACGATCAGGTCGCCCAGGTCGTTGTTGTTCTGGGCCAGCATGGCGGGGTTGGTCGGCAGCATGGCGCTGACCTTGACGCTGCCCAGCGCCTTGATGACCGCTTCGTAATTGCGTTGCGCGGCGAGGTCGGAAAGCTTCGCGTCCGAGTTCATGAAATGCCGGTTTTCGTAGCGTCCTTCGACCGGCAGGAGCTGGCTGCCGGCGATCACGTAGATGCGGTCGAATTCGGAGCTTTTGACAAACTTGTGGCCGTCGATCAGCCCGCTTGGCCAGTCGATATAGGGGAAGGGCGGCAGCTCGGCAGTGGACATCGGCACGCTTGCGATATCGAACCTGGCGGCGGCCGGAACTGCGGCTGATGCGGTGGCAGGAGCCGGTGACGTGGCCGCGGGAGCCGCGGCCTGATCGCTGGCCGGCGCAGTTGTATCGTGTTTTTTCTTGCAGCCCGACAGCGCGAGTACGCCGACGAATGCAACGGTACAGCCGACTTTCAACCATGCTTGCATATTGTCCGATCCGTGTATGTTCAAGTCGATGAAGCCCGACTCATCGGTAAATTCGCTGAGCCGGATTCTACGCGGGGTTGGTGTCAATGCCGCGCCGATGTGGCGAAAGCCTCACCGGCCTCGCATGCCTCCCGGGCCGGCTTGCCGGCCTGCCTGGGCGCGCTCTTTCGGTCCACGTACAATCGCTGTTTTTACTTGATCCCAAGGGTCCCACATGACCACTATCGGCACCCCTCTCTCGCCTGGCGCGACCAAAGTCATGCTGCTGGGCTCCGGCGAGCTCGGCAAGGAAGTCCTGATCGCGCTGCAACGCCTCGGCGTTGAAACGATTGCGGTGGACCGCTATGCCGATGCGCCCGGCCAGCAGGTGGCGCACCATGCGCGCACTATTTCCATGAGCGACCCGGACCAGCTCAAGGCGCTGATCGAGGCCGAGAAGCCGGACCTGGTGGTGCCGGAGATCGAGGCCATTGCCACGCAGATGCTGGAGACGCTGGAAGCCGCCGGCGTGGTGCGCGTCATCCCCACGGCGCGCGCGGCGCGCCTGACCATGGACCGCGAAGGCATCCGCCGCCTGGCCGCGGAGACGCTCGGCGTGCCCACCAGCCCCTACAAGTTCTGCGACTCGCTGGAAGAGCTGCAGGCCGCCATCGATAGCGGCATCGGCTACCCGTGCGTGGTCAAACCGGTGATGAGCAGCTCCGGCAAGGGCCAGAGCAAGATCGACGGCCCCGCGGACGTCAAGGCCGCATGGGACTACGCCATGGCCGGTGGCCGTGTCAGCCACGGCCGCGTGATCGTGGAAGGCTTCATCGACTTCGACTACGAAATCACGCTGCTGACGGTGCGCGCGATCGGCGCCGACGGCCAGGTGGAAACGCAGTTCTGCGAGCCGATCGGCCACGTGCAGGTCAGCGGGGATTACGTGGAAAGCTGGCAGCCGCATCCGATGCATCCGGCCGCGCTGCAAAAATCCCAGCAGATTGCGCAGGCCGTCACCGCCAACCTGGGTGGGCAAGGCCTGTTCGGCGTGGAACTGTTCGTCAAGGGTGAGCAGGTCTGGTTCAGCGAAGTCAGCCCGCGTCCGCATGACACCGGCATGGTGACCATGATCACCCAGTGGCAGAACGAGTTCGAGCTGCACGCGCGCGCCATTCTCGGCCTGCCGGTCAGCACCGCGCTCAAGAGCCCGGGCGCCAGTGCGGTGATCTATGGCGGCGTGGATGCCAAGGGCGTAGTGTTCGACGGCGTGGATGAGGCGCTGCGCGTGCCGCAGACCGAGCTGCGCTTGTTTGGCAAGCCAGAGAGCTTCACCAAGCGCCGCATGGGCGTGGCGCTGGCGTACGACGCCGATGTGGAAGCGGCCCGCGTGCGCGCCAAGGATGCGGCGGGACGTGTGAAGCCGCGCGTGGCAGGCTGAGCGTATTGCGCGAGGAGGGAGAGAGCCCGCGCGCGCGCTCGGTATCAGCCCTCCCAATCTTCGACGCGCAGGCCAGGTACGCGTTGAAACTCGCGGGTGTTGTGGGTGACAAGTGTCAGGGCTCGGGCGCGGGCCTGGCCCGCAATCAGTACATCGTAAGGGCCAATTGGTGTACCGGCTGTGGCTAGCGCCGCTCGCAACTCACCGGCGTGACGCGCATCTTCGCGGTCGAAATCCAGCACCTCGAATTGCAACCCTTCGACCCGAGCGAGGTTTTCCGTGGCGCGTTGGCTCTTGAACGCGCCATAGAATAGCTCGTGCGCCACAATGGCCGGGATGCCGAAATCTTGCGGCTGGTGTTGCCGCAATCGATTCAGAAAGCCTGCGTGACCTCTCAGGAGTGCAATGACGGCATTGCTGTCGAGCAGGAATTTCACTTAAAAAAATCCAGTTCTGGCCGGCTCTGATCTGCGGGCTGTTCGCTTGCCGCCTGCGCGAAGTCTTCGTCCAGCGGGCCGACGATGGGATCCAGCCACGCCCAATCGCTGGCAATAGGCTCCAGGATGACGGCGTTGCCATGGCGGCGAATGCGCACCTCGCTTGCCTCGAAACGGAAGTCTTTCGGCAAGCGTACGGCTTGTGATCGCCCAGACCAGAAGATTTTCGCGGTATCCATGCCGCACTCCTGTTGAGTGAGATATGCCAAAAGTATATGCCGGAGTGCCGAGGCGTTCAATAGCGATTAGTGATTTATGATGCCTATTGATTGGCCTCTACCAGCCGAATTCGTTCAGACACTGCATTCCCCGATCACATCGCATGGAGCCAACCGTCATGACCCTGCATATTGGCATTGTTGCCTGCTCCGCCGAAGGCGCCGCGCTTTGCTACCGGACCATCTGCATGGAGGGCGCGCGGCTGCTCGGGCCGCATGCGCATCCCGAGATATCCATGCACACCCCGTCGCTTGCCGAGTACGTCAAGCACCTGGATCGCGGCGACTGGCAGGCCGTAGGTGAGTTGATGCTCACCTCTGCCAGGAAGCTCGCTGGCATGGGCGCGGATTTCCTGATCTGTCCCGACAACACCATTCACCAGGCGCTGCCGTACGTGGTGGCGCGTTCGCCGCGGCCCTGGCTGCATATTGCCGAGGTGGTCGCCGAGAGCGCGGCGGCGCGCGGCTTCACCCGCCTGGGCCTGACGGGAACGCGCTGGCTTGTCGACAGTGAGGTCTACCCCGAAAAGCTTGCCGCGCGCGGGCTCGGCTTCATGCGGCCGGACCCCGCCGAGCGCGATGAAATCAATCGCATCATCATGGACGAACTGGTGGGCGGCATCGCCACCCCGGAAGCACTCACTTACTTCCAGCGGGTTATCGGGCGGATGAAGTCACAGGGTTGCGATGCGGTTGTGCTCGGCTGCACGGAAATCCCGCTGATCGTAAACGATGCCAACTCGCCACTGCCGACGCTGGATTCCACGCGGCTGCTGGCGCAGGCGGCACTGCGCAGGGCGGTGCAAGGCGCATCTTGATGCCGGGCAAGCTGGCGCGTTCACGCGTAGTATTGGCGGGCCCTGCAACACATCAGGAAGCCCAGCCATGACCAGCAAGCCCATCAAGATCCCGGGGCCCGATCATCCGATCGTGATCGAGGCAAACCCCGCGCGCGTCGTCGTGGCGCTCGGCGGCGTCGTCATTGCCGACACCCGCAGCGCGCTCACGCTGCGCGAGGCATCCTACCCGGCGGTGCAGTACATTCCGCGCAAGGATGTCGATATGTCACTGCTGGCCCGCACGGACCACGCCACCTACTGCCCGTACAAAGGCGAGTGCGCTTACTACAGCATCCCCGCGGGCGGTGAGCGATCGGTCAATGCGGTGTGGACTTACGAGGCGCCGTATGCCGCCGTCGAGGCCATCAAGGACCACGTGGCTTTCTACCCCAGCCGTGTCGATGCCATCGAGCAGCAGCAGGGCTAGCCAGTGAACGCCAGGGCCGCGCGCCTGGCCAGAACCGCTTCGCTTCATGTTGAAACGGCCTCTTAGCCGCGTGGCACGTCATGGACGAACTGCCCGGCGCTTAGCGTGTTGACCTTGTCGCCCGAGATATCCATCAGGATGCGGCTGCGTTCCGGGGACATATACACCGTGATGTACTGGACCGGCCGCGACTCCGGGTCATGCAGCAGGCGCACCAGCTTGAGCAGCGGCGCGCCAACCTCCGTGCGCAGCCAGCCCGCGTAGGCGGGGTCGGCCGCCTGGGCCGTGATTTCCTGCACCACGCGGCCGAATTTCACCCCCTGCGCCATCAGGATCTCGTAGAGCGCGTGCTTGCGCAGCGCCGCTGCCGACACGCGCTTGCCCAGCGCGGCGGGAACCCATGCATCCGTCAGCATCACCGGCGTGCCCTTGATGCTGCGCAGGCGCAGCGCGTGCACGGCTTGTTCGCCCGGGGTGAGTTGCAGCAGTTGGGCAATGTCCGCCGGCGGCACGGCAGTGGTCACCTCAAGGACCTCGACGTCCGTCTCCAGTGCTGCTTTGCGCAGGCCGTCGATCACGCTAAGGCTCGGGCTGCTGCGCCCCGCCGGCATGTCCGCTCGCACAAAGGTGCCAAGGCCATGGCGCCGCTCCACCAGCCCCAGCGCCGCCAGCTCGGATAGCGCCCGCCGCACCGTGATGCGCGAGACGCCAAAGCGCTCGCACAGTGCTTCTTCTTTCGGCAAAGCCCCCGTTTCCGCATAGACGCCGCGCGTGATTTCATCGCGCAGCACGAGAAAGAGCTGCCGGTGCAGTGAGGTACCGGGCATATGGCCCAGCGTAGAAGGGGAGTCGGTCGTGCGCGGCATGAGGTGACGGTTTAGTGGCGTGGGCAGCATAGCACAACGGTCCAGCGGCGAATTTCCCGATTCTTGACGGAACCGGTAAGTTGTATCTAGAATATAAACACATAAACACAGGGTGACGGTAGACAACCCGTTCCCCTCCGCGCTGATGCTCACTCCGTACGCATTCCGTCACCCACCGCAAGCACACAGGACCCGTCCATGACCCTCGCAGCTATCCTTCGCCAGCGCCTGCAGGTGCCCGGCATGATCATCGCGCCCGGCGCTTACGACGCCATCGGCGCGCGCCTGATCGAGCAGGCCGGCTTCTCCGCTTGCTACATGACTGGCGCCGGCACGTCGGCGGCGCGCGGCTTCCCCGATTTCGGCCTGCTGACGATGAGTGAGATGGTTGAAAACGCCGCGGTGATGGCGCGCTCCGTGTCGATCCCGCTGATTGCCGACGCCGACACCGGCTACGGCAATCAGCTCAACGTCACCCGCACCGTGCGCGAGTACGAGGCCCGTGGCGTGGCGGCGATCCATATCGAGGACCAGGTTGCGCCCAAGCGTTGCGGCCATCTGGATGGCAAGGAGGTGGTTTCGCGCGTGGAGTTCGTCTCCAAGATCCGCGCGGCGGTGCAGGCGCGCCGCATGCCGGATTTCGTCATCATCGCGCGCACCGATGCGCGCGCCATGCTCGGGCTGGAAGAGGCTATCTGGCGCGCCAACGCCGCACTGGAAGCTGGCGCGGACCTGGCCTTCGTGGAAGCCACGCAGACCATCGAGGAAGTCGCGGCAGTGCCGCGGCTGGTGCGCGGCCCTTGCCTGCTGAACGTGGTGCCCGGCGGCCGCACGCCGATCTTCGACCTGCGCGAGGCCGAGGCCATGGGCTATAAGCTGGCCATCCTGCCGGGCCTGATGCTCAAGGCCGCGATCCAGGCGGGCGACGAAGCGCTGGCCGAGCTCAAGGCCACCTTTACCGCGCCAGGCGTGTCGGCCAGCGTGGGGCAGACCTTCCGGCGCTTCGGCGCTGATGAATGGGATAGCCTGCGCCAGCGCTTCAATGCCGGCGAGCGCGCCACCAACCCCGACGCGCCGGCAAGCGCAAAGGCTTGACGATGGCGCGCACTCTCTTTGACAAGCTCTGGGACGCGCATGTGGTGCGCGAACTCGGCGATGGCTGGGCGCTGCTGCACATCGACCGTCACTTGCTGCACGATCTTTCCGGCCCGCCGGCGCTGGCCGAGGTGGCGGCACGCGGCTTGCCGCTACATGATCCGGCGCTGGTGTTCTCCACGCCGGACCACGCCGTCTCCAGCCAGCCCGGGCGCGATGGCAATACCCATGTGCCGGGCGGGCGCCTGTGGTCTGCGCTGCGCGAGCGCTCGGCCGCGGCGGGTGTGACGATGTTCGACCTTGGCCAGCCGGGGCAGGGCATCGTCCACGTGATGGGCCCAGAGCTTGGCATCGTGTTGCCCGGCCTGACGGTCATCTGCGGCGACAGCCATACCTGTACCAATGGCGGCCTGGGCGCGATGGCCTTCGGCGTGGGCTCGTCCGAGAGCACGCACGCGCTTGCCACGCAGACGCTGCGCCAGCAAAAGCCGCGGCGCATGCGCATCCGATGCGACGGCGTGCTGGCCGAGGGCATCACCGCGAAGGATCTGGCGCTGCATATCATCGGCCGGCTCGGCGCGGCGGCTGGCGGCGGCTATGCCATCGAGTTTGCCGGCACGGCCATCGAAGCGCTGGAAGTGGAAGGGCGCCTGACGCTGTGCAACCTGAGCGTGGAACTGGGCGCGCGCTTTGGCATGGTGGCGCCCGATGCGCGCACCATCGAATGGCTGCGCGGCCGCCCGTATGCGCCCACCGGCGCGCAGTTCGACGTCGCGGCCGAGTACTGGCGCACGCTCGCCACCGATGCCGGTGCCGCGTTCGATCGCGAAGAGGTGATCGACGCCGCCGCCGTGGCGCCCACCATCACGTGGGGCACCAGCCCCGAGCACGCGATGGCGATCGACGGGCACATCCCCGATCCGGCCGCCGCCAGCGACCAGGCGGCCAGTGCCGCCATTGGCGCCGCGCTGGATTACATGGGCCTGGCACCCAATGCCCCCATCGCCGGTACGCCGGTGGACTGGGTCTTTATCGGCTCCTGCGCGAACTCGCGCCTGTCCGACCTGCGCGCAGCGGCCGCCGTGGCGCGCGGGCGGCGTGTGGCCCCGGGCGTGACCGCCTGGGTGGTGCCGGGCTCGGAGAACGTCAAGCGCGCGGCCGAGGCCGAGGGGCTGCGCGCCGTGTTCGAGGATGCGGGCTTTGCCTGGCGCGAGCCCGGCTGCAGCATGTGCGTGGCCGCCAACGGCGAGCAGGTGCCGCCCGGGCAGCGCTCGGTCTCCACCTCCAACCGCAATTTTGTCGGGCGTCAGGGGCCAGGCGCCCGCACCCATCTTGCCAGCCCCGCGATGGCCGCCGCCGCTGCGGTCACAGGCTGCATTGCCGACGTACGGAAACTCACATGACCATGCAACCCTTTACGGTCGTAACGGGCGCTGCCGTGCCGCTGTTGCGCGCCAACATCGACACCGACGTGATCATCCGCATCGAGCGGCTCACCGCGTTGCCGCGCGAGCAACTCGGCCCCTACGCGCTGGAAGCGCTGCGCTACCGCGCCGATGGCAGCGAGGACCCGGGCTGCGTGTTCAACCAGCCGGCGTTTCGCGGCGCGCCGGTACTGCTGGCCGGCGCCAACTTTGGCTGCGGATCCTCGCGCGAGGGCGCGGTGTGGGCGCTGATGGGCCTGGGCGTGCGCTGCGTGATCGCGCCGAGCTATGGCGATATCTTTTACAACAACTGCTTCCAGAATGGCGTGCTGCCGATCCAGCTCACCGCCGAAACGGTGCAAGCGCTGGCCGCGCAATGCGCAAGCGGCGCGCCGGTGCGGGTGGACCTGGCGAGCGCCACGCTGACCGCGCCCGATGGCGCGATCGTCGCGTTTCCCGTCGACCGGCTGCGTCGTGAAGCCCTGCTGCACGGGCTGGACGATATCGGCCTTACGCTCAAGGACGACGCGCTGATCCGTGCCTGGCAGCAAGCCGATCGCACCCGCCGGCCCTGGGCCTGGACGGTGCGCCGGCAAGACGTGGCATGAACGCCCGGTTGCAGCATCCACTGTTGCTGCGCGCAGCCGGCCTGCTGCTGCGCGGACGCCACGCGGGCGATGGCAGCCTGGCTTGCAGCGACGCCGTGCTGGGCGCATTGCCCCACACGCTGGCGCTGCACAGCGCGTCGTTTGCCGATCACGGCGCGATGCCCGTGCGCCACGCGGGTGCGAGCGTGGGCGCCAACTGCTCGCCTGCGCTGGCCTGGACGGGATTGCCGGCAACGGCCACGCACTGGCTGTTGATGGTCGAGGATCCGGATGTGCCGCTGGCTTCCGCCATCGTGCACGCGCTTGCCTGGGGCCCGGCCTCGGTCGGCGCGCTGGCCGAAGGCGCGCTGTCGCGCGCGCCGCTGCCGGGCGGCGTGACGCTGGCCGTCAACGGGCTGGGCCATGCAGCTTACGACGGCCCCCGGCCCCTGCCGGGACACGGGCCACATCGCTACGTGTTCCAGCTGTTCGCGCTTGCCGCCGAGCCGCCAGCCGGTCTTGCGCGCGAAGCGCTGATGGCGTGGCTGCGCGCGCATGCCATCGCGCAGGGCCGGCTCGATGGCGTGTTCCAGCGCGACTGGCGTGGCCGGCCGCTGACTCCAGCGAGCGTCGCGCCGGCTTGAGTGCTCGCACGGCTAGCCGGAAACACCACGGGTTACCACTAAAAAATACGGAGACAACATGCCATCCCTGATCCAACGACAAACCAGGCGCCGAGCCGTCGGCCCGCTCGCCATCGGCGCGACACTGCTGTCGGCCGGCACGCTAGCCGCCGCCAGCCCTACTGCCAGCCTCGGCGCATGGCGCCCGGACCGTCCGGTCACACTGGTGGTCCCCTATAGCGCCGGCGGTGGTACGGACGCCACCGCGCGCGCGGTGTCCAAGCCGCTTGGCGTGCTCTGGGGCCAGCCGGTGGTGGTGGAGAACCTGCCGGGCGCCGACGGCCTGATTGGCACGCGGCGCGTGATGGAGGCGAAGCCCGATGGTTATACCCTGCTGCTGCAGGTGCCGGCAATCGTGGCCACCAGGTACACGCCCGGGTTCAAGGGTGTCGACCCGTTGGCGCGGCTCGACCCCATCACGGCGATTTCGCAGTCGCCCGCCGCAGTGGTAGCCAGCGCCAAGCTGCCCGTGAAGACGTTCGCGGAACTCGTGCAGTACTGCAAGACCGTAGCCAAGACCTGTTCGCTTGGCACCGGCGAAAGTCTAGCGCGCATCTCCGGCAAGCAACTGGCGGCGGAGGCGGGCTTGCCTAACCTCATTGTCGTCAACTACCGTGGCACTGGCGCCATCGTCACGGACCTGATCGCCAACAACGTCAACCTGGCGTTCACCGGCATCACTGCCGCGCTGCCGCACTACAAGGCGGGCACGCTGAAGATCCTTGCCACGCAGGGGCGCAAGCGCGCCGCCGCGCTGCCTGATGTGCCTACCACGGCCGAGGCCGGTTACCCGCAGTTCCAGTCGGTCACCTGGTATGGCCTGTTCGCGCCCAAGGGCACCCCGGCGGCGATCACGCAGGGCATTGTCGCCGCGCTGCGCGAGGCCGTGAAGGATCCGGAGGTGCAACGGACCGTCGCCGCCGCGGGCGCCGAGCTGGTGGTGAATTCGCCTGCCGAGTTTGCCGCGCAGGTACGCCAGGAAAGCGAGCGCCTGGGGGTGCTGGTCAAGCAGTATCCATTCGAGTAGGGGGACCTGACTGCCAGCCGACTGCGCCAGTCTCCACGTAGCCTCACGTAACGCCACATAGACAGACACACCATGCAAAACCAGGATCAGAATCAGAACGCCGCACCCATGCCGCCAACCGATCCCGACGGGCCCACCGGCAGGCTCGCCCAATGGCTGGCCGCCTTCCGGCTGGAGCAAGCCAGCGCCACCGCGCGCGAGCGCGCCAAGGCGCTCACGCTGGACGGCATCGGCTGTGCCATCGTCGGCGCGCAATTGCCGTGGTCGCGCACCGCCGCCAACATCGTCCGCCAGATGGAGGGGCAGGGGGACCGCACCATCGTCGGCTGGGGGGCGCGCACCAGCGCGCCGGGCGCCGCGCTGCTCAATGGCACCTTTATCCAGGGGTTTGAGCTTGACGACTACCATCCGCTCGGGCCGCTGCACAGCGCCTCGCTCGTGCTGCCCGCGCTGTGGGCCGCATCCGAAGGCGAGAGCCGCGTGTGCGGGCGGCGCTTCCTGGAGGCGGCCATGGCCGGCTATGAGGTGGGCCCGCGCGTGGGCATGGCCCTGCACGGCGCGCAGATGTTGTCGCGCGGCTGGCATTCCGGATCGGTGTTCGGCACGCATGCAGCCGCCGCCGCGGTGGGCAAGCTGCTGGGGCTCGACGCCGCGCGTTTTGAGGATGCGCTGGGGTTGGCCGGCACGCAGTCGGCCGGGTTGATGGCGGCGCAGTACGAGGCCATGTGCAAGCGCATGCACCACGGCTTCGCCGCGCGCAATGGGCTCTACGCGGCGGTGCTGGCGGCGGGCGGCTACACCGGCATCAAGCGCGTGTTCGAGCGCGAGTACGGCGGCTTTCTCTCGACGTTCGGCGAAGGGCATGCGCCGGACGCCGCGCAGATCACCGATGGCCTGGGCGAGCGTTGGGAAGTCGAGCGCATCGTCATCAAGCCGTACGCGGCCATGGGTGGCATCCACGCGCCGCTCGATGCGCTGTTCGACGTGGGCGCGCAGCGCGCGCTCAAGGCACGGGAGATCGCCGCTATCGAGGTGGATGTGTCGCATGCCGTCTATCACCATGGCTGGTGGGTGCCGCAGCGGCCGCTGACGCCAATCGGCGCGCAGATGAACATCGGCTACGCGCTTGCGGTAGCGGTGCTGGACGGCGCGGCGCTGGTGCCGCAGTTCGCGCCGGCGCGCATCGATGCCGACGATGTCTGGGCGCTGCTGCCGCGTATCGCCGTGCGCCACGATCCCGCCTTCGACGCAGGCGGGCAACGGGCACGCGGGCGCGTGCGTCTGGCCGTGACCTTCACCGACGCTCAGCGCATCGAGGTCAATCGTACGGCATCGCGCGCCATCGAAGCGCCGCAATCGAGCGACGAAGTGGCCGCGAAGTACAGGGCCCTGACGGACGGGTTGATTGCGCCGCAGCGGCAGCAAGCCATCGAGCGCATGGTGCGGGATCTTGAGCAGCTCGACGATGTGCGCGACTTGCTCGCCCTGCTTGCGCCGCCGGTGGGCTGCGCGTTCGACTGAGTGCCTGCCGTCAACAAAGAACACCAGGAGTGAGACATGACCCAACGAATCCCCCGGCGTGCCGTGCTGGCCCGGATGGCAGCATGCGCGATGCTGGCCCTATCCAGCCTTTCGGCCGTTGCGCAGGCGCACTGGCCGGACAAGCCGATCCGCCTGGTGCTGCCATTCTCGGCCGGCGGCCCGGGCGACATCACCACGCGGCTGATCGCGCAGGCGCTTGGCCGGCAGCTGGGCCAGACCGTGATTGTGGACAACAAGCCGGGCGCCGGCGGCATCATCGGCGCGGAGTTTGTCGCCAAGAGCCCGCCCGATGGCTATACGCTGCTGATCGCCGGCAATGGCGCGGTCGCCAACGCGTTGTTGCGCGCGAAGATGCCCTACGCCGACGGCGACCTCGTTCCTGTGGTCAGCACCAATGCGGCGCCGTCGGTGATGGTGGTGGGCGCCGGTGCCTCGCGCAAGGACATCAAGGACATCAAGGACCTGAAGGCGCTGCAGGCCTACGGCAAGGCCAAGGGTGGCATCACGTTCGGCACCGCCGGCGCCGGCAGCACCGGGCATTTCGCGGCGGAGATGGTGGAGACCGCGCTCGGCGTGCCAGTGACACTGGTGCACTACAAGAGCGGCTCGGAAACGCTTAACGCGGTCATTGGCGGGCAGATCGACCTGGCGTCCGAAGCCCCGGTTGGCGTGCTCGGCTTCCTGCGCGGCGGCAAGCTGCGCGCGCTGGCGGTGACCGACGACAAGCGCGCGCAGGCGTTGCCGGACGTGCCCACCACGGCGGAGCAAGGCTTTGCAGGCATCCGCATGGAGCACTGGGGCGGCATCTATGCGCCCAAGGGCACGCCGGCGCCGATCCTGGACCGCATCGCGCAAGCCACGCAGGCCGCGTTCCAGAGCGATGACGGCCTGCGCGCGCAGTTCGAGACCTATGGCTACCGCCCCGTGTCGGGCACGCGGATGGAGTTCACGCGTTTTGTGCAGGACGAGAAGCAGCGCCTTGGCAAGATCGTGCACGACGCGCACATGACGATCGATTGAGTGGTTGGCACGGCGCGCTTTAGCGGCGCGCCGGCACTTCCACACGCACCGCCTGGTGCGCCGGCGATTCGTCCTTCATCAGCAGGCGCACCAGGACGGCGCTGAGCAGTGCAACCCCGGCGGCCACGCAAAGAATCCAGGCGAAGCCATCCGCGAAGGCGGTGCGCGCAAGCGGTTCCAGCACGCTGCGCAGCGGGGCTTGCACATCGGCCATCGCGCCGTGCAGGTCGCCGGCAACCACGCGCGGGATGATGTGTGCGGCCAGGCCGGGCACTATCCCCGAGCTTTCCTCATGCGCATGCAGCGCCGTGTCGAATGTGGCCTGGGTACGGTAGGCGAGCAGGCCCCCGAGCAAGCCGAAGGACAGCACGATCGCGCTGAACCGCGTGGTGGTGCTGATGCCGGACGCCATGCCGGAGCGCTCGCGCGGCATGCAGGCCATGATGTTCTTCTGCGTATCGCCGTTGAGCAGGCCCGCGCCGCTGCCGGTGACAGCAATGGCCAGCGCGAAAGGCAGGTAGGACATGGTGACGGCCGCCCACGCGCTCAGCAGGTTGCCGAGGCCGACCAGCACGAGCCCGAACACCAGCATCGACGGCGCGTCCAGCCGTCCCGACAGCCGCACGCCGATGCGCGGAAAGATCAGCATGGTCAGCGCAAACGGCAGCATGGCGGCACCTGAGGCGATCGCCGAGAACCCGAGGCCCGTTTGCAGATATAGCGGGATCAAGGTCATCATCACCTGGGCGCAGGCGGCATAGGCGGCCATGCCGAGCAACGCGCCGATCAGGCGCGGATTGCGCAACAGCGTGAGATCCACCATGGGCCGGCGCTGGATGCGCTCCACGCCGATAAACAGCGCGAAGAGCACGGCGCCGCCGGCCAGCCGCATCTGGGTGTGCGTATCGCCCCAGCCAATGCGGTTGGCCTCGATCAGGGCCCAGATCATCAGGAACAGGCTGCCGCAAAAGCATAGCCCGCCCCACAGGTCGATGCGCGCCGCGCCCGTGTCGCGCGACTCCGCGATATGCCGCAGCACCATGGCGCCCAGCACGATGCCGACCGGCAGGTTCAGCAGGAACACCCAGCGCCATCCCAACGCCTGGCTGATGACGCCGCCAAGGCCGGGCGCTACCAGCATGGCCACACCCATGCACGCGCCCCAGAAGGCCCACGCCCGGGCGCGCTCGCGCTCATCGTGAAAGGCGTGCGCGATGGTCGCCAGCGCGGAGGTTAGCAGCATGGCCGCGCCCACGCCCTTGACGGCGCGCGCCAGGTTCAGCGCCAGGCTGCTCCCCGCCAGGCCGCAGCCCAGCGAGGCCAGCATGAAGACCGCCAGGCCGGTCAGCAGCATGCGCTTGCGGCCGAACTTGTCGGCCAGGCTGCCCGCGGGCAGCAGGCCGCCGGCAAAGGTCAGCATGTAGGCGCTGACCACCCACTCGATATCGGAGAACGTGGCATGCAGGTCGCTCGCGATGCGCGGCAGCGTGACAGCCACGATGTTGGTGTCCAGGACGATCAGCGCGCAGGCGCCCGAGGCGGTCAGCAGCGCGGCGCGCGAGTTCATGCCGCTCATGCCGGCTCCCGCTCATACTGCCCTGCCGGCGATATTGCCTGAGATGAAATAAATCCGGATGTGCCGTGCCCGGCGGGCTGTGGGTGCCGCTTTGTCTTGTGCCGCATGTCGTCGCTTCCTGTCGCATTCCTTGATTGGATGCGGGCTAGGATACGGCGGGCAGGGCCGCGCGTTGTTGCGCCGGCCGTGCTATTTTGTTGCCTGTTAGCTAACAATCAGAAAGTACTCGGAAGGAAAACAGCAAACCGATGGAACTGCGCCACTTTCGCTACTTCATCGCGGTAGCCCAGGACTTGCACTTCACCCGGGCCGCTGCGCGGCTCGGCATTTCCACGCCGACGCTCACCCGCCAGATCCAGGAGATGGAAGCCAGCCTTGGCATTCGCCTGTTCGAGCGCAACCAGCGCTCGGTGGCGTTGACACCGGCCGGCGAGGTGCTGCTGGCGGAAGCGCAAGCCGTGGTGGCGCAGTTCGAGGCCGCACAACTGCGCGCGCAGCGCGAGGCGCGTGGCGAGACCGGCAAGATCCATGTGGGTTATGTCGCCTCGGCGGCCTACTCGGGCGTGCTCCAGCGGCAAGTCGCGGCATTCCGCAAGGCCTGCCCCGATGTGCAGCTGCTGGTGCGCGAGGCGCCCATGGGCACGCTGCCTGAGCAGGTCAGGGATGGGCAGGTCGACATCGCCTATATCCGCTCCCCGATGAACCTGCCCGAGGGCGTGGACGCGCTGCCGCTGGCGCCCGAAGGCTTTATCCTCGCGCTGCACAGCGACTCATGGCTGTGCGGCCTGGCCGAGATCCAGCCCGCGCATCTCAAGGCGGAGACATTCATTCTTCCCGAACAGGTTTCGGGCACGCTGTCCACCGCCGAGCAGGGTGGCTTCGTGCCCAGGCTGGGCCCGCAGCCGGGCGGGCTGGTGGCGGTGCTGACGCTGGTGTCGCTGGGCGAAGGCGTGGCGATTGTCCCGAACGCCGTGGCCGGCCACATCAGCCTGCCCAGCCTTGTCTACCGGGATATCGCGGGCCTGGAGGTGACGTCGTATCTGTCGCTGATGTCGCGCCAGTACGAGAAGGCCGCGACCATTCGACGCTATATCGAACTGGTGTCGCGGCCCGCGGTTACCTCAGGCCGAAAAAGCCGAGTACAAACAGGACAATGACCACCGCGCCTACCAACCAGACGATGCTGTTCATGACACGCTCCTTGTGCAGACTGTAGCCTGACAATCGCACACGTGGCGGGGCGCGTCTGTACGGTAGCGTTCAGCGGCGTCAGACCACCATGGGCGTGGTGGCGCCATCGACCGACAGGATGGCGCCCGAGATATAGCTGGCGCGGGGCGAGGCGAGGAACAGCACGGCGTCCGCTACGTCCTCCGGCGTGGCCAGGCGGCCCAGGCCAGTGCGCGCGTTGGCGCGTGCCAATGCCTGCTCCACGGTCGTGCCGCCGATGCGCGCATCCACTTCCATGCCTTGCTGCAGGCGTTCGGTATGCGTGGCCGACGGGTTGACGGCGTTCACGCGCACACCTTGCTTGCCGTAGGCATTGGCCAGGCCGGCGCTGGCCAGCATCAGCGCCGCGTTGGCCGCGCCGCCCGCCAGGTGGGCGGGGTTGGCCAGCTTGCCGCCCATGCCCACGATATTGACGATGGCGCCGCGCCCCTGCTGCGCCATGCGCTTGACCACGGGGTCGATCACGTTGATGTAGCTGAAGTACTTGGCGGCCATGGCGTCCTGCCACAGCTGCGGGGTCAGCTCGTCCGGCGGGCGGCGCTTGGCGGCACCGGCGGAGGTCACCAGGATGTCGATGGCACCAAGCGCGGCCACTGCCTCCTCTACCGCGCGCGCGGCCGCGGCGATATCGGTCAGGTCGGCGGACACCGCGACCACGTCCTTGGCGTATTCGCCTTCGCCTTCGGCCAGGCTGGCGCAGGCCTTGGCCAGGTTCTCGGCGCTGCGCGAAACGATGGCTACGCGCGCACCCTCGCGCAGGAAGCCGGCCGCGCAGGCCAGGCCAATGCCGCGGCTGCCGCCGGTGATGAGCACGCGTTGATTGCGAAGTTCGAGATCCATGGTGATGTGTCCTGGCTGGTCAGGGAGCGCGCGGGCGTCGATTGATCAATCAATCAACGGCGGATCCGCGTGCGTGGCGGGGCGGCTGTCAGGCCGGTGAGACAACAGGGGTGCCATCTTAGCGCGCCCGCGCCAGCCTTGCTGGCGAGCGCTCAATCCCGGGACGTCGTGCCAGCGCGGCGTCAACGCACCTACGCCGGTGTCAGCGCCACATGCACCGCGATGCCCTCGATCGGGTCGAGCACGCCGCGCCAGGGCGCGGCTGCGATGGCTTGCTTGCCGTGGACATAGCCAGCGTTCCAGCGCGCGTCGATGCCGGCGGCGCTGAAGTCGATATCCTTGGTCAGGTCTTCGCCGTCGAACGACGGCGCATTGAGTTCGACCACGTGCATGGTGGTATGGCAGCCCCAGCCCAGCAACGCCTCGACCGCGGGCGTGCTGCGCTCCGCCTGGGGAATGTGCTTGGCCAGTTCGCGGATCACATGCCGCAGCCGGTGCAATTGCCTCTGGTGCTCCAGCTGGGTTTCGGCGCGGCTTGAGTACTGGATATCCCGCTGCCGTCCCATGGCTTGCCAGATGGTGTCGGGCTCCGGGCCTTGCAGGGGCCACAGCTGCACGGCGAAGATCACCGAGCTGCGGCGAGGGTGGTCGTCGAGCACGGCTTCGATCGGCGTGTTGGAGCAGATGCCGCCGTCCCAAAACGCTTCGCCGTCGATCCGGATCGCCGGGAAGCCCGGCGGCAGCGCCGCGGATGCCAGCAGATGCTCCACGCTCAGCGCGGTGTCCCGGTTGGTGTAGTAGCACATCCTGCCGCTGCGGACATTGACCATGCCGACGGTGAGCCGCGTGTGCTTCTCGCTGAGGTAAGCGAAATCCACTAGCGAGAGCAGGGTGTCGCGCAGTGGCGAGACCGAATAGAAGCCGGCCCGCTCCACCCCGAGCGGCACGCGCGTGCCGAACCAGGCCGCCGGGTTTGGCGTGAAGAAGCCAGGGATGCCCTGGGTGAGGGTTGCAAGGTTCGACATCGTGCCGTCGCCGCCCGAGAGCAGGCGGGCTAGTTCGAGCGGCCCGTGGCGGCCCACCTGCTCCCAGAACTGCCGCAGGCGCGGCAAGCGATCCGCTGGCCGGTTGCCTGCCACGATCGAGCCGTTGATGGCGCCGATGGAGGTGCCGATGGCCCAGTCGGGCTCGACCCCTGCCTCGTGCAGCGCCTGGTAGACCCCGGCCTGGAAGGCGCCCAGCGCGCCCCCGCCCTGCAGGACGAAGACCACTTGCTGATCGATGGGCCGACTGGCCGCGCCAGGCGCGTCGGTCGGGGCTGCGGCGGGTTGCGTCTTGCTATCCATGGTGTTCCGGCTCCCGGGTTGTCAGGGGGCGGCCGCGTTTGCCGGTGTTCGCGGCATGAGCGGCCGCCGGACCTGGACGGGATCGTCGTCGACCGCAATGATGACGGGCTTGTCCATGGCCCCCTTGCCGCTTGGTGTGCATCGGCGGCCCTTCAAGCAGACTCAAGGTGCCTGGCCGCCTAGTAAGGCTAGCACCTCGCGCTGTTCTTGCCAGAGCCGTGTTGCCGGTGGGCAAAAGGCGTCACACGCGTGGAGATGCTGTCGTCCTGTGCTTAGCTTTGCTCGAAGGAGATCCGCGCGGCAAAGGCCAGCAGCGCGGCTGAGAAGGACCAGCGCTGGACCGTCTGCGCGCGCGGGCTCCGGCGTAGCCAGCCGGTCAGGCGCAGCGCGCCGAACACGCACGCCAGGTCGAAGGCCACGCCGGTCAGCACCAGCACCACGCCGAGCTCAAGCACTTGCGACCACACCGGCGCGCCATGCGGATCCACGAACTGTGGCAACAGCACGGAACAAAAGAGCAGGGCCTTGGGATTCAGGATGCTGCTGAGCGCGCCCTTGGCAACGGAGGCGCGCAGCCGCACCGGCGGTGCGGCCGCGCCGGTGCCGGCGTGCATCCCGAAGGCCGGGCTGCGGAAGATCTGGACGGCCACATAGGCCAGGTATAGGCCGCCCGCGACGCGGATGCCCTGGTAAAGCCAGGGCGCCGCGCGCAGCAGCGCGGCCACGCCGCATGCCGAGAGCGTGACATGCGCGGCGCGTGCCATGGCGAGTCCGGCGACGGTGGCCAGGCCATGGCGCACGCCCCGGCCGGTGCTGGTTTGCAGCACCAGTGCCATGTCAGGCCCGGGTAAGGCATAGACCACGGCCAGGGCGCCGATGAAGGTAACGAGCAAATGTAGGGAGACCATGATGCATGCGGTGACGAGGGCAACATCATGACCCAGGGGTATGAGGGAATTCTGGCGATTTTATGGATGAAACCCATATAATTTGGGGGAATCCGCTAATTTTTTCTGGTTTATTGAGGGCTTGCTTTTGGATCTCGACAAAATCGATCGCGCCATCCTGATGGCGCTGCAGGCGGACGGACGCGCCACCAACGCCAGCGTGGCGGAATCCGTGGGGCTGAGCGAGACACCGTGCGCGCGCCGGCTCAAGCGGCTGGAGGCCGACGGCTATATCGAGGCCTATCGCGCGGTGCTGTCCCGCCAGGCCCTGGGGCTTGGCCTGATGGCGTTCACGCAGGTCCGCTTTGGCGTGCACAGCCGTGAGCTCTCCGACCGCTTCGAGCGGGAGATCCAGGCCATCCCGCGCATCGTCTCGTGCCATAACGTGTCGGGCAGCGCCGATTACCTGCTCCTGGTGGTCGCGCGCGACCTGGAGGATTACGGCATCTTCATGCGCGATGTACTGCGCACATTGCCCGGCGTGACGGCGGTGGAATCCATGCTGTCGCTGGGCGAGGTCAAGCGCAATGCCGGCTTGCCGTTGCTATGACGTGACGACGTGATGGCGTTGCAAGGCTTGTCGCCGCATACGGCTTCAGTCGTCGCGGTTCGCGGCCAGGGACAGCTCACGCGCCACAAAGAAGCATAAAAACGCGATGGCCGTGCACAGGATCGCCACGGTGAAGGCCAGTTGCTTGCCGTGCCACAGATCCGAAAACCACTGCGAGAACTCGGCCGCCAGTACAGCAGCCTTGCCGCCGATACGTTCGAGCTGGAAATCATATTGCCGCTTCCACCCGGGGCCGTAGGCCAGGTCGCCGGCCTCGTCGCTCGCGGCGCACAGATAGATCAGGACGCCTGCGATCCAGCCTGCAGCGAGGATCACGGCGCCCAGCAGGTAAATGCGAGCGGGGAGGGACCAGCGCTTGCCCGGTGCGTGCCGTTGTTCCGCGCGTTGCTCATTGGTGTCCTCTGTGGTGGCCCCTGTGGTTTCCTCTGTTTCCCCAGGTGGCTTCCACGCATTGTAATAAAGGGAGTGTCACTTCCTGCCTGCCCTGCCTCCGAGGGATAAGATCGATCAGCCCCCCGGCTTTAGTCACTCACCCCTTGGGCCAGACCATGCCACATCGATCTCTCCAGCCCGGCACGCTGTGGCCGGCCATCCTGCGCCAGACGGAGCACGCCCTGCGATGTGGCGCGCTGCGTCCTATCGAGACCTTCCAGGCGGGCATCGACGATGGCGGCGTGCGTTTCCTGGTGCGCCAGGTTTCCAGCCTTGCGCGCAAGGACCGCGACAGGGACCAGAGCCAGGCGCGGCAGAAGGACAACGCCGTTCCCGGCAACCAGGCGGGCACCGACCCGTTCCTTCCCTACGACCCGGACCTGTTTGTCGCCGACATCTCCGAGACCCATCTTGCGCTGCTGAACAAGTTCAACGTCCTGGACCATCACCTGCTGATCGTTACCCGCCGCTTCGAGCCGCAGGACGCGCTGCTCAACCTGGCGGATTTCGAGGCGCTGCTTGCCTGCATGGCCGAGTTCGATGGCCTTGGCTTCTATAACGGGGGTGCGGCGGCCGGCGCAAGCCAGCGCCACAAGCACCTGCAACTGGTGCCGCTGCCGCTTGCCAGCGAAGGCCCGGCGTTGCCCATCGCGCCGCTGCTTGCGGCCGCGCGCATCGATGGCGCCGTCGGCATCGTGCCGGGGTTGGCGTTTTCGCATGCGTTCGCGCCGCTGGCTTTGCCGGCGGCCCGCGGGCCGGATCTGGCGCGCACCGCACTTGCGCGCTATCGCGCGCTGCTGGCAGCGGCTGGCGTGCGGGTGATCGATGTGGATGGAGAACCGCAGCCGTTGGCGCCATACAACCTGCTCGTCACGCCGCTTGGGATGCTGATCGTGCCAAGGTCGGCGGAGTCCGTCGAGGGCATCTCGGTCAATACGCTCGGGTTTGCAGGATCGTTCTTTGTGCGGAACGAGGCACAGATGCGCACCATCGAGCGGCTCGGCCCCATGGCGATGCTGCGGCAAGTCGCGGGCCTGGCTTCGGCGTCACCGGCGGCGCCGGGCCAGAAATAAGGGGTAAATATAAAAGCGGGCGCGCCGTTAAAGGGTTTGGGCTAGCAAGGATTCCAGTGGCGCTCGCGCCGGGCCGGAATCCCTGCTTGATCGTGCTAGCCAGGTCAGGCCACATCGCTCGCTGCGCGATGCGGCGTTCCCCAAATGCGTTACTTGGTAGGCCTCACCACTTGCCTCTTCAAACGGCTACCGCCCCAGCCAGTCCGAGCCGCGGCCGCAAGCATTCGCGCCTGCCGCGCTTGCTGCCGGCCCTGCTTGCCGCCATCCTCTGCGCGCAGTCGCAGCACACCGCTGCGGACACGGCCCCCCCGCGTTCCGAGGCGGTGGCGCGGGTGGTGTTCAGCCTGCTTGGCTATGCGCGCTGGCCAACCGAGCGGGAAGTCCTGCGCCTGTGCGTGGACGGCTCGGCCCGCTACGGCGCCAAGCTTGCGGAGGGCGGCGTCCTGGCAACCGGCCGCTCCGTGCAATCCAGGCGCATCGACCTGCAGGATGGCGTGTCCACCGCGGGCTGCGATTCCGTCTACCTCGGGCCCATGACGGATGCCCGGCGCAAGAAGCTGTCGACGGAGCTGATCGGGCGCCCGGTCCTTGTCATCACGGAAGAAGACTACGAGTGCGAGATCGGCAGCATGTTCTGCCTCAACGTGGTCGATGGCCACGTCTCGTTCCGCGTCAACCTGGATGCCGTTGCCCGCAGCGGCATCCATATCCATCCGGCCGTATTGCAGCTTGGCCGCCGCCGGGGGCCATCGCCATGAAGCTGCCATTGCGGCCCGACGCGACGAGATCGCGTCCGACGCTGTACAACGCGCTGCGCCGTATTCATCTCAGCGTGGCGTTGATCGCCGTGTGCACGGCGGGCATCTCGCTGACCGCGCTCGGGCTGGCCGCGCTGCGCGTCTATGCCGACCACAACCTGCGCCTGGTTGCCCGCTCCGTGGCGTACACGCTGGAAGCGCCGGTGGTGTTCCGCGACCAGGCGGCCGCCAACGAGGCGCTGGTGGCAATCGCCGCGACGGAGGTGGCCCAGGCCCGCGTCTATGACAAGGACAACCGCCTGCTGGCCGAGTGGCAGCGCCCGGCCGACGAGCGGTTTCCCGGCCTGCAGCGCCTGGCCAGCCGCGTGATGGCGCTGGGCCCGGTGGAGCAGGAGATCCTGCATGAAACGCAGGCGGTGGGCACCGTCCGCCTGACCGCCTACACCGGCAACCTCTTGCGCTTTGTGCTCAGCGGGCTGCTGGGGCTGCTGGCTTGCCTGCTGCTTACCGCGGTCAGCGCGCACTACATGTCGAGCCGCATGCTGGTCCATATCATCGAGCCGGTGCGCAACCTCATGCGCGTGGCCCATGCCGTGCGCTCAGAGCGCGCTTTCGACCAGCGCACGCCGCCGGCGCATATTGCCGAGCTCAACGCGCTCGGGGAGGATTTCAACGGCCTGCTCGACGAACTGGAGACCTGGCAGAACCAGCTCCAGCACGAGAACAGGTCGCTGGCGCACCGCGCCAGCCACGACAGCCTGACCGGCCTGCTCAATCGGGCGGCGTTCGAGGATGCGCTGCATCGGGCCGTGCGCTTTGCCGGCACCTCCAAGGCTTACGCCGGCGTGCTCTACCTGGACAGCGACGCGTTCAAGAAGATCAACGACAACTTTGGCCATGCCGCCGGGGACGAGGTGTTGTCCGACATTGCCCGGCGCATCCGCTCCTGCGTGCGCGAGGGCGACCTGGTGGCCAGGCTCGGCGGCGATGAATTCGCAGTACTGCTCACCTCGCTGCGCAAGCCTGCCGATCTCATCCAGGTCGCGGAGCATATCCTGCTTCGCATGAAGGACCCTGTGCAACTGTCGAGCGGCACCAGGATCGAAGCGTCGCTTAGCATCGGGTTGTCCGTGTTTCCGCTTCATGCGCAGACCGCCGCCACCTTGATGCAGACCGCGGACGAGGCCATGTACGAGGCCAAGCGCAGGTCGGGAGGTGGTTGGGAGAGCGCGCAGCCGCGGCTGGGGCGGCCCGAATTCGCCTTCGGGCCCGAGCGCCAGGACAACGAGAAAAATGATGGGGACATGGATCGTGCTATCTAACCTGCGAATCACTGGCAGCCGGGGCCTGGCTGCCGCCGCGGTGGCCATCACCGTTGCCCTGGCCGCCTGCCAGACGGCGCCCGCTTCCAAGCTCGCCCCTGCGCAAGTCCAGGCGTTGCAGTCGCAGGGGTTCACGCTCACCGAGAACGGCTGGGAGCTCGGCTTGTCCGAGAAGGTGCTTTTCGGCCTGAACGAGGATGTGATCAGCACAGACCGGCAAGAGGCCGTGCAGCGTATCGGCCTGGCGCTGTCAGGCGCGGGCATCGATCAGGTGCGGCTGGACGGGCACACTGACGATTCCGGCTCGGCTGACTATAACCAGCAGCTATCGGTCCGGCGCGCGGAG
Source organism: Cupriavidus sp. GW822-FHT02D05 (assembly GCF_058802485.1). Taxonomy (NCBI): domain Bacteria; kingdom Pseudomonadati; phylum Pseudomonadota; class Betaproteobacteria; order Burkholderiales; family Burkholderiaceae; genus Cupriavidus; species Cupriavidus sp. GW822-FHT02D05. The sequence continues at coordinate 32,989 of NZ_JBXAOE010000004.1, read as the reverse complement.
GCGGTGGCGAAGGTGCTCGCCACGTCGGGATTCCAGCCCGAGAACATCCAGGTGCGCGGACTGGGCAAGAGCAAGCCGGTGGCGGACAACCGCACCGCTGCCGGCCGCTCGGAGAACCGGCGCGTGGCCATCGTGATCACGATCGAGTAGTTGCCGGTGACCTCCACAAAGCGGCAAGCTCAAGCACGGGCTCCAGGATGACGGCGCGATCCCGGCTCCCGGCCGGGTCCGCACCGTTGCCAGCGCGGACCCTCAACACCGCCAAGGCTAGCGGACGCCCTGCGCCAGCTTCTCCTGCGCCCAGTTGACTGCCTCGCGCGCGGGCGTAATCCCGCTCTTCTCCACGCGCTGGGCCAGTGCGAACACGCGCTCGCGGATATGCGCCACTTCGGCCAGCACCGCGGCTTCCTCCGCGCCGCCGAGATACTCGCGGGCACAACTGATGATGCCGCCCGCGTTGATCAGGAAATCCGGCGCGTAGAAGATGCCGCGGCGTTGCAGCGTGTCGCCCTCGTCCAGCGACGCGAGCTGGTTATTGGCGCCGCCCGCGACGATCTTGAACTGGCAGCCCTCGGCCACCGCCGGGGTGATCACCGCGCCGAGCGCGCAGGGCGCGAACACATCGGCGGCCACGCTGGTGATGGCCGTGGTGGAAACCACCTGCGCGCCGAATTGCTCGCGCGCCTGCTCGGCCTTGGCGCCGTGGATATCGGCCACGATCAGCCGCGCGCCGGCCGCATGCAGCTGGCGGCACAGGTCCCAGCCCACCGAGCCAAGGCCCTGCACGGCAACGGACACGCCTTGCAGGCTGTTATGGTCCAGCACGTAGCGCACGGCGGCCTCGATGCCGACGAACACGCCATAAGCGGTCTTGGGCGACGGGTTGCCACCGAAGGTGCCCTCGCGCGGCATGCCGCTGATGTAGCGGGTCTGCGTGCGGGCGGCGATCATGTCTTCCACCGTGGTGCCGACGTCTTCGGCGGTGATGTAGCGGCCACCCAGCGATTCGACCATGCGGCCGAAGGCGCGGAACAGCTTGGTGCGATCGGTTTGTGCCGGGGTACGCAGGATCACGGCTTTGCCGCCGCCGAAGGGCAGGTCGGCCAGTGCGTTCTTGTAGGCCATGCCTTGCGACAGGCGCAGGGCGTCGGTCAGGGCGTCGCTCTCGGCGGGATAGGCCCAGTAGCGGCAGCCGCCAAACGCGGGGCCAAGGCTGGTGCTGTAGATGGCGATGATGGCCTGCAGGCCGGACTCGGGATCGGTGGCGAGCGTGACGCGCTCGTGGGATGGGCCTTCGCCAGTGCCGAACAGGCGGCCGGCGGCCTCTGCGTTGATGCGTTCAGTCAAAGCGTCTTCTCCATGAAGATTGGGAGCGCAAAGGGATACCTTCGCTTTCCGGGTGCACCGCATTGGGTTGCAAGGCAGTGCAGTTGCGACGGCAGCCGTCGAGGGCTGCCGTTTCGATAAGGCCGGACTGCCATTGTGTGGCTGCCCGGCCTCGGGTAAACGCTTGGTGCCGCGTCGTGGCGCGGAACCGGTGCTGGATCTTACCGGCAAATCGCGGGGAGATGAAGGGCGCGCGCGGTGTGTGCGGTGTATGAGCGGTACCGGCACATCTATACTTGGAGCAAGGTAATCCTCAACCCGAGCGAAGCGTGAGAGGGCGCCTGTGCGGTGGCCTGCGCCCTTCGCGTGCCAGGAGGGCACCATGTTCCAGCATCTGCTGCTGCCCGTCGACGGCTCACCCCTGTCCGAAGCCGCTTTCAGCAAGGCCCTGGTGTTCGCCCGCGAGGCGCGAGCCCGGGTCACGGTGATCCGGGTGATCCCGGACTTCCATGTCTACACCTACCAGGTGGAATTGCTGGCCGACACCCGTACGCGGTTCGTGCAGGAAGCCACCCGCAGTTCGGCGGACTACCTGAAAACCCTGGCCGCCGAAGCCGAGGCGGCGGACGTGTCTTGCGAGACCCTTTGCGTCATACATGACCACCCCTATGAGGCCATCATCCAGGCCGCGCAGGAAAAGGAGTGCGACCTGATCGTGATGGCCTCGCACGGGCGGCGCGGTTTGCAGGGCGTGCTGATCGGCAGCGAGACCAACAAGGTGCTGACGCATAGCAATATCCCTGTGCTGGTGTATCGCTAGCGGCTCACCGCAAGTGGCTTGCGTTGTGCGGCGCCAGCCACCTGCGGCGAGGCGGCGCCCGGGCAAGACATGCATGGGCTACCAGCATGCGCTACCAGCATGCGCTTCTAGCCCGCGGCAGTCGCCGCCTTGTCCGGGCGCGTCCATTCCAGCACCACCTTGCCGCTGTTGCCCGACAGCATGGCCGCAAAGCCGGCCTCGAAGTCGCTCACGCTGAAGCGATGCGTGATCATCGGCGTCAGGTCCAGCCCGCTTTGCAGCATGGCAACCATCTTGTACCAGGTCTCGAACATCTCGCGGCCGTAGATGCCCTTGATCTCCAGCCCCTTGAAAATCACCTGGTTCCAGTCTATCGCCATCTTCGATGGCGGAATGCCGAGCATGGCAATCTTGCCGCCGTGGTTCATGTGCTCGAGCATGGTCGCAAAGGCGGTTGGCACACCGGACATTTCCATGCCCACGTCGAAGCCTTCCGTCATGTGCAACTCGGCAGCCACGTCTTTCAGGTTCTCGTGCTGCACGTTGACGGCGCGCGTGGCGCCCATCTTGCGCGCCAGCGCGAGCCGGTATTCGTTGACGTCGGTGATCACCACATTGCGCGCGCCTACGTGCCGAGCGATGGCGGCAGCCATGATGCCGATGGGGCCGGCGCCGGTGATCAGCACGTCCTCGCCCACCAGGTTGAAAGACAGCGCGGTGTGCGTCGCGTTGCCAAAGGGGTCGAAGATGGCGGCGATCTCGTCCGGGATATCGTCGGGAATGCGGAACGCGTTGAAGGCCGGAATCACCAGGTACTCGGCAAAGGCGCCGGCGCGGTTCACGCCCACGCCTACCGAGTTGCGGCACAGGTGGCGGCGCCCGGCGCGGCAGTTGCGGCAGAAGCCGCAGGTGATATGCCCCTCGCCGGAAACGCGGTCGCCAATGGCCAGCCCGCGCACTTCCTGCCCGATGGCGACGATCTCGCCCACATACTCGTGCCCCACCTGCATCGGCACGGGGATGGTGTTCTGCGCCCACTCGTCCCATTTCCAGATATGGATGTCGGTGCCGCAGATGGCCGTCTGGCGGATGCGGATCATCACATCGTTGTGGCCGACTTCCGGCTCGGGGACGTCGGTCAGCGTCAGGCCGGGCGCGCGTTCGAGTTTGGCGAGGGCTTTCATGAGGGAGCCTCCTGCTTGCTGCGTGGATGAAGCGCTTGGGTGATGCTTTAGTGTCGCTCAGGCGATGGCGCCGAACTTGCGGCCTACCTTGGCAAACGCGGCCACGGCCCGCTCGATCTGCTCGGCCGTATGCGCTGCGCTCATCTGCGTGCGGATCCGTGCCCGGCCCTTGGGCACCACCGGGAAGGAGAAGCCCACCACGTACACATGCTCCGCCAGCAACGCATCCGCCATGCCGGATGCCAGCGCGGCATCGCCCAGCATCACCGGGATGATGGGATGCTGGCCCGGCACCAGCGTAAAGCCCAGCGCCGTCATCTCGCGGCGGAAATGCTCGCCGTTCTCCCGCACGCGCGCGCGCAATGCCGCGCCTTCTTCGCTGGCCAGCAGCTCCAGCACTTTCAGCGTGGCGGCGCAGATGCTCGGCGCCAGCGAGTTGGAAAAAAGATAAGGCCGCGAGCGCTGCCGCAGCAACTCCACGATTTCCCGGTGCGCCGCCACATAGCCACCGGAGGCGCCGCCCAGCGCCTTGCCCAGCGTGCCGGTGATGATATCCACGCGGCCCTCCACGCCACACAGCTCCGGCGTGCCACGCCCGTGCTCGCCCACGAAGCCCACCGCGTGCGAATCGTCGACCATCACCAGCGCCCCGTAGCGGTCCGCCAGGTCGCAGATGGATTTGAGGTCCGCGATGATGCCGTCCATCGAGAACACGCCGTCGGTGGCGATCAGCTTGAAGCGCGCGCCGGCGGCATCCGCCTCCTGCAGCCGGGTCTCCAGGTCGGCCATGTCGTTGTTGCGGTAGCGGTAGCGCCTGGCCTTGCACAGGCGCACGCCGTCGATGATGCTGGCGTGGTTGAGCTCGTCGCTGATGACGGCGTCCTGGTCGTCGAGCAAGGTCTCGAACAGGCCGCCGTTGGCGTCGAAGCAACTGGAGTAGAGGATGCTGTCGCCGGTGTGGAGGAACTTGGCGAGTACGGCTTCGAGGGTCTTGTGCACGGACTGGGTGCCGCAAATGAAGCGGACCGAGGCCATGCCGAAACCGTCTTGCTCCAGGCCGCGCCGGGCGGCTTCGATCAGGCGGTGGTCATCTGCCAGGCCCAGGTAGTTGTTGGCGCAGAAGTTCAGTACGTGCTCGCCGCCCGCCAGCCGGATATCGGCAGCCTGCGGGCTGGCGATGACGCGCTCGGATTTATGGAAGCCGTCGGCGCGAATGGTGCTCAAGGTGTCGCGAAGGTGGGAGAGATAGCGGTCGCGCATGGGAGGTCCCCGGCTAGGTTGTTGGGCGGCGTGGCTTGCGCCAGCCTCCATGGTATGGCGAAAGCCGGGAAAATACCGCTTTTGCCGTGCGCGTGTTTTGTGCTGCGCTGCGCAAGCGGTGGCTGGCGCAGCGCGACCGATGCTGCTATGCGGCAGCCGCCGCGCCGGTCCCTGGATCGGATCGAAAACGCAATGAAATCAAGCCTTTGTCTCTTTGCCTTAGGGTTGGCAACTCCTATCCTTAAGTGAGGTTGCGCATGTCGCCGCGATCGGCGCGCATGCCGGCTACCGGCTTGCTGGCGGAGGCGGCCATGAACGAAGACGTACGGATTGCTCCTATCGAGCGAATCATCTATTCGCGCCGGCACGGATCCACCGGCAACCTTGTTCGCCACAACGCGCGGCGCCGCCGCCTGATCCAGGCCGCCGCGGCTACCGCGCTTGCCGCGGGGCTCGGCCCCTTGGTGCTGCCACGTCGGGCACAGGCAGCCAAGCACACCTTGAAGATCCTCCAGTGGAACCACTTCGTGCCGGGCTATGACAAGTGGTTCGACAACACCTACGTGAAGGAATGGGGCCAGCGCAACGATACCGAGGTCATCGTCGATCACGTGGGGATCCCCGCGCTGGCCACGCGGGCCGCCGCCGAGGTATCCGCCCAGAAGGGGCACGACCTGTTCATGTTCCTGTCGCCTGCGCCAGTGTACGAGGAGCAGGTCATCGACCACCGCGAGATTTACGAGGAATGCCAGCGCAAGCATGGCAAGCCGGTCGAACTGGCGATCAAGAGTACGTATAACCCGAAGACGAAGAAGTACTTCGGCTTCTCCGACAGCTTCGTGCCGGACCCGATCAATTTCCGCAGGGACCTGTGGGACGAGATCGGCATGGCACCGCCGGACAGCTGGGACGACGTGCTGAGCGCGGGCAGCAAGATCAAGCGCAAACGCAACGTGCCGGTGGGCATTGGCTTGTCGGCTGAACTCGATACCGCGATGGCGATGCGCACCATCCTCTTCGCATTCGGCGGCTCGGTCCAGGATGAGCGCCATACCGTCGTGCTGAATTCGAAGAACACACTGGAGGCGGTCAAGTTCGTCAAGGCCCTGTACCAGGAAACCATGACGCCGGAGGTGCTGGCGTGGGATCCGTCCTCCAACAACCGCGCCATGCTGGCGGGCAAGATCTCGCTTTGCCTGAACGCTATTTCCATCACGCGCGAAGGCGAGAACAAGAACATTCCAGTCACGCCCGATATCTGGCTGACCCAGGCCCTGCGTGGCCCGGTGCGCCGCATCGGCATGGAGCACGTGATGGACTGCTACGTGATCTGGAAATTCGCCGAGAACATAGCGGGTGCCAAGAAGTTCCTGCTGGACTATATCGACAACTTCCACCAGGCCTTTCTCGGCAGCGAGTTCTACAACTTCCCCTGCTTCCCGAGCACGGTCCCGGACCTGCAGAAGCTGATCGCCGATGATCCCAAGGCCCGCCCGCGCGACAAGTACAAGGTGCTGGGCAGCCTGATGAACCAGGCCACCAACGTCGGCTACCCCGGCTATGCCAATGCGGCCATCGACGAGATCTTCAATACCTGGGTGCTCAACACCATGTTCGCCAAGGCCGCCACCGGCGATGAAACGCCGGAGAATGCCATCCGCGCTGCGCAAGCCACGTGCAGGCGGATCTTCGCCAAGTGGCGGGAAAAAGGACTCGTATGAGCCGCCCCCGCCGGACCGCAGGCATCGGGATGGGCGTGGGCCGATAAGTCATGGCCACGGTGGAAACCCGCTCACTCACCAAGCGCTTCGACGGCACCAATGCGGTCGACGGCATCGACCTGGCCGTGCACGAAGCTGAGTTCCTGGTGCTGCTGGGCCCGTCCGGCTCGGGCAAGACCACCTTGCTGCGCCTGATTGCCGGGCTGGAAGCACCCACCTTCGGCGATATCCTGGTGGGCGGCCGTGTCGTCACCGGGCTGCCGCCGCGCGCGCACAACATGGCGATGGTGTTCCAGAGCTACGCGCTCTATCCGCACTTGAGCGTGGCCGGCAACATCGCCTTCCCGCTGGAGGCGCAGCACATGCCGCGCGAGGCGATCGCGAGCAAGGTGAGCTGGGCCGCGGCGCTGTTCGGCATCGGCCACCTGCTGGCGCGCAAGCCGCGCCAGCTCTCCGGCGGCGAGCGCCAGCGGGTGGCGCTGGCGCGCGCCGTGGTGCGCGATCCGGTGGCCTTCCTGCTGGACGAGCCGCTCTCCAATCTCGACGCCAAGCTCAGGACCTCCGCGCGCGAGGAATTGCAGCAGCTTCAGCGGCGCCTGGCGACCACCACGATCTACGTCACGCACGACCAGGTCGAGGCGCTGGCGCTCGGTGACCGGGTCGCCATTCTCGACCACGGCCGCGTGCACCAGCTCGGCACCCCGCAGCAAGTGTACGAGCAGCCGGCAGATACCTTCGTGGCCACCTTCATCGGCTCGCCGCCGATGAACCTGGTCCAGACGGAGGCGATGGTGACGGGCTTCCGGCCGGAGCACTTCCTGCCGCGCGGGGTCTACGGCGGCGATGAAGTGCTGGAACCCTTCTCCTTCCATATCACCCGCATCGAGAATCTCGGGTCCGACCGGCTGGTGTATGGCCTGCTGGAGCCACCGCTGCCGCCGGCCAAGGTTATCTCGCGGATTCCCTGCACCGTCACTTTCCCGCTGGAGACAGGCGTGCGCTACCCGTTCGCGGTGCGGCGTGCCGACCTGAGGCGCTTTGATCCGCGTTCCGGCGCCAGCCTCGGTGCGCCGTCGTCCGTGGCGCCGTCCGTGAGGCCGGCATGAGCACCCGGGCTCCCGCCGCGCTAGCGCCACAGGCCGGTGCCTGGCATGCGTTGGAGGGCGAGCGCTGGCTCGGCGCCTTGATGCTGGCGCCGGCACTCATCTATATCGCGTTGCTGCTCGGCTTTCCCTTCCTGCTGTCGATCTACTACAGCCTGTCCGACATCACCGTGGGCAGCCGCGCCATGCATTTCGTTGGCCTGGAGAATTTCCGGCGCATCGTGCAGAACCCCACCTTCTGGCGCTCGCTTGGCAATGCGCTGGTGTTCACGCTGGTGTCGCAGGCGCTGGTGGTGGTCCTGGCCAAGATCCTGGCGCTGGCACTGTTGCGTGATTTTCGCGGCAAATGGCTGGTGCGGCTGCTGATCCTGCTGCCGTGGGTGGCGCCGATCTCGCTGGGTTCGATCGGCTGGCTGTGGATATTCGATCCGGTCTACAGCATCATCAACTGGACGCTGCGCGCGCTCGGCCTGTTCGGCCCGCATACCTGGCCGATCTGGCTGGGCCAGCCGGACCTGGCCATGGCGTCGGTGATCCTGGTGGATGTCTGGCGCCTGCTGCCGCTGGCCACGGTCATTATCCTGGCCGGCCTGCACGGCATCCCGCAGGATATCCACGACGCCGCCGCCATGGACGGCGCCGGCTTCTGGCGCCACCTGTTGCGCATCAATATCCCGCTGGTGATGCCGATCATGCTGGTGGCGTTGTTGTTCGGCATCGTGTTTACGCTCACCGACATGATCATCATCTTCGTGCTGACCCGTGGCGGGCCTTACGACACCACGCAGGTGCTGGCCAGCCTGGCATTTTTCACCGGCATCCAGGGCGGCGACCTGGCCGAGGGCGCGGCGATTTCGCTGTTCCTGTTCCCGCTGCTGGTAGCGGTGGTGGCCCTGCTGCTGACCATCGCCAACCGCGCGGAGGTAGCCTGACATGCATGCCGATGCCAGTCACTGGAAGCGCCGAGGCGCGCGCTGGGGCGCACGCTTCGGCCATGTCGCCATCCTTGCCGTCTTCGCGGGGTTCTGCGCCTTTCCCTTCTACTGGATGCTGATCACCACCTTCAAGGATGTCCATGACCTGATCAACACAGCCAACAACCCCTTCCTGTTCAACCAGCCGCCCACCCTGGACAACCTGCGCGTGCTGTTCCTGGAGACACGGTACCTGCGCTGGATCGCCAATACGCTGCTGGTGGGGGCGATGGTGGTGGCCATCACCCTGCTGCTGGCGGTGCCCGCCGGCTACAGCCTGGCCCGGCTGGCAGGCAGCCGCGGGCGGCAGCTGGCGATCGCCATCTTCCTGACCTACCTGATCCCGCCCACCATCCTGTTCATCCCCTTCTCCCGCATCATCGGCGCGCTTGGCCTGCAGGATTCGCTGTGGTCGCTGGTGCTGGTGTACCCGAGTTTCACGGTGCCGTTCTGCACCTGGCTGATGATGGGCTTCTTCAAGGCGGTGCCGCGCGATATCGAAGAGGCGGCGATGATGGACGGGCTGAGCCGCTTCGGCGCCTTCCTGAAGGTGGTGGTGCCGCTGTCGTCGGCCGGCATCCTGACCGTAGTCATATTCACGCTGACGCTGGTGATGCAGGAATTCGTCTATGCCCTCACCTTTATCACCAGTTCGTCGCAGTATACCGTCAGCGTTGGCGTGCCGACCTTCCTGGTGCGCGGGGATGTCTATTTCTGGGGCTCCCTGATGGGTGCATGCCTGGTCGTCAGCGTGCCGGTAGCAGTGCTCTACAACCTGTTCGTCGACCGCTTTGTCGCGGGTTTTACCGTGGGTGCGGTGAAGTGATCGGGTTTGGCGGTGGCCGGATCCGTGCCGACAGCGAAGCGATCCGGGCAGCGTCGAGCGCGGATCGTCGGCCAGCGCAGATGCCATCAGAGCTAGCCGCCGGCCAACGGGGCGGCCCGGCAATGCGTGCTACGGCAGCGCTGCCGCGCCTTGCGTGCGCACCGTCGCCTGCTCCGCGCGCGGCTGTTCCTTGTCCCGCGTCGCTGCGGCGCCAAAATTGCACAGGTAGCTCATCACCATGTCTGGCACATGCTGCAGCCTCGACGCCACGCGATCCGGGGCGGCGAGGTCCACGCCAAGCACGAACGACAGCGTGTAGCGGTTCGAGATGAAGTAAGACCCCAGGCCCGAGATCGAAACATATAGATCCACCCAGTCTGCATCCGGCCTGAACACGCCTTGTTCCTTCCCGCGCTCCAGAATCTCCGCCAGCGCGCTCTTCAGCGGATTGAACATGGCAGGAATCACCTTGGACTTGCGGATGTGCGCTGCCTTGTGCAGGTTCTCCGTGCCCAGCAGCAGGATGAATTCCGGTTGCTCGATGAAATGCTGGATGGTGTGCATCACCAGCGCACGCATATCGTCGACGGGGCTCTTTCCCGTCAGGCCGAGTTCGTTCTGTCGCTCGCGCATGGCAGCGTAGGCGCGCTCCATGACTTCGATGAACAGCGCTTCCTTGCTGTCGAAGTAGTGGTAGACCAGGTTCTTGCTGATCTTGCTGCGGGCCACGATGCTGTCCACGCGGGCGCCGTCAAAGCCCTTGGCGGCGAATTCCTTCGACGCCATCTGGAGGATCTTCTCGCGCGTGGCCTGGGCGTCGCGCGGCTTTGGCTTGCGCACGGTCTTGGCGGTCACTGGCATACGAATGTTCCTCGATAAATTTGTCATGGCATTGTCATGGCGGGCGGCACCGTGCCAGTGCACCCGCTAACCAGATGGTTAGTGTACACCCCCTGAAGCGCACTGCAAGAAGGCTGCCAGCCAAGCGCTGGCGCCATTCTGGTGCTCCGTGAAAACCCGGTTGACAAGCAAAATCCCGTCTTCTATTGTGCTGACTAGTTAGTTAGCAGATTGGTCGGTGCGCGTTCCGGGGCAACGGAATGCGCGGCACGCGCAAGTCGCCCGTGCCTCACATCCTTGGAGTTGACATGGTTCATGCGGGAAGCAATGCGGGCGTCCGGGTCGGGTGCGATATCGGGGGCACGTTCACGGACATCGTCCTGGCAATGCCGGACGGGCGGCTGTTCGTCAACAAGACATCAACCACGCCGCACGACCTGGGCGAGGCCATCGTCACTGGCCTGAAGTCGCTGATCGGGCAGGCCGGGATTGCCCCGGGCGACATCACGGAAATTGTCCACGGCACCACCACGGCGTCCAACACCATCTTGCAGAAGGTGGGCGCACGCACCGGCGTGCTGACCACGGCGGGCTTTCGCGACGTGCTGGAGATCGGCCGCATCCGCACCCCCACCATGTTCGACCTGGGCTGGCAGAAGCCGCAGCCGCTGGCGGCGCGTCGCTATCGCCGCGGGCTGAACGAGCGCATCGACGCGCGCGGCAACATCATCGTGCCGCTCAACGTGGACGAGGTACTGACCGTGGCGCGCGGGCTGGTGGAAGAGGGCGTGGAAGCGCTGGCCATCTGCTTTATCAACAGCTATATCAACCCGGTGCATGAGCTGGAGGCGAAGGCGCAACTGGAGCGGGAGTTTCCGCGCCTGCTGGTGACCGCATCGTGCGATGTGCTGCCGGAAATCAAGGAGTACGAGCGCACCAGCACCACGGTGGTCAATGCCTACATCCTGCCTGCCATGCGCACCTACCTGCGGCGCCTGAAGGATGACTTGGCCCGCATGGGGGTGTCGGCGTCGCTGCAGGTGATGGCGTCCAACGGCGGCATGATGGGCGTGGGCAGCGCGAGCGAGAAGCCGGTGTTTGCCGTGGCTTCCGGGCCGGCCGGCGGCGTGGCGGGCGCGGCGCAGATCGGCGCGCTGGGTGGCGGGCGCGACCTGATCGTGTTCGACATGGGCGGCACAACGGCCAAGGCGTCGATCATCACCGACGGCACGCCGTCGCTGACCACCGAGTATGAGTTCCGCGACGGCATCAGCGCCCCGAGCCGCTTTGTCAAAGGCGGGGGCTATGTACTGAAGGTACCGGCCATCGATATCGCGGAGGTGGGTGCGGGCGGCGGCTCGCTGGCATGGATGGATGCCGGTGGCCTGCTGTGCGTGGGCCCTGAATCGGCCGGCGCCAACCCGGGGCCCGCGTGCTACGGGCGCGGCAACGATCGGCCCACGGTGACCGACGCCAACATGGTGCTTGGCTACCTGAATCCCGAATCGCTGGCGGGCGGCAGCCTCAAGGTGGACCCGGAGCAATCGCGCCGTGCCATCGACGCGCATATCGGCGCGCCGCTCAAGCTCGATACGCTGGCCGCCGCGCACGGCATTCGCCATGTGGCCAATGTGAGCATGGCGCGCGCGCTGCGTGCCGTGACGGTGGAGCGTGGGCGCGACCCGCGCGACATGACCATGATCGCCTTCGGCGGCGGGGGGCCGCTGCACGCGGTGGACGTGGCTATGCTGCTGGGCATCAAGCGGGTGATCGCACCGGTGATGGCGGGCGTGTTCTGCTCGGCCGGCATGCTGTGCGCGGATGCCGAGCATAACTTCGTCAAGGCCATCCTGCGGCCGCTGGCGGATTGCGATGGCGCCGGCATTGGCGTGGTGATCGACGAACTGCGCCAGCAAGGCCTGGCCATCCTCGCGCTGGAAGGCTATCCGGAGGCTGCGGTCGAGATGGCGGTGGGCATCGACCTGCGCTACCTCGGCCAGAGCTCGGAGCTGACCATCCCGCTGCCCGGCGGTGAAACCGGCAAGGCGCCGGACGCTGCCGCGCTTGCGCAGCTTATCGAGGACTTCGGCGTCCAGTACCAGCAAACCTTCGGCTACCGCAACGACGAGCCGCTGGAGCTGGTCAACGTGCGCCTGAGCGCCTATGGCCGCAGCGACCAGCGGCTGGATTTCAACGCGATCCAGGTGGATGCCAGTGCGCTGCATGGTGTTGCCGGCACGCGCCAGGTGAGTTTCGGGCGCGACCAGGCGCCGCGCGAGACCTTGCTGATCCCGCGCTCGGCCATGACGGATGCGCCGCGCCAGGGCCCGCTCATCATTGAGTCGTACGACACCACCATCGTCGTGCCGCCGGGCGCCTCGGCGCGCGCGGACAAGATCGGCAACATCATCATCGATATCGCCCAGGAGGCAGCATGAGCACGCAGTTTGACCCGGTGACCTTCGCGGTCGTCAAGAACGCGATGGACTCCATCGTCGACGAAGTGGCCTACACGGTCATTCGCACGGCGCGCTCGGAGATCGTCAAGGACGTGATGGACTACTCGGCCGCGATCTGCGACCGGCACGGCCGCATGGTGGCGCAGGCCAAGACCATCGCGCTGCACCTGGGGGCGATCCCCGAGGCCATGGAAGCCGTGCAGGCGCGCTATGGCAACGCGCTGAACCCGGGCGACGCGGTGATCGTCAACGATCCCTACCAGGGCGGCATGCACCTGCCGGACATCTTCATGTTCGTGCCGTTCTTCTACGGAGGCGAGCTGGAAGGCTATTGCGTGGTGATCTGCCACCACACCGACGTGGGCGGCCGCGTGCCGGGCTCCAACGCCAGCGACTCCACCGAGATCTACCAGGAAGGGCTGCGCATCCCGGTACTCAAGCTCTATGAGGCCGGCAAGGTCAACGACACGCTGGAACGCATCATCGCGCAGAACGTGCGCCTGCCCGAGCGCGTGCTGGGCGACCTGAAGGCGCAGTACGCCGCAACCCAGGTAGGCGTGCGCGAACTCACCGCGCTGTTCGACCGCTACGGCCGCGACGACACGCGCGCCTACCTGAACGAGCTGCTGGACTATGCCGAACGCCTCACGCGCGAAGAGATCCGCAAATGGCCCAAAGGCACCTTCCGCTTCACCGACTACATCGACGACGATGGCTTGTCGCCGGAGCCGATCCCCATCCAGGTGGCACTGACGGTGCATGACGATTACGTCAGCGCGGACTACACGGGATCGTCGCCCCAGGTGCGCGCGGCCATCAACTCCACGCTGTCATACACAAAGTCCTGCACCTACCTGAGCGTGCGCTGCGCGTTGAAGGGCGATGTGCCGAACAATGCCGGCGTGTTCCGCTGTATCGAGGTGCGCGTGCCGGAAGGCTCCGTGCTCAATCCCCTGCCACCGAGCGCGGTGGCAGCGCGCGCGCTGACGGGCTACCGCGTGTTCGATGCGATGCTCGGCGCGCTGGCGCAAGTGGTGCCGGACCGTATTCCCGCAGCCGGCGAAGGCGGCAACACGGTGGTGTGCCTGTCCGGCATCAGCGATGAGAACAAGCCTTACATCATTGTGGACATGATCTGCGGCGCATGGGGCGCGCGCCCGGCCAGCGATGGCATCGAGGCCATCACCAATGCCTCGCAGAACCTGTCGAACACGCCGGTGGAAACGCTGGAGGCGCAGCACCCCGTGCGCGTGGAAGCCTACGAGCTGGTGGAGGATTCCTGCGGCGCGGGCGAGTTTCGCGGCGGTCTGGGCATTCGCCGCAGCTATCGCGTGCTGGCGCCCAACGCGCTGCTGCAATTGCGTGCTGACCGCATGAAGTTCTCGCCCTATGGCCTGGCCGGTGGCGGCCCCGCCAGTCCGGCGCGCAACCTGCTGCAGCAACGCCATGCGGTCACGGACCTGCCGAGCAAGGTTGGCATGACGATCGCGCGCAACGATGTGGTGACGCATATCCAGCCCGGCGGCGGCGGCTTCGGCGATCCGCTGGCGCGTGACTTCGAGCGCATCCGGCAGGACGTATGGAACCACAAGCTCACCGCTGCCTATGTGCTCGAGCATTACAAGGTGGTGGTGAACCCCGCCACCGGCGAGATCGATGTGCCATCCACCGCGGCATTGCGCGCGAAGCTGCTGGCCAAGGCGGCGTAGTATTTCCGGACGGCTGGCAGCCGTCCGCTTACGCATACCCACAGACACCCCAAGAGGAAATCGAGATGCGTTTTTCTGTCATGAAACTGGCCTGGCGCGCCTATGCCGCCGCGACAACGTGGATGCTGTTCGCCGGCGCGGCCTCAGCGCAGGCGCCTGCCCAGAAGCTGCTGGTGCGGATGGACTACTCGCCATGGGGCATGCATGCCGCCATGCACCTGGCCAAGCAGAAGGGCTGGTTCCAGGAGGCCGGGCTCGACGTGGAAGTGCAGGACGGCACCGGCACCATCAACACCCTGCAACTGCTCGCCGCGGGCCAGGCCGATGTGGGCCAGGTGCAGCTTGGCACCATGGCCGTGGCCAAGGAAAACGGGCTGGACCTGATGTCCATCGCCGGCTTCGCCCGCAAGGGCGACCTGGCGGTGATGGTCGATGAAAAGCTGGGCGTCAAATCCGTGCAGGACCTGCTCGGCAAGAAGCTGGTGTGCTTCACCACCAGTCCGTGGGCACCATTTATCGATCCCTACTTCAAGGCCAACAAGATCGCCAAGGGCAAGGCCACCATCGTGATGGTGTCGCCCGCGGCCATGATCTCCACCTACGCCTCGGGCAACAGCGACGGCTTCCTGTCGCAAGCGCCGTTCGGCCAGCCGATGGTGTCCAAGGTACGCCCCGCCAAGGCGCTGCTGTTGTCCGACAGCGGCATCAATTTCCCCAGCTACGGGCTGGTGGTCACGCCGCAGCGGCTGGCCGAGAAGGGCGCCGCGCTGAAGAAGTTTGCCCAGGTGCAGGTGCGCGCGTGGGAGTACATCTATGCGGGCCACGCCGATGAAGGCGTGGCCGCCATCCTGGCGCAGCGCCCCAACGCCAAGCTCGACCCGCAGATCCTGCTGGCGCAGATCCAGGCTTACCGTACGTTCTTCGACAGTCCCACGCAGAAGAGCCTGCCGATCGGCAAGCAGAGCGACGCCGACTGGGCGGCCGCCATCCAGTCGATGGAGCAGGCCGGCATGATCAAGCCCGGGCGCAAGCCGGCCGACTACTACACCAACGCCATGCTGGCGAACTAGGCCGGGAGACGCACATGTCGGCATTCCTGCAGATCGGGCAACTCAACAAGGTCTACCATTCCCAGCGCGAACCGCTGTACGCGTTGAAGGACGTCAGTCTCGATATCGAGCAAGGAGAATTCGTCAGCATCGTCGGCCCCAGCGGCTGCGGCAAAAGCACGCTGCTCAAGTGCGTGGCCGGGCTGGAACCCATCTCCAGCGGCCACCTGGCGCTGCAGGGCGACCCCATCGTGGGCCCGCCGGCCAACATGGGCGTGGTGTTCCAGCGCGACCTGCTGCTGGACTGGCGCACCATCCTGGACAACGTGCTGATTGCCGCCGAGTTCCACGACCTGGATCGCGCGGACTTCGAGGAGCGCGCGCGTTCCGTGCTCAACCTGTTCGGCCTTGGCGCGTTCGCGCACCGCTATCCGTGGGAGCTGTCCGGCGGCATGCGCCAGCGCGCCTCGATCTGCCGCGCGCTGCTGGTGGACCCGCAGTTGCTGCTGATGGACGAGCCCTTCGGCGCGCTCGATCCTTTCACGCGGGACGATCTCAACGAGGAGCTGCAGCGCACCTGGCTGGCCACCGGCAAGACCGTGCTGTTCATCACGCATTCGATCTCCGAAGCCGTGTACCTGAGCGACCGCGTGGTGGTGATGTCGCGCAACCCGGGCGGCATCGCGGCGGTGATTCCGATCGAGCTGGAACGGCCACGCGGGCTGGCGGTGCGGGAGACGGAGGCCTTTGCTGGCTACGTGTCGCAGATCCGCCAGATTTTCCGTGAGCTTGGTATCTACAGGGGATGATGTGATGAAGTTGCTATGGAAGCGTTCCGAGAACAGCCGGCTGGCCATCCTGACCATCGTGGTGCTGTTGCTGATCTGGGAGGGCGCGGTGCGGGCCTTTGGCGTACGCGAGTTCCTGCTGCCGCCGCCCAGCAAGATCTTTACCGAGTTCCTGGCGCAGCCGGGTTTCCTGCTGATGCAGAGCCTGGACACGCTGCAGACCACGCTGGCGGGCTTTGTCCTCGCCGTGGTGCTGGGCGTGGGCTCGGCCATCGGCATCGTGTATTCCCGTTTCCTGGATCGCACGCTTTACTCCCTGATGGTGGCGCTCAACGCCGTGCCCAAGGTGGCGCTGGCGCCGCTGTTCGTGATCTGGCTGGGTACCGGTTCCGCGCCCAAGATCGCCATTGCCATGCTGATCGCGATCTTCCCGATCTTGATCGACACGGTGCTCGGCCTCAAATCCATCGACCCGGAAATGCTCAACATGGCGCGCGCCAACCAGGCGTCGCGCAGCAAGGTGCTGTGGAAGATCCGCTTTCCCAACGCCCTGCCCAGCATCTTCGCGGGGATGAAGGTGGGCGTGTCGTTCGCGCTGGTGGGCACCATTGTCGGCGAGTTCGTGGCGGGCGAGACCGGGCTTGGCCACGTCATCCTGGTGGCGCAAGGCAGCTTCGACACGCCGACCGTGTTCGTGGCGCTGGCGCTGCTGTGCGCGCTGGGCGTGATCCTCTTCAAGGCGCTGGAGTGGGCCGAGGAGCGGATGCTGCCGTGGCACGCGTCGCAGCGCGGCAGGCCGGGACAAAGCCATGTGCCCGCGCCGGGTACGGAGCGGTTGACGCAACTGGTGCAAGCCAAACGCTGAGGGGGCGGGCGGCGCGGATGGTCCGTTCACAAGCTGCGCCGCCGCCTCAAACTCGGCTACAATCGCGCCATGTTTCGCGCAGACCGCCCCTCCTTCTTGCGGGGAGCCTTGCTGCTGTTGCTGTTTGCAATGCAGTTCCTCACCCCGCTTCTGCACGGCCATCTCGGAACCCCGAAACTCCATGGCCTGCATGTGCACACGGCGCTCCAAGGTGCGGTTAATTCTTATTCTCCTTCCGCTTCATCCCCTTTGCCCGCGGGTTCCGCCGCGCTGATCGCGGTCGAGCCGCTTGAGGTCGATGTGCAGACCGCCATCGGCCCCATTGCCTTTTCCCTCCACGTGCAGGCCGCCGATGTGCTGATCGGCCTGGTCTTCGCGTTCCTGCTGTTTGCCGCGCGGCCGCTGCCGGTGTTCCGGCGCCTGCCGTGGCGCCAGCGCACGCCGCCCCGATGGCGTGGCAGCGACAGCAGGCCACCCCCCGCGCAGGCCCCTCCCCTCGCTTCCTGATTCCCCTGCCGGCCACGCCGGCGGAGCACGCTCGCGCGCCTGATCGAGGCTGATCATGTCGTGCCGGGCGCTTCCATCCTGCTTTGGAGTCAGGCATGTTTTCCCGTCGAGTTGTTTTCGTTGGCGCGCTGGTCGCGTCGACGCTGTTCCCCATTGGCATGGCCCGCGCGCAGGTACTGGCGCTGTCTGATGCCCAGGCCCGCGCGCTCGGCGTGCGGTTTGATCCGGTCGCCGGTGCCGCGCAACTGGAGACCGGCGCCAGCGCTCGCGTGGTGCTCAAGCCCGATGCGCAGTACGTGGTTGCCGCGCCTTATGCCGGCATGGTCTCGCGCGTGCTGGTGTCGATCAGCCAGGCGGTGCGCGCCGGCCAGCCGCTGGCCACCTTTGCCAGCCCGCAACTGTTCGAGGCCGGGCGTGCGCTGTCGGAAGCGCGCTCGCAGGCCAACCTGGCCCGCCTGGCGCTGGCGCGGGACCGTGGCTTGCACGACGACGGCATCATCCCGGGCAGCCGCTGGCAAGCTACGCAGGCACGCGCGGCGGAAGGCGCGGCGATGGTGCGCGCCCGCGAGGCCGAGATGGCTGCCGCGGGCATCGTGTTCGCCGGCGGCTCGGGTGAGCCGCAACTGGTGGCCGGCCGTGCCGGGCTCATTGCCGAGGTCAACGCCGTGCCTGGCACGCGCGTGGAAGGCGCCGCGCCGTTGTTCCGCATCGTGGACCCCACCGCGCTGGAGCTTGATCTGCTGGTCGGCCGCGATGCGCCGGCTCCCACCGTCGGCGAACGTGTGGAGGTGCGCCAGCGCGGCGCCACCGGCACGGTGGCCGGCGTGGTGCCGGCAAGCGACGGCACCGCCGCCGTGCGCGTGCGCGCGGTGCTGGACAAGCGCGGTAGCCTGCAGGCTGGCGAGAGCGTGAATGTGATCGTGCACTTGCGTAGCACGCCCGACGCCACTGGCGCGGGCCGCGTGCGGGTGCCGGCCATGGCGCTGACGTATTGGCGCGGCACGCCGGGCGTGTTCGTGGCGACCAAGACCGGCGTGCGCTACCAGACCGTGGTGGTCGAAGCCGTGGACGATGCCGCCGCGACCGTGCGCGGCCCGCTGCCCGCCGGCACGCGCGTGGCGGTGGCCGGCGTGGGCGCGCTCAAGGGCATGCTCGCGGGAGGCCAGTGATGCTTGCCGGCCTGATTGAATTCTCCCTGCGCCAAAGGGCGCTGGTGCTGATTGCCGCCTGCGTGCTGGCTGTGGCCGGAGCGTGGGCTTACTTGAAGTTGCCCATCGATGCCTTTCCGGACATCTCGCCCACCCAGGTCAAGGTCATCCTGAAGATCCCCGGCATGACGCCGGAGGAAGTCGAGCAGCGCGTCTCCACGCCGATCGAGCAAGAACTGCTGGGCATCCCGCACAAGACCATCGTCCGCTCGGTGTCCAAGTACGGCATCAGCGACGTGACGGTCGATTTCGAGGAGGGCGTGGACAGTTACTGGGCCCGCCAGCAGGTGTCCGAGCGGCTCGCCGGCCTGCTGCGCGACCTGCCGCCCAACGCCATCGGCGGGCTGGCGCCGATCACCACGCCGCTGGGCGAGATGTTCATGTTCACGGTGGAGGGCGATGCCTTCTCGCTGGCTGAACGGCGCCGCGTGCTGGACTGGGTGCTGCGCCCGGCCTTGCGCACGGTGCCCGGCGTGGCGGATGTCAACGCGCTGGGCGGCGAGGTGCGCAGCTACGAGGTCATCCCCGACCCGGCGCGGCTGCGCGCCCGCGCCGTTACGGTGGAGCAATTGCGCCAGGCGCTCGACGCCAACAACCGCAACGACGGCGCGGGCCGGGTGGAGCAGGGCGACGAGAACTGGGTGGTGCGCGTGGAGGGCGGCGTGCGCGGCGTGGAAGACTTGCGCCAGGTAGCCGTTGCCGCGCCGGGCGGGCGCAACGGCATGCCGCTGGTGACGGTGGGCGACGTGGCCACCGTCAGGCTCGGCGTGGCCACGCGCAACGGCGCGGTCAGCAAGGATGGGCGTGGCGAAGCGGTGCAGGGGCTGGTGCTGGCCCTGCGCGGCGCCGATGCCCGCCAGCTGGTCGCCGACGTGCAGGCCAGGCTGGATGCGCTGGCGCCGCAACTGCCCAAGGGCATGTCCACGCACGTGTTCTACAACCGGGGTGAACTGGTCACGCGTGCCGCCAATACCGTGGTGCGGGCCCTGATCGAGGCCAGCCTGCTGGTGGTGGTGACGCTGTACCTGTTTCTTGGCGGCCTGCGCGCGGCGCTGGTGGTGGCGGCAACCCTGCCGCTGTCGATGCTGGCGACCTTCCTGCTGATGCGCTACGTGGGGCTGACCGCCAACCTGATGAGCCTGGGCGGCCTGGCGATTGCGCTGGGCATGCTGGTGGACGCGGCGGTGGTGGTGGTGGAGAACATCGAATCCGCCTTGGCGAAGGCGCACGAACGCAAGTCCGACCCATCGCTGCGCGGCGCGGTGATCCGCCATGCCGTCGCCAGCGTGGCGGTGCCGATGCTGGCCGGGGTGTCGATCATCGCGATCGTGTTCCTGCCGCTGCTGTCGCTGCAAGGCCTGGAGGGCAAGCTGTTTGGCCCGGTGGCGCTGACCATCGTGCTGGCGCTGGCGTCGTCGGTGGCGATCGCGTTCACCGTGGTGCCGGCGCTGGCGTCGCTGCTGCTGCGCGCGCATGCGGACGAGACCCCGTACCTGATGCGCAAGGTGGCACGCGGCTTTGCCCGGCTGCAGGACTGGAGCGGGCGGCATCCGCGCGCGGTCTTTGCCTCGGCGGGCGTGGCGCTGGCCGTGGCGGTGGCGCTCTACCTGTCGGTGGGCAAGACCTTCATGCCCACCATGGACGAGGGCGACATGATCGTGCAGCTGCAGAAGGCGCCGTCGGTCTCGCTGGCCACCTCGGTGGGCCTGGACCTGCGGGTGCAGCAGGCGCTGCTGGCCGAGGTGCCGGAGATCCGCTCGATCGTGGCGCGCTCCGGCTCGGACGATCTCGGCCTCGATCCGATGGGGCTGAACGAGACCGACACCTTCCTCGTGCTGCAGCCAAAGGACCAGTGGCGCGGCAGCATGGAAGACATCGCCATCGCCATTCGCCGCGTCATGGAGCGTTTCCCGGGCGTGGTGTATGGCTTCACGCAGCCTATCGAGATGCGCGTCTCGGAGATGCTGACCGGCACGCGCGGCGACGTGGCCATCAAGGTGTTCGGCGCTGATCTGGGCGCCATCGACACGGCGGCGCAGGCCATCGCCGCGCGCGTGCGCAAGATCCCTGGCGCGGCCGAAGTGATCGCGCCCAGCAACGAGGGCGTGCAGTACCTCACGCTTGCGCTGGACCGCGCCGCCGTCGGCCGCGCGGGGCTCTCCGGCGATGCGCTGCAAGCGTTGCTGCGCGCGCAGGTGGAGGGCGAGCGGATCGGCATCGTGCCAGAGGGCACCGTGCGCACGCCGCTGATCCTGCGTGGCAGCGATAGCCTGCGGCAGACCCCGGAGACCTTCACCAGCCTGCAGGTGACAGCGCCGGACGGCACGTCCTGGCCGCTCACCTCCCTGGCACAGGTGCGGCGCGTGGAAGGGCCGGTGCGCATCAACCACGAAGACGGTGGGCGCTTTGCGGTGATCCAGGTCAGCGTGGAAGGACGCGACCTGACCGGTTTCGTGCAGGAGGCACAAACGGCCGTGGCGGGCCTGTCAGGACTGCCCAAGGGATTGCGCGTGGCCTGGGGCGGCCAGTTCGAAAACCAGCAGCGCGCCGCCGCGCGCCTTGCGCTGGTGGTGCCGCTGGCGCTGGGTGCCATCTTTCTGCTGCTGATGCTGACCTTCCGCTCGATCCGCCAGGCGGCGCTCGTCATCGCCAATATTCCGTTCGCGCTGGTGGGCGGCATCGCCGCGCTGCGGGTGGCGGGCGAGTACCTGTCGGTGCCGGCCTCGGTGGGGTTCATCGCGCTGCTGGGCATTGCCGTGCTGAACGGCGTGGTGCTGGTTTCGCATTTCAATACCTTGCTGGACGAAGGGCGGCCAATGGCCGAGGCGGTGCGCACCGGCGTGCGCGACCGCTTGCGGCCGGTCCTGATGACCGCCTGCATCACGGCGCTGGGGATGATCCCTCTGCTGCTCGCCACCGGGCCCGGCTCTGAGATCCAGCGCCCGCTGGCCATCGTTGTCTCGGGTGGCCTGGTCAGCTCCACCGCACTGACCTTGTTGCTGTTGCCGCTGTTGTTCGAGCGCTTTGGCGTGGCGCGGTCGCGCGAGGACAAGCAAGGCCGCATGGCACAAGGAGAAGCACAAGGAGAAGCGCAATGAGAGGCGCAATGAGCAAGATGGCAGCCGCGGCTGTCATGATCGCGGCCACCGGGATGCCGGGTGCCGTGTGGGCGCAAGCAGCCATGCCGGCGCAGGCCGGCGTGCTGCCCCTTGAGTCCGCCGTGCGCGACGCCGTTGGCCAGTCGCCGGACGTGCAGATGGCCGAGGCTCGCCGCGATGCGGTGCTGGCCCGGGCGGACGGCATCCGTGCCGGCACCGCCGAGGCCGTGGTGCGGGCCATCGGGCAGCGCCGCCAGGTGCGCGAGCCGTCCGACCGGTTTGCCGAAGGGCAACTGGCACTGGAGCGCCCGCTGCGGCTTTGGGGCAAGGCCGACGCCGATGGCGAGCTGGCCGATGCCACGGCGCAGTCAGGCCAGCTCGCCGTGATGGATGCGCGCCATGAAGTCTCGCGGCAGATCCTGTCGCTGTGGTTCGGGGCGCTGCGCGCGCAACAGGCGCGGCTGGCGGCGCAGGGCAACGACAGCCTGGCGGGCGAGCTGGCGGCCGTGACCGCACGCCGGGTGCAGGCCGGCGATGCGGCGCCCATGGACCATGAGCTCTTGCTGGCCGAGCGCGCTCGCACCGCTGCCGCGCTGGCCAGCGCGCGCGCAGCGGAAGCGGCGGCGGCGGCCGAACTGCGGGCGCGCTTCCCGGGCCTGGGCGTGCCCGGCGGCCTGCCGGCGGATGTGCGCCTGCAGGCGTTGCCGGACGACCCCGCCGATGCGCTGCGCAGCCGCTATGTGGAGGACAGCCACGAGTTTCGCCTCGCCCAGTCGCAGGAAACGCAAGCTCAGCGGCAGGCCCGGCGCACCGACCTGGAGCGCAAACCGGACCCGACCGTGGGCGTGTTCTTCACGGTGGAGCGCGGCGGCGCGGAGCGGATTGCGGGCGTGAGCATCAGCATGCCGCTTGGCTCCGCGCACCGGCGTTCGGCGGCGGTGGCGGCAGCGGCCGACGCGCAGGCTGCCGCCCGCAGCCGGGTGGCGGTGGAGCGCAGGATCGGCGCCGAGTTCGAGGTGCTGTACCGCGGCCTGGAAGGCAAGCGCGCCGCAGCCGTGGCGCAGGCCGAAGCGCTCGCGCTACAGCGCAGTGCCGCGGCACGCACCGGCCGGGCCTACAAGGCGGGGGAAACCGGCCTGAGCGAACTGCTGATGGTCCGGCGTGCCCTGGCCGATACCACGCTGGCCGAACGTGTGGCCCTGGTCGATGCGCTGGAGGCCGACAGCCGGTTGCGGCTGGACCTGCACCGGATGTGGGATTTCGATGATTGAGCCAGTGCCCGGGTGCGGTGCGCCCGGGCGTCCGGCTACCGGCTTGCGCGGCCGCCCCGCTTTGCCGGATGACTGGCATCGGCTGCTTCGCCAGCCGCCTGCGCGCTCGCCAGCAGGCCGCGCAGGAACAGCATCAGCATCCGGCCGGTCGGGTCGGCGCTCGTCGTGCCCCGTTGCAGCGCGAGGCCATGGGCGAGCGCCATGAAACCCGCGGCCAGCTCTTCCGGCTGGGCTGGCGGCACGCGGCCCAGATGGCGGAACAGGCGCTCGATCAGGCCGCCGAGTTCGCCGCGATGCGTCTCGCAGACCGCACGGTAAACGCTGGCAAACGACGGGCTGCGATTGGCGTGCATCTGCAGCTCGATCGATAGCATGGCCCAGTCGGCATCCGCATGGAGCGCCGCGGCCCAGGCATCCAGGCCCGCGAGCACCTCTGCGCCGGTGTGCTCCGCCGTGTCGAACACCGCTGCCAGCTGCTTTGCCTCGGCCTCCATATGGCCGCGCAGCAGATCTAGCAGCAGCGCCTCCTTGTCCGGGAAGTTCGAATAGAACGCCCCCTGCGAGTACCCAGCTTCCTCCGCGATATCCCGGATCGACGTGCCGCCGAAGCCGCGCTGCATAAACAAACTGCGCGCGGCCTCAAGCAGGCGCTCGCGGGTTTGCGCCTGGCTTTGCTCGCGGCTCAGGCGCTTGCGCGGGACGGGTTGCTTTGTTGGCGTGGCATTGGGCATGGCATTGGTCGTGGCGACAGGGATTGCCGTATCGATTGCATTTGGGATTTCAGCTGCTATCATAACGGATATCAATTGATATCTGAATTTCATATGATCTTCGAGATAAGGGCCTGTCCATGAACTTGCAAACCGCTTTCGTGACCGGTGCCACCGGTCTGCTCGGCAACAATCTTGTCCGCGAACTGCAGGGCCGCGGTGTCGCGGTCAAGGCGCTGGTGCGCTCGGCGCAGAAGGCCAGGCAGCAATTCGGCGATCTCGCGGGTGTGGAGTTCGTGGTTGGCGACATGGCCGATGTCAAGGCGTTCGCCCCGGCCATGCACGGCTGTGATGTGGTTTTCCATACCGCCGCGTTCTTCCGCGACAACTACAAGGGTGGCAGTCACTGGGAAACGCTCAGGCGCATCAATGTCGACGGCACGGCCGCCCTGATCGCGCAGGCCTACTCGGCAGGCGTGCGCCGCTTCGTGCAGACCTCGTCCATCGCCGTGCTCAACGGCGCGCCGGGTTCGGTGATCGATGAAACGCATGTGCGCGAACCTGCCGACGCCGATGACTACTATCGCAGCAAGATCCTGGGCGATCGCGCTGTCCTGGCTTTCCTCGAGAATGCCCCCGAGATGCATGCCACGTTCGTGCTGCCCGGCTGGATGTGGGGGCCGGGCGATATCGGGCCGACGTCAGCCGGACAAGTCGCGCTCGATACGGCGATGCGCCGATTGCCGGGCCTGGTGCCAGGGAGCTTTTCCGTGGTCGACGCCCGCGATGTCGCACAGGCGCATATCGCCGCGGCGCTGCGCGGGCGGCGCGGCGAGCGCTATCTCGCGGCGGGCCGTCATATGACCATGCGCGAGCTGATCCCGCTGATCGGACGCACCGCGGGGGTGGCAACGCCCAAGCGCGCGCTGCCTGTGCCGTTGTTGTTTGCGCTGGCCTGCGTGCAGGAAATCTACGCCCGGATCACCGGCAAGCCGATCCTGCTCAGCCTTGCAACCGTGCGGCTGATGGTGAAGGAAGCGGACCGGACCCGCTTTAGCCATGCCAAAAGCGAGGGCGAGCTAGGCTTGGGCTTCCGGCCCGTGGATCACACGGTTCGCGATGTCATTGCCTGGTATCGGGCGCACGGATGGCTGCCGGCCTCGGCATGAGGGCCGGGGGCGCAAGCTGAACGCCATGGCGGCGGGGCCGGGTGGCGGAGCAGGCCAAGGTCATGCCGATTTTGCATAGGCTGCCCCCGCGCCTTGTGGAAGAATGCATGCATTCATCCAGTGCGCACCCGTACTGCAACCCAGGCCCCGCCAGCCTTACCCTACCCACCATGAACGAAGAAATCGTCTATCTCAACGGCGAGCTCACGCCCTTGTCCGAAGCCCGCGTCCCCGTGCTGGATCGCGGCTTTATCTTTGGCGATGGCGTGTATGAAGTGGTCCCCATCTATGCCGGCAAGCCGTTCCGCCTGCCGCAGCACCTGGCGCGGCTGGCGCGCAGCCTGGACACCATCGGCATCCCCAACCCGCACACCGATGCGCAGTGGATGGCGCTGATCGACCGCGTGGTGCAGGCCAACGGCCTCGCCGACCAGATGGTGTACATCCAGGTCACGCGCGGCGTGGCGCGGCGCACCCATGCCTTCCCCAAGACGGTGACGCCGACGGTGCTCATCATGACCAACCCGATGTCGCTGCCCTCGGCGGCCATGCGCGAGAAGGGCGTGGCCTGCGTGACAGCGCAGGACAAGCGCTGGCTGCACTGCCAGGTGAAATCCACCTCGCTGCTGGGCAATGTGCTGGCGGCGCAGAACGCGGTGGAGAACGACGCCACCGAGACCATCCAGTTCCGCGATGGGATGCTGACCGAGGCCTCCGCGTCCAACGTCTGGGTGGTCAGCAAGGGCCGGGTCTCGGCGCCGCCGAAGGACAACCTGATCCTGGAAGGGATCCGCTACGGCTGGAT
Organism: Cupriavidus sp. GW822-FHT02D05; assembly: GCF_058802485.1. Lineage (NCBI taxonomy): Bacteria > Pseudomonadati > Pseudomonadota > Betaproteobacteria > Burkholderiales > Burkholderiaceae > Cupriavidus > Cupriavidus sp. GW822-FHT02D05. The sequence goes on along the minus strand of NZ_JBXAOE010000004.1, from coordinate 7,318 downwards.
GGAGGAGCTGTGCGCGGCGCTGGATATCTCGCTGGAAGCGCGCCGCATTTCGCAGGACGAGGTGATGGGCGCGGATGAGGTGTTGCTGACCTCGGCCAGCAAGGAGATCCTGCCGGTGGTCACCATCGATGGCAAGACTATCGGCGATGGCGCGCCCGGCCCGGTGTTCAAGAAGCTGTACGCCGCATACCAGGACGCCAAGGCGGCCACGGCGGCGGCGTGATCAACGCCTAAGCAGCGCTGCTGCCCGTGCCGAAGGCGCCGATCAGCAGCAGGCCGACCACGATGTCCGCATGGTTCAGCAGGTTGTACGCCTCCCAGGTGTAGTAACCGATGCCGTACTGGCTGGCGATCATCTCGGTGTAGAAACGGGCCCTTGCCGCAGGGAACGAATGATTCCGACTATGCAACTGAGAATTTCGCCACGCATGCCATGGCGGCCGCCCGTTTATGCATAGTTGAAATTCGTCGTTCAGCGGGCGGCGCGGCTGCGCTATGGTGAAGAACTTGCAAGCGGCCGCCGTGAACAATGGCGAGGGCGGCCTTCAATCCAAAGGAGGTTCTCCCCCATGGCTAGACCGCTGAACGTGGTTGCCGTCAACGGCAGCGCGCAGCAGCCTTCGCGCACGCTGGCGCTGGTGCAGGCGTTGCTTGATGAACTGGCGGGCAGGCTGCTGTTGCAGACCCGGATCGTCAACCTCGGCGATATCGCCCGCCCGCTAGGCGCGGCGCTGTCGCGCGCTGAACTGCCTGCGGAGATTGAAAGCGAGATCGCCGCGATCGAGTCCGCCGATCTGCTGGTGGTGGCCGCGCCGGTCTATCGGGGCTCTTATCCCGGCCATTTCAAGCATCTCTTCGACCTGGTCGGGCAGGATGCGCTGATCGACAAGCCGGTGCTGCTGGCGGCCACCGGCGGCAGCGACCGGCACGCGCTGGTGCTGGAGCATCAGCTACGGCCGCTGTTCGGCTTCCTGCAGGCGCTGACGCTGCCGATCGGCGTGTATGGCAGCCCGGGGGACTTCCAGAACTACCAGGTCAGCAGCGCGGCGCTGGCGGAGCGCATCCGGCTCGCGGCGGACCGCGCGGCGCCGCTGTTCGGCGCGAGCCGGCTACCGCTGCAGCGTGCGGCGTGACGACAAGCGGCCCTAGGCTATAGCTATAGCTCGTTCCACAGGATTCCCTTCCGGCAGCGCGATCCCGCTGGGCTGACATGATCCGCGCTAGACAGAAATGCGCCCGCGTTGCATGCTCTGCGAACGCGGACATTCAACCTGTCGAGAGGAATCGCATATGGAACAGCCAGCACGCAATCAGATCCCCGCCACCCTGATCCCGGGCGACGGCATCGGCCCGGAGGTGGTGCAAGCCACCGTCAAGGTGCTGGACGCGCTGGGCGCGCCGTTTTCCTGGGATGTGCAGCAGGCTGGCATGGCGGGCATCGACCAGGGCGGTGATCCGCTGCCGCAGGCCACCCTCGAGAGCATCCGCCGCACAGGCCTGGCGCTTAAGGGCCCGCTGACCACGCCGGTGGGCGGGGGCTTTCGCTCTGTCAATGTGCGGCTGCGCGAAGCCTTCAACCTCTTTGCCAACGTACGGCCCGCGCGCACGCTGGTGCCGGGCCGCTTCGAGGATATCGACCTGGTGCTGGTGCGCGAGAACGTGGGCGGCTTCTATGTCGCGCACGATTACTACATCGCCGTGGGCGATGACCCGCACGCGGTGGCTGTGTCCACTGGCACCAATACGCGCGACGCCTGCCGGCGTATCGCCCGTTTTGCGTTCGAGTATGCGGTCAAGAACCAGCGCAAGAAGATCACCGTGGTGCACAAGGCCAATATCCTGAAGGCACTGACCGGCATCTTCCTGGAGGCCGCGCGCGAGGTGGCGCAGGACTATGTGGGCCGCGTGGAGATGGATGATCGCATCGTCGATGCCTGCGCCATGCAGCTCGTGCTCAATCCCTGGCAGTTCGACATGTTGCTCTGTACCAACCTGTTCGGCGACATCCTGTCCGACCAGATCGCTGGCCTTGTGGGCGGGCTGGGCATGGCGCCGGGCGCCAATATCGGCGAGACGGCAGCCATCTTCGAAGCCGTGCACGGCTCCGCGCCGGACATCGCCGGCAAGGGCATCGCCAACCCGATCTCGCTGATGCTGGCCGCCGGCCTGATGCTCGAGCATGTGGGCCGCCAGGACCTGGCGGTGCGGCTGCGCCAAGCGATCGACCTGGCGCTCAACCAGGATCAGGTGAGAACCGGCGACCTCAAGGGCTCGGCCTCGACCTTGCAGTTCGCCGAGGCGGTGATCAAGCGGCTGGGGTAACCGCGCGGCGGGCTTCCCGGCCTGTGCCGGGCGGCGTACTGCTACCCCTGCCATCCCCCACAGCGGCAGGGCGGAGCAACCCCGATAGCCTGAACGCGCCCACTTGCGTACCATGTCTGCGCCGCAACCGTCACTCCCGACACGGCCGGCGTTAACCGAGGGCTTGGCATGCAGACATCGGAACCCTACGTCCACTTTCGTCTCGATTCGAATGACGATCACAAGATCGAGGTCCACCGCTGGCAGGGCGGCGCCGCGCCGCGTGCCGTGGTCCAGATCGCGCATGGCATGGGCGAGCATGCGCGGCGTTACCGGCCCTTGGCCGACGCGCTGGTGCGCGCGGGCTATGTGGTCTACGCCAGCGAGCATCGCGGACACGGCGCCGATGCAGCCGCGCAGGACAAGCTTGGCGACTTCGGCCCGCGTGGCTTCGCCGCGCTGGCGGACGATATGGCCGTGCTCAGCCGGCACGCGCGCTCGCAGCATCCCGGGGTGCCGCTGATCCTGTTTGGCCACAGCATGGGCTCGTTCGCGGCGCAGTGCTACCTGGTTGAGCACAGCGCGCTGCTCGACGGCGTATCGCTGTCGGGCACCACTGCGGTGGACCTGATGCTGGCAGCAGCGCAGGCGGGATTCAAGCTGGAAGACATGAATGCCGGGGTGCCGGATAGCCGCACGCCATTCGACTGGCTCAGCCGTGACCCCGCCCAGGTGGATGCGTATATCGCCGATCCGTTGTGCGGGTTCACCGTGACGCCGGCTTCGCGCGCCTCGATGTTCACCGAGTGCGCGCGCCTGGCAGAGCCAGATACGCTGCGCCGCATCCGTCCGGCGTTGCCGATGTACCTGTTCACCGGCGATTCTGATCCGGTCAACAATCATCTGGCATGGTTCGAGCCGCTGGTTAGCCGTTACCGCGCGGCAGGGCAGGCCGATGTGTCGTCCCACGTGTTCGGCGGGGCGCGGCATGAGACGTTGAACGAGACCAACCGCGAGGAAGTGGTCGCGGTGTTCGTCGCGTGGATCGAGCGGGTGGTGTCAAGCCGCTGAAATGCCGATTCGCTGATTCGCCGATGGCGCTAGGCTAGCAGCCGCGCCTCGGTCAGCGCCTGCAACTCGCCGAGGGTCATGCCCTCGGCCATGGCCTCCACCAGCAAGCCGTCGGGCGTCACGCGCATCACCGCCAGGTCGGTATAGATGCGGCTGACCACACCGCTTGCCGTCAACGGCAGTGTGCAGCGGTGCAACAGGCGCGGGCGAGCGTCGCGCGTGGTGTGTTCCATCAGCACCCAGACCTCGCGCGCGCCGAAGGCCAGTTCCATGGCGCCTCCCACAGCGGGCGGCGTATTCGGGTCGCCGCGGCTCCAGTTGGCCAGGTCGCCGTTCTCCGCCACTTCGTAGGCGCCAAGGATGGCGAGGTCCAGGTGGCCGCCGCGCATCATCGCGAAGCTCAGCGCGGAATCGAAGATGGCCGCGCCAGGCTGCAATGTCACCGGCTGCTTGCTGGCATTGATCAGGTCCGGGTTCTCCTGGCCCAGTGGCGGGCGTGGCCCGAGATGCAGGATGCCGTTTTCGCTATGCAGGAAGACCTCGCGCTCCCGCGGGATCATGTCGCCGACCAGCGTCGGCAGGCCGATGCCCAGGTTGACGTAGGCACCCGGCCGGATGTCCTGCGCCGCGCGCCGGGCGATCTGTTCCCTGTTCCATCGCTTCATGGCTGGCTCCCGGCTTGCTGTTTGTTGGCGTTAGCGGTGACGACGCGGTGGACAAAGATGCCGGGCGTCACGATATGTTCGGGGTTCATCGCGCCGGCCTCGACCATCGCCTCCACCTCCGCCACCACCACGCGCGCGGCCGTGGCCATGATGGGGTTGAAGTTGCGGCCCGCCAGGTGATAGTCCAGGTTGCCAAGGCGATCCGCATGACGTCCGCGAATCAGCGCAAAGTCCGCATGCAGCGGCAGCTCCAGCACGTGCAGCGCACCGTTGATCTCCCGCGTGTCCTTGCCTTGGGCAAGGATCGTCCCGGCAGTGATGGGGCAGTAGAACCCGCCCAGCCCGGCTCCGGCGCAACGAATGCGCTCTACCAGCGTGCCCTGCGCCACCAGTTCCAGCTCGACCTCGCCGCGCCGGTAAGCGTCGCGGAACGCCGTGGCGCCCGCTGTCAGCGGGTAGGAGCAGACCAGCTTGCGCATGCGCCCGGCTTCGATCAGGCTCGCCACGCCTTCGCCGTCGTAGCCGGCGTTGTTGGAGATCACCGTGAGATCCCGCGCGCCATGCGCCAGCACCGCCGCGATCAGGCCGTCGGGCAGGCCCGCGCTGCCGAAGCCGCCCACCATCACGGTGGCGCCGTCGCGCAGGTCAGCGATGGCCTCTGCGCAGCTTGCTACCCGTTTGTTGACCAATCCCATGCCCGACTTGCTCCCGATGCGTGCCGCGGCGTCGTCGCCGCCAAGTCGTGCATCATGCGGCGCAGGCTTCGATAGGTTCAAGTGCGCAAAGCTTAATTGTTGATAAGCTGTGCTTATATTGAAAGCGGGCCATCGCGATGAACCTCGAACTCCGACACTACCGATACTTTGCCGCGCTGGCCGAGGAGCTGCACTTTGGCCGCGCGGCTGAGCGCCTGGGCATATCGCAGCCGGCGCTGAGCCAGCAGTTCCGGTGGATCGAGCAAGAGGCGGGCGCGCCGCTGCTCTCGCGCAGCAAGCGCCGGATTGCGCTGACCGATGTGGGTGCGGTCTTTTACGAGGAAGCGATGGGTGTGCTGCGCCAGGTCCAGCATGCCGGGCTGGTCACGGCCAGCGCCAGCCGGGGTGATGTCGGCGGCGCTGCCATCGGGTATGTGGCGTCAGCCGCGTTGTCAGGATTATTGCCAAGGCTCGTCTATCGTTTTCGCCAGGATCATCCGGCCGTGCGGCTTGCCATGCGGGAGATGGACATGCCGGCCCAGCTCGAAGCGGTGGCACGCGGCGAACTCGATATCGGTTTTATCCGGCCACCGTTGCGGTCCTTGCCGGAAGGGCTGGCCTTGTTCGACATCGCGTCCGAAGCCGTTGTGGCGGCCTTGCACGCCACCCATACGCTGGCTGGCCGCGCTCGCGTCGACGTAGCCATGCTGCGCGACGAGATCTTTATCTGCACGCATACCGAGCACGGTACCGGCTTCTACGCCATCACGCTCGCCATCTGTGGCAATGCTGGCTTCCAGCCGCGCGTGGAGGCTTTGTCGACCCAGATGGCCACCATCATCAGCATGGTGGCGGCCGGGTTTGGCGTGGCGCTGATCCCCGCCTCGATGCGCGCGTTCGCCCCGCCCGACGTGGTCTTCAAGCCGCTGGCCCGCAACGACGTGGCGTCGCAACTGGCCGTGGTCCATCGCAAGAACGAGCGCTCGCCCACGGTGCTTAGGCTGATCGAGCGCTGCCGTGAAGCGAAGGGGGCAGAGCGGCCGCCAGAGTCAATCGTGCGGTAAGCCTTATAGCCTTATAGCCTTATAGCCTTATAGCCTTATAGCCTTATGCCTGTCCGTATCTGCCGCGCCACCGCCGCCGCTTATTTCTTGAAGCGCGTTGCTTCCGCTTGCGTGACAGAGCCCGCATCGGCGCCGTTGAGGTCTACTCGCGCAGCGCCTTCCGTAAGACATGCCTTGTAACGGGTCCCACGGCACCAGGTCTTGATGGCTTCGCGCAACTCCGCCTCTTGCAAGCCCAGCTCGCTAGCGTAGCCAAGCAGATCGTCAAAGATGCCGACTTTCAACGCTCTCTTCGGCGCGGGGTTCTTAGGGAAGGCGAGGGGGAAGCGCTTTTGAAGCCGCCCGATGTTCCGTACAACAGGATCCACCGGTTTCGACTGGGCCGCTTGCGCGGATGGGCGGGCGCGTGTGGGCTTGGCCGCCGGCTTGGGTTTGGCCTGTTGCGCCAGCTGCGCTTTCAGCGCAGCAAGTTGTTCGAATCCCATAGTGTTCTGTTGTGAAGAGGTGAGGAGTGAACGCGAATTTTAGCGGAAGCCGGTCAGCCCCGAGGTTTGATGCTAAATTGTGCGTCGTGAGGCGCTTTTTACGTGTCGACGAAATTTTCCAGAAAAGACTTGCCAGCACCGTGCCGACAGCTTAGTATTCGCCCCCTTCCGCAGTACAACACTCAGCCGCAAGGCAGACGGGCGAAGGTTGCGGGGGATGGCAGGAAAGGTGAGAAGAGCGCGTAGCGAATCCAGCCTGAGCAAGAAAAGATTAAAAAAGTATTGATGAAACGCAGATAATTCTTTATAGTCTCGTTTCTCTGCTGCAGCAAACGCAGCGACGCGGTAAGCAAAGCGAACCGCGGCCAGTTCTTTAACAAACAAACAACCGATAAGTGTGGGCGCTTGATAGCGGATGCGGAAGACTTCGGTCTTTTAGCTTACAAGTTATAAAGTGCTCGCACAGTAAAACATGTTGGTTATGTCCGGGGTGCAAATCGCGGACGTAGCCAGTCAGTTTTCTGAGAGTGAGCGACCGCTCGAAAGAGCGAGATCCATAGGGAAACCGAAGGATCACACAGGTATTAAACTGAAGAGTTTGATCCTGGCTCAGATTGAACGCTGGCGGCATGCCTTACACATGCAAGTCGAACGGCAGCACGGGAGCAATCCTGGTGGCGAGTGGCGAACGGGTGAGTAATACATCGGAACGTGCCCTGTCGTGGGGGATAACTAGTCGAAAGATTAGCTAATACCGCATACGACCTGAGGGTGAAAGCGGGGGACCGTAAGGCCTCGCGCGATAGGAGCGGCCGATGTCTGATTAGCTAGTTGGTGGGGTAAAGGCCCACCAAGGCGACGATCAGTAGCTGGTCTGAGAGGACGATCAGCCACACTGGGACTGAGACACGGCCCAGACTCCTACGGGAGGCAGCAGTGGGGAATTTTGGACAATGGGGGCAACCCTGATCCAGCAATGCCGCGTGTGTGAAGAAGGCCTTCGGGTTGTAAAGCACTTTTGTCCGGAAAGAAATCCC